>CAZGOH010000069.1:5680-12526 GCA_964527195.1 uncultured Methyloversatilis sp.
CCGCCGGTGTTGCTCCAGGACGTCTCGGCGCCCGTCGCGGTGTAGCCGACGTGGTCGCTGTCGAAGAAATACTGGCCGTCGAAGCCCTTGGTGGTGAAGCCGTTGGGCAGCAGGCCCCAGACCAGCTCATCCGGATGGCGGCCGACCACTTCCCCCTGCATCGAGAGCATGGGCGCGTAGATGCCGAGCTTGTCGTCCTCGATGTGCGTGCGCTTGACGCCGATGGTGTGCTCCCAGGACTTGTTCTTGAGCACGGCGGCGGACGATTCCAGGTTATGGATGACGCGCTGGCCCACCCACTCGCGCATGCCGGGCAGCTCCTTCATCCAGCCGTAGTTCTCGGCGTCGGCGGTGGAGGGCACGCGCATGGCGACCAGGTCCATCGTGGACTTGATCGATCCCAGGCCCTGGAGGAAGGCCGCGTTGAAGCCTTGCTGAAGGGCGATAAGCGATGCAGCGGTGATTTGCATGATGAAGTTCTCCTGTTACTGGCCGACTTATTGGCCGACTTTGACCCACACGCCGTCCGCATCGACGGCGATGATCTTGCCGGCGACCGAGCGGGTGTTGGCGCCACTGGTTTTGGCGACCGTCTGGTCGTCGACGATGTAGCAGTCGGCGCCGACGTCGGCCTGGACGATCAGATCGCCGGCGGGCGAGTTGCCGAACTTGAAGGTGCCGCGCTTGACCAGGACAGACAAGGCGCCGTTGGCGCCGCCGGTGTTATCGACCGTCTCCTCGAAGCGGCCGACGGCGATCAGGCCGGTGGCGGTGGTGCCCGGCGCGGCATAGCCGGCATCCAGGACGGCAATGCCACCCTGGATCGGCTTGACCGAAGCCTTGACGGGATAACCGAGGACATCGCCGGCGCGTTCCGGCGTGTTGCGTGCGGTGGTGAGAGCAGCCATTGCTTAAACCTCCTGCTTGCCGGCGGCGAACTGGTCGGCGGTCAGGCCCAGGGCCTTCATGACCGCCACCTCGACCCCGGCGGGTTGATGGGATTTGCCGTCGCCGACCGGTTTGCCGCCGGTCTGCGCCTCGCCCGGCTTGACGACGACGGGCGCCGCCTCGACAAAGGCGTTGAGCGCCGCCAGGTCGGTCTTGCCGAGCCCTTTCGCCCACCCCTCCATCGCCGGCGTGAGCTTGCCGGCGGACAGCGCGGCCGCGACGACCGCATCGACCGCCGCCTCGTGCTTCTCGGCCTTGAGGGCGGCCAGCTCGGCGGTGGCGGTGGCCAGCTCGTTGCGCACGGCGGTGAGCGTGGCGATCTCAACGAACCGGGCAGGATCGGGCGGTTGCGCCTTGAGCGCGGCCATCTCGCCGGTGTGGGTGGTCTTGAGGGCGGAAAGCGCGGCAAGCGCCTCGGCCTCGGTGGCAGTCTCGGGCAAGCCGAGCGCCTTGAGCAGTTCCTTCATTGCGGGCTCCTCTTCGGGGGTGGAAAACGGGTGGGCAAGCGCGGCCAGGGCGGCGAGATCCGTCAGCCCGTCGAGGCCGGGATCGTTGGTGAGCGCGGCATGGGCGATGCCCAGCACGGCGCCGGTACGCTTGTCGTAAGGGAAAACCGGGCTGATGTAGCGGTATTGCTTGTCCGCGATCATCTGCGCGGCCTGGGCGGTCCATTCAACGCCGACAGCCCACAGGCCATCGGCACGCGCCTCCAGGCGCGAGAACCAACCGGCAGCGGGGGCGGGCTTGCCGTTCTCGGCGGCGCGCAGGGTCTGATGCTCGAAATCGATGACGCGGCGCGAGACGCGGCCGGTCGACAGGGCGGCGATCTGGCGCGCGCCATTGTGATCGAGCAGCCAGCCCTCCCTGACCTCGACCGGACGACCGGAACCATCGGCCGCCCGGAAGCGGCCGAGCGGCAACAGGCGGAACTCGGTGGGCGCGACGTTACCGGCGGCCGTCAGATCGACGGCGAGGGCGGCAACGGCTACATGGGGATTGCGAAGATTCGGCATGGAGCGAATCTTCGCCGCGCGCGCGCGGAATCGTCAGGGGGAAGGGGTTCGGTGGGTTACTGCTCGGAAGCCAGGAACTCGAACGAGATCGCACAGCTGTGCGGCGAGTGGGAATGATTGCGCAAGGACATCGACCAGTCCTTCATGATGCGATCCGGCAACGTAAAATTCTTCTTCGCCTTCTCGTCGAAGTAACGCCGACAGATACCGACCCCCACCAGAATGCCGACGACCTCGTTGATCGTCAACAGCTTGTTGGCGCTACCCTCGCCATGAAAAACCGGCTTGAGCTTGCGTATCCAGAACGCCACATGCCCTGCCACCTTGGCGACGTTGGGCATGGTGTTCATGTTGAGCGCGGCCAGCGACGAATTGGCCTGCACCGCAATCTCGCCGACGATATCCGCGTCGATGACCAAAAACAACCCGAAGCGCCGTTCGCAGACGTCGGTGGCATCGGTCAATACCTTCTGCCAGTCGATAACGCGCTCAAGCGTCATTGGCCTCGGCGATATACGCGGGGGTTTCCTTGATCGCCGCCAGCCAATCGTTCTTGCCGTCGGCAATATCCTGCTCAACCTGCGCTATGCCGGAACAGATTCCATCGGTCGTGAGCGTCTGGCCGTGGTTGTCGCAAACGGCTTGACGATACTTCTCCGGGTCGAAGGTCGATTTCTTGAAACCGACGATGGTGGGCATGGGAACTCCTGAAATTTGACAACGCCTTTGGTAACGGCGTTACAGGCGACGGAATTTAACCCATTTCTCGATTCAGTGCCTTTATCGGGAAAGAAGCAGCGGTTTATCCATGCCGACCAACCCGCCTTGGCGGCTTTACAAAGTCCCGGCGCCGCGCGGGAGCATCAACGCCGGTAGCACGCAGGCGCCATCAGTTATAGCGTTACTACCGCGTTACTGGCCCCGCCATGCGATTTTTGCGCCACGGGTGGCATGGAGATAGCCCCGGCCGATTTCGACGCGCCAGCGGGCCGATTTCAGCTTTCGGCAAAATGCGCCTCGACGATGGCCAGAATGGCCCGGCGGTCGTCGTTCGAAATCCCGAGAAACGGCCGGGCCGGGATCTTGCCGTCGCGGCTGCCGAACTGGTGCACGGCGGCGCCGCCATCGAATAGGCCGGAGAAGCGATCCGTACCCACCGCCACGCCGCCGTCGATGAACTGCCAGCGGATGGTATGGGCCAGCTCGCCGCTGTCGATCAGCGGGCGCTTGCCGGCACCCCGGCCCTGTTTGAGCAGGCGCGCGAGCGTCGAGGGGGCGTTGTCCTTCCATTTGACGCCATCCGGGCCGCGCCCGACAGCGAAGCGTTGCTTGGTGGTCTCGGCCAGGTGTTCGCCGATCAGCGCCAGCGCCGGGCGCAGGCCGGATTCGCCGGCCCGGCCGCGCAAGCGCTCCAGGGCGGCGACGACTTCGCGGTCGTCGAGGTCGATGGAGATCATGGCTTGCCGCGCCGACCAGTCCAATGAAGCGACGCATCGTATCCGCCATTGAAACGCCCCTCGCGGAATGACTCAACGCACCAGGCGATGCCATAACCAAGCCAGTAAAACGGTAGAGACAGGAAACGAGTCATCCGGCACCTCCAATGAGAGGGAAGCGCCTCGCGGTGGCAGAATGACAGACGCCAATCTCGTCAACCGCCACCGGAGGGCTTCCATGAGCGAAAAATCCACTTTCAACCGCCGCACCACCTGCGTCAAGATCGGCGGCAACGTCGTCGTCAGCGGCGAAATGTCCGTCCTGCGCGACTACGAACATCCCGGCAACACGGTGCGGGAACGTCATGTGCGCGTCAAATCCTGCACGGGCGCCACGGCCTGCGGCATGACGCTGCCGGCCGTTTCCGGCTTGTCGTCATGCACCGTCGCCGACAGCCTCAAGATGACCGGATAACCCACGCGCTTGTCGGCGCAGACCAGCCGGTTGATGTCGATCACGGCGACCGGCGTGAACATGTTCCAGACGCGGCCATCCGCCTCCGGGCGCTCCGGCGTCATAACCTCGACAACAAGCTGCCAGGCGTCGCCGTCGACCGGCAGCGTCGCCAGTTCGACTTCCTTGAGCGGGTGCCCGCCGGGCGTTACCAGATCGCGGCTCAGGCCCTGCGGGCCGGGGGGCTTAACAAATATCATGTTGGCTCCTATACTGTTACAGAGGCGGTTGTTTCCAATGGGAACGGTTGTATTCGGCACGCCGACTGCATGATCCGGTTCGAATCCGGCGCCGCCTCACTTCTTCAGCTCCACGTAACGCACTTCGCCGATGTTGTTGGCGTCGATCAGCCCGCCCGTCCTGACAAAGTTCGAAGTCATCCGGTCGCGCTTCACCCCGGCCCGCACCTTGCTGGCGTAATTCACCCGCACCGCCACCTTGCCCAGCCCTTCCGGCGCATCGAAGACGTAGACGATGCCGGCGTCGACCGTATCGAGATAGGGCGTGGCCTTTTCCAGTAACGCGGGCAGTTCGCGCCATGTCGCCTCTGACAGCCCGGCACCGCGCCCGGCCTTGGCCTCGCGCAGGGCGTGGAGCAGTTCGGCGTCGCGCAGCCAGATGTCGGCGGTGGCCATCGGCACGCCGCGCGCGGCCAGATCGGCCACCGTGGCCGGCGCGGCCACGTGGGCCAGCGCAGCCTGGTTGCCGGCCTGCATGCCCGTCGCCGTCGCGCTGACCATCGACGCCCACGCCAGCCGCCGCTCCATCGCGATGGCCGGCGCCAGCGCCTCCCACATCGCCGCGCCGATGGGCGCCGAGAGCTTGAATAACTTGTTCTCGACCATCTCGGCCAGCGGCATCATCGCATTGGCCCCCGGCGCGTAGTTCCAGCCCGGCCCCTGCGTCTTGTGTTTGGCGTCCACCTTGTCCCAGCCCTTGGGCAGCTGCTTGTCGGGATCGCCGCCGAGGCTTTTTGACAGCTCGGGATTCGTCACGCCGACCACACGGCAGCGGCAGCCCCAGTGCGGCGGGATCTGCGGCGGGAAGTGCAGCTTCCAGAACGGATGATCGGCGGGCAGCACCAGGCCGTCCCAGGCCAGATGCTCGGGGCGCGGGTCTTTCGCCAGCCCGCTGTGCTTCCACATGAACCACTTGATGCCGTTTTCCGTCAGCTGCTTGTAACGCCCGGCGGCATAGCTGGTGCGCAGGTTGGTCATGTAGGTGACGCGCGTGCGCCAGGCTTCTCCCGCCTTCGTTCCCTCGCCCGTCCAGCCGGTCCAGCCGTGCTGTTCGACGATCCGGCGAAAATCCTTGCGGTAGCTTTCCAGCCCGCCGCCGCCGTCCATGTGTTCAAGAATGGATGCGTGCAGATCGGCGAGCAGATCGGCCTTCTGCGCGCCGGCGACCACGAAGGCGCGGTCGTGGGCGGACTGGCGGATGTCGTTCCACTTTTCCGTCGGCAGATGCAGCTTGCGGCGGAAGAACGCCTGCTGCTCCTTGAACGGCAGGTCGAAGACGCCCTTAATGGCCACGCGCGCCTCCCATCCAGATCAATTCGTCGTCGCGCCGGTAACGCCCGCGCACGCGGCGGCCGCCGCCGGACCCGCCGCCGAAAGTCGGCGCTGGCGGCACGGCGGGATGCCGATTCACCGCCAGATGGTCGATCATCGTTCCCGATGATCGACCGGAATAATTGACCAGGGCCGCGCCGGCCGTCTCTGCCGCGCCGATCAATCGCAGCAGCGCGGCGGCCGTGCCTGGCCGGCCGGCAAGCTGCACCAGGCGCGCGCCAACGGTCGTCATGGCATCTGTCTCGCAAACACGGCGTGCGCGATCGCATCGATCTCGCCGGCCGACAGCGCATGCGTGCCGTAGGCTACAACCGGCGCACTGCCGAGAGGCAACTGCTTGGACAGAATGGCAGCGGCGATGTCATCGATGGCCACGGCCGACAGCACCAGGGTGGCGTCGATGATCCGGCCGCTGCTGACCAGGGTGGCGTCGTCGAGTTGAGCGGCGCCGGTGCCGGCGATAGCCAGGGTGCCGGTGGCTGCCAGCGTGGCTGGGGCCAACTGCCCGGCGGCCGCGCCGGCGATGGGCAAGGCGGCGCTGCCGGTCGCCGCCGCATCCGCCAGGGTGACGCTGGCGGCGCCGCGAATGCCGAGCGTGCCGGTGGCCACCAAGGCAGCGGGCGCCAGCGTTGCGGCCGTCGCGCCCCGATTGAGCAGCGCGCCGCTGGCGACGATCGCCGCATCCTGGAGCGTGGCGGCGCCAGACCCCGAGAGTTCCAGCCGGCTGGTGGCGGTGAGGGTGGCCGCCGCCAGCGTGCCGCCGACGTTCCCCGCGATGGCCAGGCTGCCCTGCCCGCTACCGATGGCGGCATCGAGCGGTAGCGCCGCCTGACCGGAAATGCGCAGCGCCGCGGTGCCGGAAAGCTGCGCGGCGCCGAGGGTGGTGGCCGTCGCGCCGGACAGACTCAGCCTGGCCGTGCCGGCCAGCGTGGCAGCGTCGAGCGTCCGGGCGAGCGTGCCGGCGATCGCCAGTTTGCCGGTGCCGGCCAGCGTCGCCGCACCGAGCGCGGCAGACAGGCTGCCATTGATCCCGGCAGCCGCCAGCGCACCGGCAGCCGACAGCGTGGCGTTACCGATCTGGGCGGAGACGGCCCCGGACAGCGCCAGCCTCGCCGAGCCGGCCAGCGTGGCCGTGCCCAGGGTGGCCGAGGCAGCGCCGGCGATCGCCAGGGCGCCGGCGGCATTCAATGTGGCGGCCCCCAGGGTAGAGGCCACGCTGCCAACCGAGGCAAACGACGCATCGCCCGGCTTGACCGGAACAACCGCCGGGTAGAGCGAATCCCCCGGCGCAGCGAGGATCAGCGGGCCGGGTTTAAGTCGCCCGCCACCCCCAACCGACCCGAAGCGGAGCTTGCGCTGCCACA
>CAZGOH010000070.1:0-5570 GCA_964527195.1 uncultured Methyloversatilis sp.
CGGGACGGCGCGCCGTCCCGCCGGTGCCGACTTTTATTTTTTCGCGAATCGTCAGCTTTTGCGAGAATACGGCGTTCAAGCAGCCATCGAGTCCAGCGATTCATCCTCTTCGCCCCCCCACGTCATGAAATCCATCGAATTCCTCCGGATCGTGCATTTGCGCGGCCCGAACATGTGGACCTACCGCCCGGTGCTCGAAGCCTGGGTCGACATTCACGAACTTGAAGATCACCCTTCGAACACCCTGCCGGGCTTCAACGCGCGGCTGATCGACTGGCTGCCCGGCCTGCACGGCCACCGTTGCAGCTACGGCGAGGAAGGCGGCTTCGTGCGGCGACTCGAAGAGGGTACCTGGCCGGCACACATCATGGAGCACGTCACCCTGGAATTGCAGAACCGGGCCGGCATGCCCGGCGGTTTCGGGCGCGCGCGCAGCATGACGCAGGTGGGCCACTACAAGGTGGTGGTGCGCGCCTGGCATCCCGAGGTGACGCGCGAGGCCCTGTATGCCGCGCGCGACCTGGTGATGGCCGCCATCGAGGACAAGCCTTTCGATGTCGCCGGCACGGTGAAGCGCCTGCACGCGATGGCCGACCGCCGCATGCTCGGCCCCAGCACCGCCTGCATCGTCGATGCAGCGGACGCCAAGCCACGTCGCATCCCGCACATCCGCCTCAACGACGGCAACCTCGTCCAACTCGGCTACGGCTCGAAAAGCCGCCGCATCTGGACGGCCGAAACCGACGCCACCTCGGCGATCGGGGAGAGCATCGCCGGCGACAAGGATCTGACCAAGACCTTGCTTGCATCCTGCGGCGTGCCGGTGCCGGAAGGGCGGATGGTCGACAGCCCGGCCGACGCCTGGGCGGCGGCGCAGGAGATCGGCCTGCCGGTGGTGGTGAAGCCCGACAACGCCAACCACGGCCGGGGCGTGTCGCTGGAACTCATGACGCAGGCCGAGGTGGAGGCTGCCTTCCCGGTGGCGGACGCCGAAGGCAGCGGCGTGATGGTCGAACGCTTCGTGCGTGGCGAGGAGCATCGCCTGCTGGTGGTGGGCGGCAAGCTGGTGGCGGCAACGCGCGGCGAGAGCATCCATATCGTCGGCGACGGCCGTTCGACGGTGCGCGAACTGGTCGACAGCCAGCTCAACACCGATCCGCGGCGCGGCGAGACGGAGGAGTTTCCGCTCGAAACCATCGTGCTCGAACGCGAGCCCGGCATCGATCTGCTGTTGCGGCGCCAGCAGCTCGATGCCGACGCGGTGCCGGCGGCGGGCCGGCATGTGCTGATCCAGCGTACCGGCACCTACGCGACCGACGTCACCGATCTGGTGCATGCGCAGACCGCGCAGGCCGCCTGTCTCGCCGCCCGTATCGTCGGGCTGGACATTGCCGGCATCGACCTCGTTTGCGAAGACATCGCCCGACCGCTGGCGGAACAGGGCGGCGCCATCGTCGAGGTGAATGCCGGCCCGAGTCTTTTGATGCATCTCAAGCCGGCGGCCGGCCAGCCGCGTCCGGTGGGCGAGGCGATCATCGATCACTTGTTTCCTCCGGGCCGGGGCGATACGCAGCGTGGCCGGATTCCTGTCGTGGGCATTGCCGGCAGCCGCGATACGACGCGCGTCGCCCACATCGTGGCGCGCCTCCTGCAACTCGACGGCAAGCATGCCGGCCTGGCCTGCGCCGAGGGGCTGTTTTTCGATCAGCGCCTGATCCAGGCGGGCGACTGCGCCTGCTGGGAACCGGCGCGGCGCCTGCTCATGAACCGCGCCTGCGATGCCGCCGTGATCGAGAATTCTCCGCACACGATGGTGACCGAAGGCCTGGCCTATGATCGTTGCTTGGTCGGCATCGTCACCGCGATCGACGACGCCTCGCTGATGCCGGAGCACGAGATCGGCGACGCCGACCTGTTGTTCAAGGTGTTCCGTACTCAGGTGGACGTCGTTCTGCCCGAGGGGGCGGCCGTGCTGAACGCCGACGATGCCACCGTGGCGAAACTCGCCGAACTGTCGGACGGCGGCACGATTTTCTTCAGCCTCGACGCGCATTCGCCAGTCGTCGCCGAGCATCGGCGCAAGGCGGGACGGGCGATTTTCGTGCGCGACGGCCGCATCATCCTGGCCGACGCCGTGGGTGAGGATGCGCTCATCGACCTGGCGGCGATTCCCCTGCTCGCGGCGGAACCGGACGCGCTCGCCGCCGTGCTCGCCGCCCTCGGCGCCGGCTGGGCGCTGGGCCTGTCGTCGGAAATCCTGCGTGCCGGCATCGAAACCTACGGAAATCTCGCCTAAATGGAAATCACCCGCATCCGGGCCTTGCGCGGCCCCAATCTCTGGTCCCGTCACACTTCGATCCAGGCGCTCGTCGAGTGCACCCCCGACGAAAGTGCCATCGGCCGCCTGCCCGGTTTCGAAGCGCGCCTGCGCGAGCGTTTCCCGCTCGTCGGCGCCTTGCGCCCCATCGGCCACGAAGGCGATATCGCCATCGCCCACGCCCTGCAATATGCGGCGCTCAACTTGCAGCTTCAGGCCGGTTGCCCCGTCACCTTCGGGCGCACCGCGTCGACCGTGGATGCCGGCGTGTATCAGGTCGTCGTCGAGTATTGCGAGGAAGCGGTCGGCCGCAAGGCGCTGGAACTCGCCGAGGGCTTGTGCCGGGCCGCGCTCGCCGACGCGCCTTTCGACATCGCCGCGGCCCTGAACGCGCTCGTCGAACTTTACGCCGACGAGCGCCTCGGTCCCTCCACCGGTTCGATCGTCCAGGCGGCGGCGGCCCGCGACATTCCCTGGCGGCGGCTGACTTCCGGCAGCCTGATCCAGTTCGGTTGGGGCAGCCGGCAGCGGCGTATCCAGGCGGCGGAGATCGACAGTACCTCGGCCATTGCCGAAGCGATCGCCCAGGACAAGGATCTCACCAAGCAGCTGCTCGCTGCCGCCGGCGTGCCGGTGCCCGTCGGGCGCGCGGTCGACAACGTCGAGGACGGCTGGCGCGCCGCGCTCGAAATCGGCCTGCCGGTCGTCACCAAGCCCTACGACGGCAATCAGGGCAAGGGCGTGACGGCGAACATCGCCAGTCGCGAGCACTTCGACATCGTCTTCGCGGTGGCGCAGGAATACAGCGAGCGCGTGCTGGTCGAGAAGTTCATCACCGGCCACGACTTTCGCCTGCTGGTGGTCGGCGACCGGCTGGTCGCGGCGGCGCGCCGCGATCCCCCGCATGTCATCGGCGACGGCGAGCACACGGTGCGCGAACTGGTCGACATCATCAATACCGACCCGCGCCGCGGCGAGGGCCATGCCACGTCCTTGACGAAAATCCGCATCGACGAGATTGCCCATGCGCGTCTGGCGATCCAGGGCTATACGGCGGAAAGCGTTTTGCCCAAGGGCGCGCGCGCGGTCCTGCGCAACAACGCCAACTTGTCGACCGGCGGTACGGCGACCGACGTGACCGACGACGTGCACCCGGAAGTGGCGGCACGCGCCGTGGCGGCCGCGCGCATGGTCGGCCTCGACATCTGTGGCGTCGATGTGGTGTGCGAAAACGTCAGTCGCCCGCTCGAAGCGCAGGGTGGCGGCATCGTCGAGACGAACGCCGCGCCGGGGCTGCGCATGCATCTGGATCCTTCCTACGGGAAGGGGCGCGATGTCGGGGCGGCGATCATCGATACCCTGTATGCGCCCGGCGATACGGGGCGCATACCGGTCGTCGCCGTCACCGGCACGAACGGCAAGACCACCACGGTGCGGCTGATCGCGCATCTTCTGTCGCGCGCCGGCAAACGTACCGGCATGACGACCACGGACGGCGTGTATGTCGGCGGGCGTCTCATCGATACGGGCGATTGCAGCGGTCCGAAGAGCGCCAGGAACGTACTGTTCCATCCCGAAGTCGATGCGGCCGTGCTGGAAACCGCACGCGGCGGCATCCTGCGCGAGGGCCTGGGTTTCGATCGCTGCGACGTTGCCGTGGTTACCAATCTCGGCAGCGGCGACCACCTCGGCCTCAATTACATCACGACCACGGAGGAACTCGCCGTCGTCAAGCGCGTGATCGTGCAGAACGTCGGTCCCGACGGCACGGCGGTGCTGAACGCCACCGATCCGAACGTGGCGAAGATGGAGATCGCCTGTCCGGGGAAGCTGATCTTTTTCGCTCCCGATCCGCATCATCCGGTCATGACCATGCATCGTGCGCAGGGGCGGCGGACGATCTTCCGCGAAGGCGACGACATCGTCTGTTGCGAGGTCGGCACGATGGAACGGCTGCCGCTGGCCGGGATTCCCCTCACGCGTGGCGGTGCCATCGGTTTCCAGGTGGAAAACGTCATGGCCGCGGTCGGCGCGGCCTGGGCGTTGGGGCTGGACTGGAACATCATCCGGCTCGGCCTGGCCGGCTTCGTCGGCGATGTCGCCAGTGCGCCCGGACGCTTCAACATCTTCGATTATCGCGGAGCGACGCTGGTGGCCGACTACGGCCACAATCCGGATGCGATCCTGGCGCTGGTGCAAGCGGTCGAGGCGATGCCCGCACTGGCGACGCAGCGGCGCTGGGTGGTGATCAGCGCGGCGGGCGATCGTCGCGACGAGGACATCCGCAGACAGTCCGAGATACTCGGCGCGGCCTTCGACGGTGCCGTTCTCTACCAGGATGCCTGTCAGCGCGGGCGCGCCGACGGCGAAGTGCTCGCCCTGCTGCGCCAGGGCCTGGAAAACGCCCCGCGCACCCGCGCGGTCGAGGAGGTGCGCGGCGAGTTTCCCGCCATCGATACGGCCCTCGAAAAGCTTGCGCCGGGCGACCTGTGCCTGATCCTCATCGATCAGGTGGAGGCGGCGCTCGCCCACATCGCCGCGCGCATCGCCGCGGCACGTTGATCTCGCGTCGCCGTGCTGCCGGCGCCGACTTTCGGCGGGCGGCTACGGTTTGCGGTAGGCCAGCTTCGGGCGCTGTCCTGCGGCCGCGCCGATGCCGTCGAGACGGCCGATGGCGCGTTCGATGTCGATGCTGCGATCAGCGGGCTTGGGGTGGGTCTTGTACAGCGCGGCGAGCGAACCGGTGTCGGCCTTCATCGCCGCCATGCGCTGCATGAACATCAGGCAGGCGTCGGGATCGTAGCCGGCGCGCGCTGCCAGCAGCACGCCGTCTTCGTCGGCCTCGCGTTCCGAGCCGCGGTCGAGCGAACGGTTGAAGAGCGTGGCGCCCTCGCCGAGCAGGAAACGCTTGGCCTGGGCCCTGATGTCGCCCCCTTGCATGTTGCTGGCGAGCGCCTGCGTGCCTGTCTGGATGAGGATTTCCTTCTGCAGCAGGGCGAGGTGGTGCTTGCGGGTGATGTGGCCGATCTCGTGGCCGATCACGCAGGCGAGCTCGGCTTCGTTGCTCAGCATGTGCAACATGCCCTGGGTGATCAGCACGATGCCGCCGGGTACGGCGTACGCGTTGATCTGCTCGTTTTGCACCGCGGCGAAACGCCAGGGCAGGTGCGGGCGTTCCGACTGCGCGGCGATCCACACGCCGACTTCGTTGAGGTAGCGCTGCAACTTGTCGTCCCTGAGGGGGCGATGGGTG
>CAZGOH010000070.1:5631-11936 GCA_964527195.1 uncultured Methyloversatilis sp.
ATTCAGTTGGGCATGGGCGGGCGCGGCCGCGAGCAGCAGGACGGCGAGGGCGGGCAACAAGCGTTTCATTGCGCGCCTCCCGCCTGCGCTGCCGGCGCGTCGCTGCGCAGGGCGACCGGGCGGGCCGCCAGCTGGCGCGCGGCCGCGGCGCGTTCGGCCGAGGTGCGGGTCACCGCCCAGTTGTCGAGAGCCGTCAGATCGGCGCCGGCCGCCGGCGCGGTGGCGGTTTTTTGCCCATCCACTTCGTCGATGCCGCGCACACCCATCACGGTGGTCGCGCCCTGCTGTTGCGGCGGCTTTTGCGCCTCGCCACCGCGCAACGCACCCGAGAGGGAACGGAACACGTTACCGACATCGACCTGCGCGTAGCCCGTCGAGGCGACGAACAGCAGGGTCATGGCGAGGCTGGTCTTTCTCATGTGTCATATCCTTTTCCGCGTGCCGGCCTATTTCGGCATCTTGCATTCGCCGACGTAGGCATCGGCGTGGTTGGTGAAGATCGTGCCCATCAGCTTGTTGGTGATGCGGCCCTTGCCATCCTTATGCACCAGACGCAGATGGTAATCCTGAATCGGGAACTGGTTGGTGTTGAAACGGAATTTGCCGCGCACCGAAGCGAAGTCGGCCGCCGCCAGCGCCTTTCTGACGGCCGCCTTGTCGCCCAGCTTGCCCTTGGTCTTGCGTACCGCCGAGTCGATCAGCATCGCCGCGTCGTAGCCCTGCGAGGCGTAGAGCGATGGCAGCCGCTTGTATTCCTTCTCGAAATCGGCGACGAACTTGCGATTGGCGGCGTTGTCGAGGTCGTGCGCCCAGTGGCTGGAGTTGAAGGTACCGAGCAACGGTTCGCCGACGGCGGGAATGACGTCCTCGTCGGCGGCGAAACCGGACGTGATGAGGCGGATGTCGCGCGACAGGCCGGCGGCGACGAACTGCTTGATGAAGTTGATGCCCATGCCGCCGGGCAGGAAGAAGAACACGGCGTCGGGCTTGGCGGCGCGCAGTTGCGCGAGTTCGGCGGCGTAGTCGAGCTGGCCGAGCTTGGTATAGACCTCGTCGCTCATGTTGCCCTTGAAGAAGCGCTTGAAGCCGTTCAGGGCGTCCTTGCCGGCCGGGTAGTTGGGTGCGACGCCGATCACGTTCTTGTAGCCCTGTTCGGTGGCCCATTTGCCCATTGCCTCGGCGACGTTGTCGTTCTGCCAGGAGACGTTGAAGAAGTAGGGGTTGCACTCCGCGCCGGCCAGTTGCGAGGGGCCGGCGTTGGAGGAAATGTAGAAGGTCTGGTTGTCGAACACCGACTTGGTGACGGTGAGCAGGATGTTCGAGAAGACGATGCCGGTCATGAAGTCGACCTTGTCGCGCTTGAGGAAGCGCTCGGTGATCTGCTTAGCGGTATTGGGATTTTGCTGGTCGTCGGCGAAGATGACTTCGGCCGGCACGCCGCCCAGCCTGCCGTCAAGATGCTTCATGGCGAGCTGGAAGCCGTCGCGGATATCCACGCCGAGGCCGGCCGCCGGGCCGGACAGCGTCGACACGAAGCCGACCTTGACCTTGTCGGCCGCCAGCGCCGGCGTCACGGCAAGCGAAGCGGTCAGCAGACAGGCGAGCAGGGGTTTTTTCATTGGGGTCTCCTCGGTTGGAAAGGGCGGGGGTCAAAGGGTGTCGCGCCAGGTACGCATGGCAGCGAAGGTCTCGGCGTCATCGCTCGGCGGGCGACCGAGGCGAACGGTGGCGGCGGCGATCACTGCGGGCGCGCGCCAGCGCAGGAACGGGTTCGTGTCCAGTTCCTCGGCGAGGGTGCTCGGCACCGACGCCTGGCCGGCGGCACGCAGCGCGGCGACGCGTGCCGCGCGCGCGACGATGGCGGGGTTGTCCGGTTCGACGCTCCGCGCGAAATGCAGGCAGGACATGGTGTATTCGTGGGCGCAGTAGATGCGCGTATCGGGCGGCAGGGCGGCGATGCGCGCGAGCGAGGCGTGCATCTGTTCCAGCGTGCCCTCGAAGACCCGGCCGCAGCCGGCGCCGAACAGGACGTCGCCGCAGAAGAGCATCCCCGGGCGATAATAGGCCACATGACCCAGCGTATGTCCCGGCACTTCGAGCACCTCGAATTCCGTTCCCGCCACCGCCACGTGTTCGCCATCCCGCAATGGACGGGTGACGAACTCGGCGGCCTCGTGTGCCGGCCCAAAGACCGGTACGCGCTGGCGGGCGAGGAGGTCGGCGATGCCGCCGACGTGGTCGCCGTGGCGGTGCGTGACGAGGATCGCCGCCAGGCGGTCACCGCTGCGCGCGAGGAAATCGAAGACCGGCGCGGCCTCGCCGGGGTCCACGACGATGGCCGCGCCGCCCGTGCGCAGCGCCCAGATGTAGTTGTCCTCGAATGCCGGTATGGGTTCGATCCGCATGGCGGGGGATTGTAATGGCGATCGCGAGTTTTGCCGCGTGGCTGGAAACCCCGCAGGGCCGCTACGTGCAGGAGTGGGAACAGCGCAAGCTCGATTTGCTGGTGGCCGACATTTTCGGCTTCAACGCCGTGCAGATCGGCTTTCCGCAACTGGACTACCTGCGGGCCAATCGCATGCCTTTCCGCCTGCGTTGCTGCGGCGACGGGGAGACGCGGGGGGAGGTGAAGGGCGATGCGCATCATCTGCCGTTCGCCACCAACAGCATCGACCTCATCGTCTTGCCGCACATCCTGGAATTCGATGCGCATCCGCACCAGATCCTGCGCGAGATCGATCGCGTGCTGGTGCCGGAAGGTCACGTGGTGATCACCGGCTTCAACCCCTTCAGCCTGTGGGGCGCGCGGCGCGCGCTCGCCGGCCGCGCCGCCGAGCCGCCCTGGCAGGGGCGCTACCTGTCCGTGCCGCGCCTGCGCGACTGGTTCGCGTTGCTCGGCTTCGAGACGCGCGGCGGCGCCTTCGGCTGTTACGCGCCGCCGGTACGGCAGGAAAAGTGGCTGCAACGCTGGCGCTTCACGGAATCGGCCGGCGACCGCTGGTGGCCGGTGATGGGTGCCGCCTATGTGGTGCAGGCGATCAAGCGTCAGCACGGCATGCGACTGGTGATGCCGAAGTGGCGCGACCGCATGGCGCGCGCCAAGGCGCTGGCCCTGGTGCCGCGCAAACCCCTGACACAGAAGACGGACGAACGATGAACGGGAAAGAATGCGTGGAGATTTACACCGATGGCGCGTGCAGCGGCAACCCGGGTCCGGGCGGCTGGGGCGCGCTGCTGCGCAGCGGCGGCAAGGAGAAGGAACTCTCCGGCTACGTGCCGGCGACCACCAACAACCGCATGGAACTGATGGCCGTGATCGAGGCCCTGCGTGCGTTGAAGCGACCGGTGGCGGCGCGCGTGCATACCGATTCGCAGTACGTGCAGAAGGGCATCAGCGAATGGATCCACGCATGGAAGAAACGCGGCTGGCTGACCGCCGACAAAAAGCCGGTGAAGAACGCCGACCTTTGGCAGGCGCTCGATGTCGCGGCGGCAGGGCATGTGGTCGAATGGCTTTGGGTGCGTGGCCATGCCGGTCACGAGTTCAACGAACGGGTGGACGCGCTCGCGCGCCGCGCCATTGAAGAGCAACGGGGAAAATGACATGACGGCCACGCGCACGATCATTCTTGATACCGAAACCACCGGCCTGGAATGGCGCCAGGGCGACCGCATCATCGAGATCGCCTGCGTCGAGATGGCGAGCCGCAAGCTCACCGGCCGGCATTTTCATCGCTACCTGAACCCGGAGCGCGCCATCGCCGCCGGCGCGCAGGCGGTACATGGCCTCACCGACGAGTTTCTCGCCGACAAGCCGAAATTCGCGGACATCGCCGACGAGTTGGTCGAGTTCGTGCGCGACGCCGAAGTCATCATCCACAACGCCCCGTTCGACGTCGGATTCCTCGACAACGAGCTCGCCCTGACGGGCCGCGAGCCCTTCGCCAGCCATTGCGAGAATATTGTCGATACGCTCAAGATGGCGCGCGAGATGCGTCCGGGCAGGAAGAACAATCTCGACGCCCTGTGCGGCGAATTCGGCGTCGACAACTCGGGCCGCCAGCTGCATGGCGCCTTGCTGGACGCGGAACTGCTCGCCGAGGTTTATCTCGCCATGACGCGCGGGCAGGAAAGCCTGGTGATGGACCTGGTGTTCGGCGACGGCGAGATCGCCGGCTTCGCCCGGGGCGAGCGGCCGCCGATCCGTGTGGTGGCGGCCACGGCGGAAGAACTGGCCGAGCACGAACGCGTGTTGGCCGAGATCGACAAGGAAAGCAAGGGTAGGACGCTCTGGCGTGCGCTGATGGCCTGAGCGCCGTGCGCCGCCGTGCCGCCGGGGCCGACTTTCAGTTTTCCGGTTCGAGAAAGAGGATGCCTAGCGGCGGCAAGGTGAGTTGCAGGGAGTGCGGGCGCCCGTGGTGGGCCCAGTCCTGTGCTTGTGCGCCGCCGCCATTGCCCTGGCCGCTGCCGCCGTAGCACGGGGCGTCGCTGTTGAGCACTTCGCGCCAGACGCCGCCTGCCGGGACGCCGACGCGATAGCCGGTGCGCACCACCGGTGTGGCATTGATGACGACGAGCAGGACTTCGCCGTGCGCACCGCGGCGCAGGAAGCTCAGCACGCTTTCGTCGCCGTCATGGCAATCCACCCATTCGAAGCCGTCGTTGCCGAAGTCGCGGGCGAACAGGGCCGGGCGGCTGCGATAGACGCGGTTCAGGTCGCGCAGCCACGCCTGCGCGCCGGCGTGCGGCCAGTATTGCAGCAGGTGCCAGTCGAGGCTGGTGTCGTGGTTCCATTCGCGCGTCTGGCCGAATTCGCTGCCCATGAACAGCAGCTTCTTGCCGGGGTGCGCCCACATGTAGCCCAGGAGCAGGCGCAGGTTGGCGAAACGCTGCCACTCGTCGCCCGGCAGCTTGCCCACCAGCGAGCCCTTGCCATGCACCACCTCGTCGTGCGAGATCGGCAGCATGAAATTTTCCTGGAAGGCGTACCAGATGCTGAAGGTGATGCGGTCGTGATGATACTTGCGGTAGACCGGGTCATGGGAAAAGTAGCCGAGCGTGTCGTGCATCCAGCCCATGTTCCACTTCATGCCGAAGCCGAGGCCGCCGAGCCAGGTGGGGCGCGAGACCATCGGCCAGGCGGTGGATTCCTCGGCGATGGTCTGCGTGTCGGGAAAATCGCGATAAACGGCTTCGTTCAACTGGCGCAGGAAGCCGATGGCCTCGAGGTTCTCCTTGCCGCCGTGGATGTTGGGCACCCATTCGCCGTCCTTGCGTGCGTAGTCCAGGTAGAGCATCGAGGCGACGGCATCGACGCGCAGGCCATCGATGTGGTACCTGTCGAGCCAGAACAGCGCGCTCGACAGCAGGAAGGAGCGCACTTCGTGGCGGCCGTAGTTGAAGATCTGGCTGCTCCACTCGGGGTGGTAGCCCTGGCGCGGGTCGGCGTGTTCGTAGAGCGCCGTGCCGTCGAAGTAGGCCAGGCCGTGCTGGTCGTTCGGGAAGTGCGAGGGCACCCAGTCGAGGATGACGCCGATGCCGCGCTGGTGCAGGTGGTCGACGAGGAACATGAAATCCTGCGGCGAGCCGTAACGCGAGGTCGGCGCGAAATAGCCGGTGACCTGGTAGCCCCAGGAGCCGTAGAACGGATGCTCCATCACCGGTAGCAGCTCGACGTGGGTGAAGCCCATCTCGACGCAGTAGTCGGCCAGCTGCGGCGCGAGGTCGCGGTAGCCGAGCGGCTTGCCGGGATCGTCCGGCGAGCGGCGCCAGGACCCGAGGTGAACCTCATAGACCGCTTGCGGGGCGTCGAGCGCGTTGGCCTGCTGGCGGCGCGCCATCCAGTCGGCGTCGTTCCACGCGTAATCGAGCGCGGCGATCACCGAGCCGGTGGCGGGCGCGATTTCGGCCGCGAAGGCGAAGGGGTCGGCCTTGTCGACCTTGTAGCCGTGCAGGGCCGATTCGATGTGGAACTTGTAGTGCTGGCCGAGACGGGCGCCAGGCACGAAGCCTTCCCAGATGCCCGAGCCGGCATGGATCTGCCGCAGCCAGTGGCTGTGCCGATGCCAGCCGTTGAAATCGCCCATCACCGAGACGGCGTGCGCGTTCGGCGCCCACACGGCGAAGCGGCAACCGGGGCTGCCGTCGCGCGTTTCCGGGTGCGCCCCCAGCCGCTCGTACAAACGCGTGTGGCTGCCCTCGCGGAACAGGTGCAGGTCGAGATCGCTCAGTCCGCTTCGACCACCGGTGGCGTCGGCAGGCATCAGGATCGCAGATCGTCGAAGGAAATCGTATCGAGCGCGCCG
>CAZGOH010000071.1:0-11749 GCA_964527195.1 uncultured Methyloversatilis sp.
CAGACACGTCTATTTACCCCAGTTTCGTGTCCAAAAGAATTGCGGGCGGGGCAGTAGCTATCCGGGGTGAGAGAGGGAGCTACAACGATCTCGATCGGGGCATCAGCCCCGATCGAGATCGTGCCGCTTCGCGGCGAGTCTGTAAAAGTCGGCCCCGGCGGAACGGCGACGGCGAGCATGGCGGTGCGTGTTTCCGGCGTTTCGAGGCTGATGCGGCCGAGCGCACCGCTGCGGTAGTCGGTGAGCAGGATCATCGCGGCCTTCTCCATGTCGATGGCGCCGCCGCCACCCTTGATGATGCAGCCGCGCTTTTTGCCGACGGTCTCGACGATGCCGACGGCGTCAAGTTCGGCCGGGGCAAGCTTGTAGCGCGCGGCGAGCAGCGCCGGGTAGCGTGCCAGCAGGATGCCGGCGAGGAAGGTGGCGACCTCCTCGTCGATCACGGCGTTGCGACCGATGGCGTGGCTGGCGGCGAGCATGTAGCCGTCGGCATCGCGCTCGATCTTCGGCCACATCAGGCCGGGCGTGTCGGTGATGGTCATGCCGGGGCCGAGATCAAAGCTCTGCTGGCTCTTGGTGACGGCGGGTTCGTCGCCAACGGCGGCGATGCGGCGCTTGAGCAGCGCGTTCATCAGCGTCGATTTGCCGACGTTGGGGATGCCCATGATCATCATGCGCAGCGGCTTGGTGTTGTCGTTCCTGTGCGGCGCGATGCGGCGGCACAGGGCCGGCACCTTTGCGGCGTCGCCGGGCTTCTTGCAGGAAATGGCGACGGCGGTGACGCCGGGCTGGCGGGCGTAGAAATCCAGCCAGGCCTGCGTGACGGTGGGGTCGGCGAGGTCGGCCTTGTTGAGCAGCTTGAGGCAGGGGCGCTGGCGGGCGCGGCGCAGCTCGGCGATCATCGGGTTGCTGCTGGCCTCGGGCAGGCGGGCGTCGAGCACCTCGACGACGACGTCGGTGCGGGCCATGGTCTCGGCGGCCTTCTTGCGCGCCGAGGTCATGTGACCGGGAAACCACTGGATGGGCATGGGAACTTGTTTTCGCGAAAATGGTCTCCATTATCCGCGATGAATGCCGGTGGCCAGGGGGCGGCTGGCAAAATGTCAGCACTTTTTTGTTGCGAAAGGAAAAACTCGATGAAACGCACCATGTTGTTGATCGGCACCAACCTGGCCATCATGATCGTCCTCGGTCTGGTGGTGACGCTGACCGGCGCCGACCGCTTCATGAGCGAGGCGGGATTGAACCTCGGCCAGCTGCTGGTGTTCTCGGCCATCCTCGGTTTCGGCGGCGCCTTCCTGTCGCTGGCGATGTCGAAGACCATTGCCAAGATGAGCACCGGCGCGCGCGTGATCACCGCCCCGAGCAATTCCACCGAATTCTGGCTGATGGACACCGTGCGTCGCTTCGCCGACAAGGCCGGCATCCCGATGCCCGAAGTCGCCATCTACGAGGGCGAACCGAACGCCTTCGCCACCGGCGCGACGAAGAACAGTTCGCTGGTCGCCGTCTCCACCGGCCTGTTGCAGATGATGTCGCGCGAAGAGGCCGAGGCGGTGATCGCCCACGAGGTGGCCCACGTCGCCAACGGCGACATGGTGACGCTGACGTTGATCCAGGGCGTGATGAACACCTTCGTGTTCTTTCTCGCCCGCGTCATCGGCTACCTGGTCGACGCCTTCCTGCGCCGCGGCAGCCAGTCGTCCGGCCCCGGCATCGGCTATATGGCGACTGTGATGATCGCCCAGATCGTGCTCGGCATCCTCGCCAGCGTGGTCGTTATGTATTTCTCGCGCCAGCGGGAATTCCGCGCCGACGCGGGGGCCGCCTGGCTGATGGGCACGCCGCAGCCGATGATGTCCGCCCTGCGCCGCCTCGGCGGCGTCGAGGCCGGCGAACTGCCGCAGAACATCGCCACCGCCGGCATCAGCGGCCGACCGGGCTGGGCAGCGTTGTTTTCCAGCCACCCGCCCATCCAGGCGCGCATCGAGGCGCTGGCCAGCCGCAAGTAAAATCGCCCACCTCCGCACAAGCCGGCCTGGCTCCCGCCACGTCGGCTTTTTTATTGATTTCCCTGACATTTTTTCCGCAGGCACGCTAGACTCCGCGCCCTTTGATCGCACGATCCGCCATGCTGAAACACCTGCGCATCCGCATTCCGACGCGAGAACAACTCACCGCCAGCCGCTGGCTGCGCTGGCTCGCGCCCTGGCTCGGGCATCCACGCCTGTGGCACTGGTCGCGACGCGGCGTGGCCATCGGCGTGGCCGTCGGCGTTTTCTTCGGGCTGCTGATCCCCGTGGCGCAGATTCCGCTGGCGGCCGTCGCTTCCATCGTGCTGCGCGCCAACATCCCCGCCGCCGCTGCCAGCACGCTGGTCACCAACCCCGTCACCTTCGCCCCAGTGTATTACGCCGCCTATCATCTGGGGGCCCGGGTCACCGGGGCGAACGGCGCCATGCAGTCGCACGCCGAAGCACCGCCGGAAATTGACCCGGATGCCGGCCTCTGGGATCGCATTGCGGCCCTCGGCACGCCGCTCATCGTCGGCCTGGCGATCGCCGCCAGCTTTTTCGGCCTGCTGAGCTATGCCCTCATCAGCTTCGGCTGGTACCTGCACGTCAAGCGCAAGCGCCGACGGCAACTGCAACAGCGCGTCAACAGGCGCGCATGAGACTGTTCTCCCCTCTTTACCGACGCGCGATGCAGTGGTCGCGACATCCGCACGCGCCGCGCTATCTGTTCGGCATCAGCTTCGCCGAATCCTCCTTCTTCCCCGTGCCGCCGGACGTGATGCTGGCACCGATGAGCCTGGCGAACCCCCGCCGCGCCTGGTACTTCGCCTTGCTGACCACGGTCGCCTCGGTGGCCGGTGGACTGTTCGGCTATGCGGTTGGCTACTTCGCGCTGGAGGCGATCCTGCCCTGGCTGGAGGCGAGCCGCTACTGGCCGGCCTACCAGACGGCAGTGGCGTGGTTCGGCGAATGGGGCTTCTGGGCGGTTTTCGTGGCCGGCTTTTCGCCGATTCCCTACAAGGTCTTCACCATTGCCGCCGGCGCCCTCTCCATGGCGATCCTGCCCTTTACGCTCGCCTCTCTCGTCGGCCGGGGCCTGCGCTTCTTCCTCGTCGCCGGACTGATGGCATGGGGCGGCGAACGCATGGAAAGCCTGCTGCATCGTTACGTCGACCGGCTGGGCTGGGCCACCGTGATTCTCGTCGCCATCGGTCTGCTCTGGTACGGCACCCGCTGACGGACCGCCCGCCGGGGGCAACCTCAGTCCGTGGAATCAAGCAAGGAGAGCGCCTTTTCCACGACCCGGCCACGCTTCAGTTGCAACAGACGGGATTCGCGGTCTTCCCGCACCAGTCGCGACAGGTAGTCCAGATTGCGGTCGATCGACTCCAGATAGTAGTTCCGGTGCTCGCCGCGCGTCTTGCCGAAATGCCTGACCAGGTTCGGCGCCAGCCCCCCCAGATCGTTTTGCAGGCGGGTCGCCATCATTCTGTAGAAGCTGTCGGTCTTTTCGAGCAGATCATGGATGTCGGCAAAAAAACCGATGCCGCCCTCGCGGAACTCGGAATACAGGAGAAGAAGGCGCTCGAGATATTCCCGGTTGGCCATTTGCGCGATCAGGTCGGCCGTGGCGGTGACATGCGCGGCCAGCCGTTCCGCATCGCAGGAAAACGCCGGCATCACCGCGACGATGCGATGATCGGTGGCGAGGATGACCTTGCCCACCGCGGTCAGCAAGTCACGCGGCAATATGCCCGCCAGTTCGGTTTCGGCGAAAACCACGCCGCGCGGCACGTGGATGAGGGTGAATTGGGCGCCGCTGCCGCTCGCCTCTCCGGGATTGTCGGCGTGCATCAGATAACCCGAGTCGTGCAGCAAGGCGCCAACCAGGCAGGCATCGACAGTCAGCGCGTCCAGCCGCGCGCCTCCAAGGTGCAAGCCATGCAGGAGGCGCGCAGCGCACAAGACGACTTCCAGCACGTGTCCCTGGTCGTGATAGGGCGTCAGCAACGGGCGATAGCCCGCCAGGTCTCCCCGGCAGGCACGCGCAATCAGATCGAACGCAAGGTCGATGTATGCCGTGTCGTGCTCCGGCAGAATCGCTGCCACGATGCGACCGACGCGATCACGAACTTCGCCGAAATCGCGACTGTTGCCAATCTCCAGAGATGGACAATCAGCCATTCGCCGTCACCGTGAAACCACTTTCCGTCGCCCCCATGCCCGCGAGTTTATGCGCAAATCGCCGGCCGAATGACCGCCGACCTGGTCTTTGGTTATAGAGACTGAATTTCCCTCCGCCCTTGGGGTGAGCATGTCGGGCGTTCGCCCGCAAAGTCAACCCGGGCAAAAGGCTCGGTTTTGCTGCGCCGCCGCATCAATCACGAAGAAGCCGCCTGCGGAAAACAGGGCAACAAGCTGATTTTTCTCGGGCTTTTCTTGGCCAAAAACATACTACATCTAGTGGTATAACTTTCAGCAACCACTAGAGAAAAATATATCTATATGTTTTTTATGAAGTAAAAATTTTTTACTTTTCACGCACAGAAGGTGCCGCTATGCTTCGCCGCTTTCGTGCAACACCCAGCGACTCACCCGCCTCCCCGCATCGATCAACCCGACGGATACGCCCAACATGACCATGGATCAACTCACGGACGACATCGGCCTGCAAGACATCCCGACTTATACCGGCCAGCTTGGCCTGCCCCTGCCACAGGAAATTTCCGGCGAGGTTCTCCTCGAGAAATACGCCAAGGGCAACGAGCGCGACGTGCGCGACGTACGCAAACGCGTTGCCAAGGCACTGGCCGCGAGCGAGACAGAAACTGCGCGCACCCAATGGGAAGCTCGCTTCCTCGATGCCCAGGAAAACGGCTTCGTGCCCGCCGGCCGCATCAACTCGGCCGCCGGCACCGACCTGTGCGCCACCCTCATCAACTGCTTTGTCCAGCCCGTGGGCGACTCGATTTCCGAAGTCGTCGACGGTCGCCCCGGTATCTACACCGCGCTCTCGCAAGCGGCCGAAACGATGCGTCGCGGCGGCGGCGTCGGCTACGACTTTTCCTCGATCCGTCCTGTCGGCGCCCACGTCAAGGGCACCCAGTCGCGCGCCTCCGGCCCGGTTTCCTACATGCGCGTGTTCGACCGCTCCTGTGAGACCGTCGAGTCCGCCGGTTCGCGGCGTGGCGCCCAGATGGGCGTGCTGCGCTGCGACCATCCCGACATCGAGGCCTTCATCCACGCCAAGGACCACGGCGACCTCACCAACTTCAACATCTCGGTCGGTGTCACCGACGCCTTCATGCAGGCGGTGGAAGCTGGCACCGACGTCGAACTAGTCCATCGTGCCGAACCCTGCACCGACGTCAGGCAAACTGGCGCCTACCAGCGCGACGACGGCCTGTGGGTCTATCGCAAGGTGCCCTCGCGCGAGCTCTGGGACCAGATCATGCGCTCGACCTACGACCACGCCGAGCCGGGCATCCTGTTCATCGACCGCATGAACAAGGACAACAACCTCAACTACTGCGAGACGATCGAGGCCACCAACCCCTGCGCCGAACAGCCGCTGCCGCCCTACGGCTGCTGCTGCCTCGGTTCGGTCAACCTGACCCGCTTCGTCACCCATGCCTTCGATCCGACGGCCGATTTCGACTATGCCGCGTTTGGCAAGGTCATCGACGTTTCCGTGCGCATGCTCGACAACGTCCTCGATACCACCCACTGGCCCCTCGAACAGCAGGCGCAGGAGGCCGCCAACAAGCGCCGCATCGGCCTCGGCTTCACCGGCCTGGGCGACGCCCTGATCATGCTCGGCCTGCGCTACGACACCGACGAGGCGCGCCAGACTGCCGCCAAGATCTCCGAATTCATGCGCGACCGTGCCTACCTGGCGTCCGTTGAACTGGCCAAGGAGCGCGGCGCCTTCCCGCTCTTCAATGCCGATCTCTACCTGTCCGGCGGCAATTTCGCCTCGCGCCTGCCCCAACACATCAAGGACGCGATCCGCAAACACGGCATCCGCAACTCGCACCTGCTCTCCATCGCGCCGACCGGCACCATCTCGCTGGCCTTCGCCGACAACGCCAGCAACGGCATCGAACCGCCCTTCTCCTGGACCTACACGCGCAAGAAGCGCATGGCCGACGGCACGCACAAGGAATACGCGGTCGAGGACTACGCCTGGCGCCTTTACAAGCACCAGGGCGGCGATGTCGCCTCCCTGCCCGACTACTTCGTCACCGCCCTGGAAATCTCCGCGCAGGCGCACGAGGAAATGGTCGCGGCGGTGGCCCCTTATATCGACACCTCCATCTCGAAAACGGTGAACGTGCCGGCCGACTACCCCTACGCCGATTTCGAAGACCTCTACATGAAGGCGTGGAAGTCCGGCTTGAAGGGCCTGGCGACCTATCGTCCGAACTCGGTCCTCGGCAGCGTGCTGTCGGTCGAACCACAGCAGGCGCAGGCGCAACCGCAAAAGCAGCCCCAGGACGTCACCATCGACGGGGCCAACCGCCGCCTCAAGATCGGCTCGCTGCCGGCCCCCGTGCTGTCGAGCCTGCGCTGGCCGGGTCGACCGCGCCTCACCGACGGCAATGCCGCCTGGACCTACATGATCGAGACCCCGCACGGCGAATTCGCTCTCTTCGTCGGCCAGATCGAGAACGACAAGCGCCAGGCCGTGCCCTTCGAAGTCTGGGTGAATGGCACCGAGCAGCCGCGCGGACTCGGCGCCGTCGCCAAGACGCTGTCGATGGACATGCGCGCCAACGACCCGGCCTGGCTCAAGCTCAAGCTCGACGTGCTCGCCGGCACGGTCGGCGAGGAATCCTTCGAAATGCCGATGCCGCCGCATGGCGAACTGAAGATCATGCCGGGCAACGTGTCGGCCATGGCCCAGGTGATCCGTTACCGCTGCGAGCAACTCGGTGCGCTCGATACCGACGACGCCACCCCGGTACTCGACTGCATGTTCAGCCGCGACGAGCCGCGCACCGGCACCGACGGCACGCTCTCCTGGACGGTGGACATCGTGAACCCCGCCTCGCGCGAGGATTTCGTGCTCGGTCTGAAGGAAATCACCCTGCCGGACGGCGTCACTCGCCCCTACTCCTGCTGGCTTTCCGGCAACTACCCGCGCGCCCTCGACGGACTGACGAAGCTGCTCTCCCTCGACATGCGCGTCATGGATCCAGCCTGGATCGGCATGAAGCTGCGCAAATTGCTGAACTATCCGGAACCCCTCGGCGATTTCATGGCGCGCGTCCCGGGTTCGAACAAGCAGCAGAACTGGCCTTCCACCGTCGCCTACATCGCCCGCCTGATCATGCACCGCTACGCCATGCTGGGCATCCTCGACGAACACGGCTACCCGACGCGCGAGATGGGAATTCTCGAAACGCCGCGCGAAAAAGGGGAACTCAAGGTGACCCAGGGCGCGCTCTGCGCGGAATGCGGCAACATGACTGTCATCAGGAAGGACGGCTGCGATTTCTGCACCGCCTGCGGCGCGGTAGGCAGCTGCGGCTGAAGTCAAGTCGGTGGCTCGAATCGTCCGCGAAGTCGATAGAATCCCGGGCGATGCGCCATAACCAACGCTCTCGCCGTCTTGTCCTGTGGTTGCTCCTGCTCGGCCTGCAATGAGCGCCCCTGGCCGCGCAGCCGCCGGCGTTCGACCAGGTATTCGAACAACATGGTGCCGTCATGCTGCTGATCGACCCCGCCTCGGGGCAGATCGCCGATGCCAACCCGGCGGCGACGCGTTTCTACGGATACGGGCGAGACGCACTTCAGGCCATGACCATCCAGCAGATCAACACGCTCAGCCCCGAGCAGGTGGCGGCCGAGCGTGCCCTGGCAGAACGGGAAGGGCGCAACTACTTCATCTTTCGCCATCGACTGGCCAGTGGCGAGGTCCGCACCGTCGAGGTGTATTCCCACCCATTCGCCTTCGACGGCCACCGCCTGCTGCTGTCGGTGATTCACGACATCACGCCCGGACGCAATCTGGAACAGGGCATGTGGCATTACCAGCAGCGGCTGGAAGAACTGGTGGCGCAACGCACAGCCGCGCTGGAAGCACGCAGCCACTGGCTGCTTGCCGCCCTGTTGCTGGTGACCGCCATCACCGCTGCCCTGATTTTCAACATGTTGCGGCGCAAGCGGGCAGAGATGGCGCGCAAACTGGTCGAGGGGGAGTTGCGCCTGCAACAGCGCCGGCTGCAATCGATTTTGGACGGCACGCATGTCGGCACCTGGGAATGGAACGTGCAAACCGGTGAAACGACGTTCAACGAGCGCTGGGCCGAAATCGTCGGCTATCGCCTGGAAGAACTCCAGCCGGTTTCGATCGAGACGTGGATGAAGTTCACCCACCCCGACGACCTGAAAAACTCCGGGGATCTTCTCGAAAAACATTTCGCCGGCCAGATGCCGTTCTACGAGTGCGAAGTGCGCATGCGCCACAAGGATGGGCACTGGGTGTGGGTGCTGGATCGCGGCAGGGTCGCCACCTGGACGGAAGACGGGAAACCCCTGCTGATGTCGGGCACCCATCAGGACATCAGCGCACGCAAGCGGTCGGAAGACGATCTGATCAGTGCCAAACTGGCCGCGGAAGCCGCCAACATCGCCAAGAGCCGTTTCCTGGCCACGATGTCTCACGAAATCCGCACGCCGATGAACGGCATCCTCGGCATGGCGCAACTGCTTCTGGGCGCATCGATGTCGGAGGCCGAACGCCGGGATTGCACCCGGACCATCCTGAACTCCGGCCGGACCCTGCTGACGCTGCTGAACGACATCCTTGATCTGTCCAAGATCGAGGCCGGCAAACTCTCGCTGGAGATGAGCGTGGTCGATCCCCGGCAAATCCTCAACGAGACGCAAGCCCTGTTTTTCGACAACGCGAGGGCGAAGGGGTTGCGCATCGATTCGGCATGGAGCGGACCGGCCTGCGCACGCTATCGCAGCGATCCGCATCGTCTGCGGCAGATGCTCTCCAATCTGGTCAATAACGCCATCAAGTTCACCCCGCAAGGCGAAATCCGGCTCCTGGCGACGGAACTGGTCGACACGGGGCCGTCGCCCTTGCTGGAGTTTTCCGTCACCGACACAGGGATCGGCATCGACCCCGGCAGGCAGGATCTGCTGTTCAAGCCTTTCAGCCAGGTGGATAGCTCAACCTCGCGGCAGTTTGGCGGATCGGGCCTGGGCCTGTCGATCGTGCGCAGCCTCGCCCGCTCGATGGGCGGCGATGCCGGTGTCGTCAGCGAATCCGGCCAGGGCAGCCGTTTCTGGTTCCGCATCCGGGCCGAACATGTGGCCGAAAGCGAGGAGCGCCGCCATCTCGAACGCGGCAGGGGAACGCAGGCTTCGGAAGACATTCGCCCGCAACTGAAGGGGCGCGTCCTCATCGTCGAGGACACCCCCACCAACCAGCAGGTTCTCAACGCGCTGCTGCCAAAAATCGGCGTACAGCCCGTCCTCGCCGAAAACGGGCAGGAGGCGGTCGCTTCCGTCATCGAGCGCGGCGAGCGCTTTGATGCGATTCTTATGGATCTGGATATGCCGATCATGGATGGCCTCAAGGCGACCGAACGCATTCGCGCGTGGGAAACCTTGGACGGACGGCCCGCCACCCCCATCATCGCCATCACGGCGAATGCCTTCGCGGAGGATCGCGCACGCTGCCTGCGTGTCGGCATGGACGACTTCCTCGCCAAGCCCGTTCTCATCGAGGATCTGCTGCACGTGCTCGGCCGCTGGCTACCCGACGACCCCTCCCGCTTCGCAGCGGAGCGTGAGGCCGCGCCGGAACCTTCGCGCACGCTGGACGTGCCGCGCTTTCGCGAACTGGCCAACGCCTTGCTGCCGATGCTGGCGCAGAACAGATACGACGCGCTCGAACGCTTCGCCGAACTGGAAACGCTGGCGGTGGGATCCCCGCAGGCGGCCTCGCTGCGCCCTATCCGGCAATTGCTTTATGACCTCCATTTCGACAAGGCGCAGGCTGCCCTGTCTGCTGTTCTCGACGGAGTGGCCCAACAGGAAACACGCTCATGACATTCGTATGATCATGCCAGGAATCATGGTGTATGGCATCAAGAACTGCGACTCGATGAAGAAGGCGTTCGCCTGGCTTGACGAACGCGGCATTCCTTACGAATTCCACGACTACAAGAAGGCCGGCGTGCCGCGCGAGCGTCTCGTCGCCTGGTGCAAGGCGATGGGCTGGAAAACCCTGCTCAACACGAAAGGCACGACGTGGCGCAGGCTGACGCCCGAGCAGCAGGACATCGCCACGCAAAGCAAGGCTGTCGCCACGATGATGGAGCACCCCAGCGCGATCCGCCGGCCGGTCGTCGAGACCGCCGGCGGTCATCTTCTGGTCGGCTTCGACCCGACGATCTTCGAAAGCTTCGTCAAGTGATGGACTCGGTACGACGCTTTCTTTTCGAGGATCTGGACGTACGCGGCGCGCTGGTGACGCTCGGCAGCACCTGGCATGAACTGTGCGCCGAGCGCGACTATCCGCCGGCGGTACAGGCCCCGTTCGGCGAACTGGCGGCCGTCGCAGCGCTGATCGCCGGCAATCTCAAGACGCCGGGGCGCATCAGCTTCCAGGTGCAGGGCCACGGGCCGATCAGCCTGCTGATGGTCGATTGCGACGAACAGTTGCGCCTGCGCGGCACCGTGCGGCACCAGGCCGCCGCCCCGCCGGCGGCGACTTTCGCCCAGCTGCTCGGCGACGGCCAGCTCGTGCTGAACCTGCATGGCAATCTCGGCGACCCGTGGCAAAGCGTGGTGCCACTCGCCGGCGATACGCTCGCCAGCCTCTTCGAGCACTATCTGGCGCAATCGGAACAGCAGCCGGCACGGCTGGTTCTTTTGGCGACGGAGGATTTTGCCGGCGGCCTTTTCCTGCAAAAACTGCCCAACGCGGACGCGAAGGACGCCGACGGCTGGAACCGGCTCATGCACCTGCTTGCCACCCTGCATCCGGAGGAACTGCGCGAGCCGGCGGCCAACCTGCTGATGCGCCTGTTCCCCGAAGAAAACATCCGCCTCTTCGACCCGCGTCTGGTGCGTTACCACTGCCCGCGCGACGAGGGAAAGGTGCTGGCGATGCTCAGGAGCCTCGGCCGCGCCGAGCTTGCCGCCGCGCTGGAAGAACAAGGAGAACTGGAAGTCGAGGACGATGTCTGCCGCCACACCTACCGGTTCGGCGCGGACATCCTGCCCCGCCTCTTCGACCGTTGAGCCGCAGTGGAAATGACGACGGGAACCCGAAGGTTCCCGCCGGCTTTTCTTTGGTAACAAGGCTCAAGCGGCCTCGGCAGCGGCCTTAGGCGGCCAGTGCAAAACGCTCATCGTTGGCGTTTGTGGATTTGCGCGGATTACGTCCGTCGCCTTTCGAGTCGCCTGCTTGCCTTCTTTCGCCCCGTCGAAGCCAGTACACCCCCGCAAAAAACAGCGCTTGATGGTGGAGGTGGGCGGAATCGAACCGCCGTCCGAAACGCTTCCGGTTTGCCGGAATTACGACCATGCGCGAATTATGGGCGCGGCCGGCCGATTTTTCAATGGCGCCGTATCGCCGCGGCCGACTTTGACCGGAATCATTTACGGAAAAGCAACAAACCGCGAGGATGCGCCAGGAGGAGTCACCCATGAACTGCCCCGCCCGCAATTCTTTTGGACACGAAACTGGGGTAAATAGACGTGTCTGA
>CAZGOH010000072.1:0-11599 GCA_964527195.1 uncultured Methyloversatilis sp.
GTACCGGGCCTCGATGCCTGGAACAAGGCCGCGGCGAAGTCGGCGCCGGGTGGCGATGTGAGCAAGCTCAACTGGGTTACCCCCGAGGGCTTGACCGTCAAGCCGCTCTACACCCAGGCGGATGTTGCCGACCTGCCCTATGCCGACACCCTGCCCGGCTTCGAGCCCTTCCTGCGCGGCCCGCAGGCGACCATGTACGCAGCGCGGCCGTGGACGATCCGCCAGTACGCCGGCTTCTCCACCGCCGAGGCTTCCAACGCCTTCTACCGCAAGGCGCTCGCCGCTGGCGCGCAGGGTGTGTCCGTTGCCTTCGATCTCGCGACCCACCGCGGCTACGACTCCGACCATCCGCGCGTCGTCGGCGATGTCGGCAAGGCCGGTGTGGCGATCGACTCGGTCGAGGACATGAAGATATTGTTCGACGGCATCCCGCTCGACACCGTGTCGGTCTCGATGACCATGAATGGCGCCGTGCTGCCGGTGCTGGCCGGCTACGTGATTGCCGCCGAGGAGCAGGGCGTTGGGCAGGACAAGCTCTCCGGAACGATCCAGAACGACATCCTCAAGGAGTTCATGGTCCGCAACACCTACATCTACCCGCCCGAGCCGTCGATGCGCATCATTGCCGACATCATCGGCTACACGGCCAGCAACATGCCGAAGTTCAACTCGATCTCGATCTCCGGTTATCACATCCAGGAAGCCGGCGCGACACAGGCGCTGGAGTTGGCCTTCACGCTCGCCGACGGCATGGAGTACGTGCGTACCGCGATGAAGAGCGGCATGGACATCGACGCCTTCGCCGGCCGCCTCTCGTTCTTCTTCGCCATCGGCATGAACTTCTATCTGGAAGTCGCCAAGCTGCGTGCCGCGCGCCTCTTGTGGTGGCGCATCATGAAGGAATTCGGCGCGAAGAATCCGAAGTCGATGATGCTGCGCACCCACTGCCAGACATCAGGGTGGAGCCTGACGGAGCAGGACCCCTACAACAACGTCGTGCGCACCACCATCGAGGCGATGGCTGCCGTGTTCGGCGGCACGCAATCGCTGCACACTAATGCGCTCGACGAGGCCATCGCACTGCCGACTGAGTTTTCGGCGCGCATCGCGCGTAACACGCAGATCCTCATCCAGGAAGAGACGCACATCACTAACGTGGTCGACCCGTGGGCCGGCAGCTACATGATGGAGAAGCTGACGCAGGACATGGCCGACATGGCCTGGAACACCATCCAGGAAGTCGAGAAGATGGGCGGCATGACGCATGCTGTCGAGACCGGCTGGGCGAAATTGCAGATCGAGAAGTGCGCCGCCGAGAAGCAGGCGCGCATCGACTCGAAACAGGACGTCATCGTCGGCGTGAACAAGTACAAGCTCGCCACGGAAGACCCGATCGAGATTCTTGACGTGGACAACCACGCCGTGCGCGAGGCGCAGATTGCCCGCCTCAAGGACATTCGCGGCAAGCGCAATCAGGCTGAAGTGAGTGCCGCCTTGGATGCGCTGACCGCCGCCGCCCAGTCGGGTGAGGGCAATTTGCTTGATCTCGCCATCAAGGCAACACGTTTGCGCGCGACCGTCGGCGAAATTTCGGATGCACTGGAAAAAGTCTGGGGTCGCCATCGCGCCACCAATCAGGTCGTCTCCGGCGTTTATTCTTCGGCTTTCGGCAACAGCCCGGGGCTGGATGAAGTGAGAGAACAGATCGAGGAATTCGCCGCCGCCGAGGGCCGTCGCCCGCGCATCATGATCGCCAAGCTCGGCCAGGACGGCCACGACCGTGGCGCGAAAGTGGTGGCGACAGCGTTCGCCGACCTCGGCTTTGACGTCGATATCGGCCCGCTGTTCCAGACGCCGGAAGAAGCTGCGCGCCAAGCCATCGAGAACGATGTACATGCGATTGGCGTGTCCACGCTCGCTGCCGGCCACAAGACGCTGGTGCCACAACTGATCAGGGCGCTCAAGGAGCAGGGCGCGGACGACATCGTCGTTTTTGTCGGCGGCGTGATTCCGGCGCAGGACTATGAGGCGCTCTACGCTGCCGGCGCCAAGGGCATCTTCGGCCCCGGCACGCCGATTCCGCAGTGCGCCCATGAAGTGCTGCGCGCGATTCGTGCCGCGCATCTGCCGGGCAGTGCATAAAGCGTTAGAGTAGGCAGCCTGAACGTCCAGGAGAGTGACATGGCAATGACAATTGATCTTGATCCGGTACTCGACAAGTTGGTTGAGCAAGAAGCGAAGCGACAAGGCATCAGCAAGTCGGAGTTCGTCAGCAACGCGTTGGAGCAAGTATTGAGTCTGAAGAGCCCTGCGGAAATTTATCGCCGAATCATTGATAAGGAAGCCTATCGGGTCGCCGAACCAACAACCAATTTCTCGGAAAACTCCGGCGAAAAGTTCAAGGCCTTATTGCGTGAAAAGCATTCTGCTTGATACGGGTCCGCTGGTCGCACTGTTTGCTCCGGAGGACCGCCTGCACAGGCATTATCGCGACCAGATGCTGGATGCAGATCGACGGGGATTCCGGTTCATTACGACTTGGCCGTGTATCGTTGAAGCGGCCTACCTGCTGCCTGCCGCAGGAAGATTCGACATGATTGATTTCGTCCGCCAAGGTGGTGTGCAGATACATCATTTCGAGCCTAAGCATCTTGACGACATGCTCTCATGGATGCGAACTTACACCGAGCCCGGCAAGGTCGAGATGGATTTCGCGGATGCATCACTGTACTGGCTGGCTGTCGACACCGGTATAACCGAGATCATGACTACCGACCGGCGCGACTTCGAGCGCTATCGCCTGCCCGACGGACGGAGTTTCCGGATTGTCTGAATTTTCGCCAACGGACACGGCCCGCGACCTCGTCGAAGACGTGGTCGCGGGCCGTCGCCGCGCGCTGGCCAAGGCCATTACGCTGGTCGAGTCGACGCGTGCCGACCATCAGGAACGTGCCGCCGCGGTGCTCGATGCGCTGCTGCCGCACACCGGCAGGAGCTTGCGCATCGGTCTCACCGGCGTGCCCGGTGCGGGCAAGTCCACTTTCATCGAGGCCTTCGGTTTGCACCTGATTGCCCAGGGGCTGAAGGTCGCCGTGCTGGCGGTCGATCCTTCGTCTTCGCGCAGCGGCGGTTCCATCCTCGGCGATAAGACGCGTATGGAGCGTCTGTGCCAGAACGAGGCCGCCTTCATTCGCCCTTCGCCCTCGGCCGGCACGCTCGGCGGCGTGGCGGAAAAGACGCGCGAGGCCTTGCTGGTCTGCGAGGCGGCTGGCTACGACGTGGTGATTGTCGAGACCGTCGGCGTCGGGCAGAGCGAAACGGTGGTAGCCGGCATGACCGACGTGTTCGTCCTGCTGCAGTTGCCGAACAGCGGCGACGACCTGCAGGCGATCAAGAAGGGCATCATGGAACTGGCCGATGTGGTCATCTACAACAAGGCCGACCTCGACAGCACGGCGGCCGAGCGCGCCGCCATGCAGATGCGCTCTGCCCTTGGCCTGCTGCATCCGGCCTCGCCCCACTGGCAGCCGCCGGTGCTGCAGACCAGCGCCTTGCACGGCCAGGGGATCGACAAGGTGTGGCAGACCTTGTTGAATTACCGCGAAGCCCTGACGGCGAGTGGCGAACTGGCGGAAAAGCGCCGTCGCCAATCGCTCGACTGGATGTGGCAACTGATCGACAACGGCCTGCGCCATCGTTTCCGCGACCATCCTGCCGTCAAGACGGCGCTGCCGAACACCACCCAGGCGGTGGCCGACGGGGGCATGACGCCGCCCGTCGCCGCGCATCGCCTTTTGAATCTGATGAACCGGTATTTCTAGGAGAAGTGTATGCACGAAATCATTGAGCAACTCGACCAGAAGCGCCAGCAGGCCTGCCTCGGCGGCGGCCAGAAGCGCATCGACGCGCAACACAAGAAGGGCAAGCTGACGGCGCGCGAGCGTATCGAACTGCTGCTCGACGACGGCACCTTTGAAGAGTGGGACATGTTCAAGGAGCACCGCTGCACCGATTTCGGCATGGACGAGACCAAGATCCCCTCCGACGGCGTGGTGACCGGCTACGGCACCATCAACGGTCGCATGGTGTTCATCTTCTCGCAGGACTTCACGGTGTTCGGCGGCGCGCTCTCCGAAGCGCATGCCGAGAAAATCTGCAAGATCATGGACAAGGCGATGCAGGTTGGCGCCCCGGTGATCGGCCTCAACGACTCGGGCGGCGCGCGCATTCAGGAAGGCGTGGCGGCACTGGGCGGCTATGCCGAGGTGTTCCAGCGCAACGTCATGGCCAGCGGCGTGATCCCGCAAATCTCTCTCATCATGGGCCCCTGCGCCGGCGGCGCGGTGTATTCGCCGGCGATGACCGACTTCATCTTCATGGTGAAGGACAGCTCCTACATGTTCGTCACCGGCCCGGAAGTCGTAAAGACCGTGACGCACGAGGAAGTGACCGCCGAAGAACTCGGCGGCGCGGTGACGCATACGAGCAAATCCGGTGTGGCCGACCTGGCCTTCGAGAACGACGTCGATGCGCTGATCCTGCTGCGCCGCTTCTTCAACTACCTGCCGCTCAACAACAAAGAGAAGCCGCCGATTCGTCCGACCCAAGACCCGGCCGACCGCCTCGACTACTCGCTCGACACGCTGGTGCCGGATAACGCCAACAAGCCTTACGACATCAAGGAACTGATCATCAAGACGGTGGATGACTCGGACTTCTTCGAGATCCAGCCCGATCATGCCAGGAACATCGTCATCGGCTTTGCGCGCATGGAAGGCCAGACGGTCGGCATCGTTGCCAACCAGCCGATGGTGCTGGCCGGCTGTCTCGATATCAAATCGTCGATCAAGGCCGGCCGCTTCGTGCGTTTCTGCGATGCCTTCAACATTCCGATCATCACCTTCGTCGATGTGCCGGGCTTCATGCCGGGCACGGCGCAGGAATACGGCGGCATCATCAAGCATGGCGCCAAGCTGCTCTACGCCTACGCCGAGTGCACCGTGCCGAAAGTCACCGTGATTACCCGCAAGGCCTACGGCGGCGCTTATGACGTGATGGCCAGCAAGCACCTGCGCGGCGACGTGAACTTCGCCTGGCCCAGCGCGGAAATCGCGGTGATGGGGCCGAAAGGAGCGGTGGAAATCATCTTCCGCGAGGACAAGAACGATCCGGCCAAGCTGGCGGCGCGCGAGGCCGAGTACAAGGCCAAGTTCGCCAACCCCTTCGTCGCCGGCGCACGCGGCTTCATCGACGACGTGATCCAGCCGCACGAGACAAGGAAGCGCATCTGTCGCTCGCTGGTGATGCTGAGAAATAAAGACATTTCCAACCCGTGGCGCAAGCACGGCAATATCCCGCTGTAAGGAAACCGGCCATGTTCAAGAAAATTCTGATCGCCAATCGCGGAGAAATCGCCTGCCGCGTCATCAAGACCGCCAAGAAAATGGGTATTGCCACCGTGGCCGTGTATTCGGAAGCGGACAAGGATGCGCTGTTCGTGTCGATGGCCGACGAGTCGGTATGCATCGGTCCGCCGCCCTCGAAGGAAAGCTACCTGGCGATGGACAAGATCATCGCCGCCTGCAAAGAGACCGGCGCCGAGGCGGTGCATCCGGGCTACGGCTTTCTGTCCGAGAACGCCACCTTCTCGAAGCGTCTCGAAGAGGAAGGCATCACCTTCATTGGCCCCAAGCACTACTCGGTAGCCAAGATGGGCGACAAGATCGAGTCGAAGAAGCTGGCGCTCGCCGCCAAGGTCAATACGATTCCCGGTTACAACGACGCCATCGACACGCCCGAGCAGGCGGTGGAGATTGCAAAGGGCATCGGCTATCCGGTGATGATCAAGGCCTCGGCCGGTGGTGGCGGCAAGGGCCTGCGCGTCGCCTTTAACGACAAGGAAGCCTTCGAAGGCTTCGCCTCATGCAAGACCGAAGCGAAGAATGCCTTTGGCGACGATCGCGTCTTCATCGAGAAGTTCGTCGAGGAGCCGCGCCACATCGAGATCCAGGTGCTGGGCGACGCGCACGGCAACTGCGTCTACCTGCATGAGCGCGAGTGCTCGATCCAGCGTCGTCACCAGAAAGTCATCGAAGAAGCGCCAAGCCCCTTCCTCGATCCCGCGACCCGCAAGGCGATGGGCGAGCAGGCGGTGGCACTGGCCAAGGCGGTGAACTACCAGTCGGCCGGCACGGTCGAGTTCGTCGTTGGCGGCAAGGACAAGAGCTTCTACTTCCTCGAAATGAATACGCGCCTGCAGGTCGAGCATCCGGTCACCGAGTGCATCACCGGCCTCGATCTCGTGGAACAGATGATCCGCGTCGCCGCGGGCGAGAAACTCTCCTTCAAGCAGGAAGACCTCAAGATCGACGGCTGGGCGATGGAGTGCCGCATCAATGCCGAAGACCCTTTCCGCGGCTTCCTGCCATCGACCGGACGCCTGGTCAAGTTCATCCCGCCGGCCGAAAGCCACGGGGTGCGCGTCGATACCGGCGTCTATGAAGGTGGCGAGATCTCGATGCACTACGATTCGATGATCGCCAAGCTGATCGTGCATGCACCGACGCGCGAGTCGGCGATCACGAAAATGCGCGACGCGCTCAATGGTTTCGTCATTCGCGGCGTGGCGGCCAACATCGCCTTCCAGTCGGCACTGATGCAGAACCCCCGCTTTCTCTCGGGCAACTTCAATACCGGCCTGATCGCCGAGGAATACCCGAAGGGTTTCGACGCCTCGATGGTGCCGCACGACGATCCGGCCCTGCTGGTCGCCGTTGCCGCCGCCATGCACCGCCAGTATCAGAGCCGCAACGCGCTGATTTCCGGCCAGATGCCCGGCCACGAGTACAAGCCGGGCGCGGACTTCGTCGTGCGCCTCGAAGACGGTACCGACCACGAGGTCAGGGTGACGGCGCAGGAAGGCGGCTGGGACGTGGCCTTCGGCGGCGAGACTTACGCAATCCGCACCGACTGGCAGTTCGGCCAGCCGCTCTATCGCGGCACGATCAATGGAGAAGCGTTCTGCATGCAGGTGGAGCGGCGCGGCCTGAAATACCGCATCTTCCACTGGGGCACGCAGATGGATCTGATGGTGCTGACCGCCCGGGCCGCCCACTTGCAGTCGCTGATGCCGCACAAGGCGCCGCCGGACATGAGCAGGTTCCTGCTCTCGCCGATGCCGGGCCTGCTGACGCACATCGCCGTCGCCCCCGGTCAGGAGGTCAAGGCCGGCGAAGTGCTGGCCAAGATCGAGGCGATGAAGATGGAGAACGTCCTCAAGGCCGAGCGCGATTGCGTCGTCGACGCGTTGCTGGCCAAGCCGGGCGAAAGCCTGTCTGTCGACCAGCCGATCATCGGCTTCAGGTAGAAAAGTCGACGCCGACGGGACGGCGCGCCGTCCCGTCGGGCCGCATTTGGACGGGTTTTCCGTCCCTTTTTGGGCCTTCGGTGCTGTTGGCCCGTCGCTAGACTCCGGGCACGAGGATAAACAGGCACGGGATATGGCTTTTTGGAAAAAGCAGGCAGTGTCGGACGGATGGACGTCGGTGGTTTTCGGCACCGACCGGGTCACCGTGGCCAGCGTCCTGCGTCGTACCGACGCCAAGCCCCAGGTGCGTTCCTGCGACACTTTCGCCCGCGAGGGCGGCGAACTCGACGCCCTGAAACGGCTCAGGAACGCCAAGCGGCTGGCGCGTAATCGCTGCACCACGCTGCTCTGGCATGGCCAATATCAGTTCCTGCAAGTCGAGGCGCCGGACAATGCCAAGGATCTGCCGCGCGAAGAGTTGCGCGAAGCAATGCGCTGGCGAGTCAAGGAGATGGTCGATTTCCCGATCGAAACGGCGGGCATCGACGTCATCGTGTTGCCGCCGGTCGGTTCGCACAGCGCCCAGTTGTGGGTGGTCGTCGCCAATCGCGAGGCTCTGCAGTCGCGCGTGCATCTGTTTCAGGATTTGAAAATCACCCTCGAAGCGATTGACATTCCCGAACTGGCGCAACGCAACATCGCCACCCTTTTTGAGGAGCCCAATCGCGGCCTGGCCGTGGTGGCCTTCGATAGCAAGGGCGGACGCCTGACCATTAGCTATCAGGGCGAGCTTTACACGGTGCGTTATCTTGATATCAGCGGCACGGATCTGGCAAGCGCAAATGCCGAGGCGCAATACGAGCGGGTGTTGCTCGATATTCAGCGCACGCTGGACAACTTCGACCGCAACTACAGCGCGATTCCCTTGAGTCGCCTGCTGGTTGCACCCCTGCCGGGTGGCGAACGTTTTGTCGACTATCTCGCCGGAAACCTTTCCCTGCCGGTGGCGAGCGCCGACCTCGCCGAGGTGTTCGACATCGCGGCCGCCCCCGGCCTGGCTGATGTCGCGGCCCAATACGCCAACTGGCGCGCGCTCGGCGCCGCGCTGCGGGAGTAGGCGGTGGCCGGGCAGATCAACCTCTACGACCCCACCCTGCGCCGCAAGCGCGACTGGCTGGCGCTCGGCAACGTCGTCGTGGTGGCCGCGCTCCTGTCCGTCGTCGTCGGCGTCCTCGGCCATCTGGCGCGTCGCGACGTGGCGCCCCTCGCCGCGCAGGCCGCGGCCGGGCAGAACCAGCTCGCCGCGCTGCGCACACAGGTCGCGATGGTCGAAGCGCAGGCCAGCGGCCGCAAGCCCGACGCGCAACTGGAGGAACGCCTGGCGGCTCTCCAGGCCGATTTGGGCCTGCGCACCGAAGTGCTCAACAACCTGCGTCGCGGCATGGGCGATGTCCAGCGCGCCGCCTATACCGACTACCTGCGCGGTCTGGCGCGGCAAAGTCTCAACGGCCTGTGGCTCACCGAATTCAGGGTGGCCGAGGCCGGGCGCATGACGATTGGCGGTTGCACCGTTGATCCCGCGCTACTGCCCGAATACATCCGCCGTCTTAACGGCGAGCCGGCGTTCCAGGGACAATCCTTCGCCAACCTCAAGATCGACAGGGAAAAGCCGCCTCCGGCCGGGGCGACGACGGAGAGCGTCCGCTGTCATCACCAGTTCGCGCTGGCGCCGTTGCCCGCCGCCAGCGTGCAGGCGAACGCCCCTGCCGCGCCGGGAGTTCCCGGGGGGCCCGGATGAAGCTGAAGCGGAACGCGAAACTCGCGGCGCAATGGCAGGGCTGGTCGGCGCGCTTCGCCGCCCTGCAACAGCGCGAAAAGACCATGGTGATCGGCGCCACGCTGTTCGCCATCCTGTATGGCGGCTATTCGTTCTGGATCGAACCGGCCCAACTGCAAAAGGCCCGGCTGACGAAAAACATCCAGCAGCAACGCACCGAACAGGCGCAATTGTCGGCCAAGCTGGTCGAACTCGCCGCCAGGAACACCGACCCGGATGCCGCCAACCGCGCCGCCATCGAAAAGGCGCAGCGCGACATGGCGGCGCTCGACGAGGAGGTACGCGATTACGACCGCATCCTCGTGCCGCCGCGCGAGGCGCCCGCCCTGCTGCAAACGCTGCTGGCCCGGCATCGCGGCCTGTCGCTGGTCAAGCTCGCCACCCTGCCGCCCGAACCGCTGGTCGCCCCGCCCATTGCCGCCGGAGCCGCCGGAGCCGCCGCCGACGCCCTGCCTGCGACGATGACGGGCAACCTTTACAAGCACGGCATCGAGATCCGGATCAGCGGTCGCTACCACGACCTGCTCGCCTACATCGCCGATCTCGAGGGCGGCAAGCAGAAGCTGCTGTGGGGCGGCATGAGCCTGACGAGCCAGTATCCGGAAAGCGAGCTGACGCTCACCGTCTATACCCTCAGCCTGGAGTCCGCATGGCTGGTCGTCTGAAACTCATCCTGACTCTCGGGGCGACGACGCTGTGCGGGGCGGCGCAGGGCGATCTGCCCGACCCGACCCGGCCGCCGGCCGATGTCGCGCCGGCGCCGCTGGCGGGCGAGGTCGCGGCCCAGACGGGCGGCGGCCTGCAATCGGTCATCCTGCACAAGGATCGGCGTCCCGCCGCGCTCATCAACGGCCAGGTCGTCGAACTGGGCGGCATGCTCGGCGACACGCGCCTCGTCCTCGTCGAAGAAGACGCCGTGGTGTTGCTCGGCCCGCAGGGGCGCGAAACCCTGCGTTTGATGCCCGCCGTCGAGAAGCAGCAAAAAGTCGACGCCGGCAAGACGGCGAAGCCCGTCGGGCTGAATGCCGTGAAGGGGGAAAAGCCCAGATGAAAGGGCCGACGATCGCCCTCATGGCGCTGCTCCTCGCCGCCTGTGCCGCGCCGCCGCAGCGGCCGGACGTCGTGCGCGAGCGCATCGGCGCAGAGCTTGCCGAGGCCACCGCCCAGCGCAACGCGGCCGCCCAGGCGGGCGCTGCCGCGTCGATGCTGCCGCCCCTCGCCGTCGACCTGCCGCAATTCGAGAACGGCAACGGCGGCGAAGCGCGCTTCGACCTCTCGGTGGTCAACGCCCCGGCCGCGCAGGTGTTCATGGCCATCGTCACCGGCACGCGATACAACATGCTGATCGGCCCGGAAGTGACCGGCACGATTACCGTCAATCTGAAGGACGTGACCGTCGTCGAGGCGCTCGACGCGATCCGCGAGCTTTACGGCTACGAATACGCGATCCGCGGCAACCGCATCGCCATCCAGCCCAACGCGTTGCAGACGCGCGTGTTCCAGGTCAACTACCTGGCCAGCCGCCGCCAGGGCGCTTCCGACCTGCGCGTGACCTCCAGCTCGGTGAACGCCAGCGGCCCGACCACCTCGGCACCGGCCGGCACCGGCACCACGACCGCCACGCCGGCGACCGGCAACGCCCAGCAGGGCGGCGCCGTTTCGAGCCGCGTGCAGACCAGTTCCGACGCCGACTTCTGGGGCGACCTGACGCGCGCGCTGGACACCATCGTCACCAGCGACGGCAGCAGCCGCGTGGTGAACAGCATCTCCGGCGTCGTCGTCGTCCGCGCCCTGCCGCGCGAGTTGCGCGCTGTCGAGCAATACCTCAAGGCCACGCAGGTGATGGTCGAGCGGCAGGTGATGCTCGAAGCGAAAATTCTCGAAGTGGAATTGAGCGAGGCTTATCAGGCGGGCATCAACTGGGCTTCCTTCCACGGTAATAACCAGCGCCTGAGCGTCGGTGTCGCCACACAGGGCAGCACGCTGAGACCCGCCGGCGAAGGCAGCCTCGTGTCTTCGGCGATGACCGCGACGCCGGGGCTGGCCGGCTCGCTCGTCGCTTCGGCGCTCGGCGGCGGCTTTGTCGGCCTCGCGTTCCAGACCGCCAACTTCGCCGCGCTGCTCAACTTCCTCGAAACGCAAGGCTCGGTTTCCGTGCTGTCCAGTCCGCGCATTGCCACCATCAACAACCAGAAGGCGGTGCTGAAGGTCGGTACCGACGAATACTTCATCACCCGCGTCACCGGCGGCACCTCCACCAGCAGCGCCACCACAGGCACCATGGATACCTTGCCCAACGTCGAAACCGCGCCCTTCTTCTCGGGCATCTCGCTCGACGTCACGCCGCAGATCGATGTCGACGGCAACATCATCCTGCACGTGCGCCCGGCCATCACCACGGTCGAGCAATCGAACAAGGAATTCCGGCTCAACGACCGCAACTACAGCCTGCCGCT
>CAZGOH010000073.1:0-10504 GCA_964527195.1 uncultured Methyloversatilis sp.
TTCGCTCGGATCAACCCGCATGTCGCTTAACCCACTCGAAATTCAACAGAGCCTAGAAATAGCGGAGCCGATAGGGTGCGAGTCTCGGCATACGCTTCGATGGCAACAGGAAGGGCGAGGACAGAAAAGAGAAATAGAACGTAAAAGAGCGCGCCAAAAACATTTGCTTCGCGGAGACTGAGTTTAGTGCGCTCTTGAAGAACTTGACCACATGCAAATGCCAAGAGCACATTCGCAAGAACTCCCCCAACCACCCCCGCCACTTCTGAGGCCGTGCCCGTGAGACGAAGAAGCGGCAATGCGCCAAAGGCTGCATATAGCAGCCAGCAGCCGGCTCCAAGGGCGAGCAAGAGCAGCAGGGCCACTGCGACGAATGCACCAAGAGCTATCAGACCCCGTAGATTGGCCAAGATGATGAAGCCGAGAACTATTCCAAGTGCAATGTCGAGGATCATGGTTGCGGCCTAACTTTTAAGTGAGCGTCTCATAGACGTCAAGCAAAACCGTTCATTATCAAAAAGTTGCTCTTTGTTTCAACGCGATATGCCGGCATTAGGTCGCCCATCGCACCGTGATTGCCGATTAGGCCGGCCACGGAAACAATGTTCCGGCATCCACCTGACAGTCGGGCAGCAGGCGCGGGGCGATGGGCCCGGCGGTAAGGGTGGTGCGTTCGGCGTAATCGCTGGTGTCGAGCTGCGGGGAGCGGCAGATTTCGACTTGGCGCGTATCGAGGTCAATGAGCCAGACTTCGGCAACACCGTGGCGGGCGTAGAGAGGGAGTTTCACTTCGCGGTCGAAACGGGCGGTGGTGTCGCCGACCTCGACGAGCAACAGGACATCGGCTGCTTCGGGGTGCGCGGTGGCGTAAAAGTCGTCGCGGGGCTTGAGCAGCATCAGGTCGGGTTCGGGTTCGGATCGGTCGTCGAGGTGCAAGGGGTCTTGCACGCTGACGATGGCTTGTTTGCGCGCGGTGGCGGAAAAACACTGCGTCAATAACTTGACCATACCGCCATGCCTGCTGCCTATCGGTGCCATATCCACGATCTCCCCATCGATCAGTTCCACATGGTCGTCTTCGCCGAAGATTCCCGCTTCGGCCATCTTGTAATAGTCGCTGACGGTGACGCGGTGGCGCACCTGCGCCATCAACTCGTTCATGTTTCCCATGATCGCCCTTTCATGAAAAGTGCCACGCAATCATACAACTGCCGTTCCGCCAGCGCCGACTTTTGTGGATTTACCGGCGAGTTTCATCACCGACCAGCGGGTTGGCGCAGGCAAGTTGTGGAAAGCGGCCGAAATCACGGTCGGCGGTCCACAGCTTTTTTACACCGTGTTGCAGGCAGAGCGTGGCAATCCTGGCGTCATGAACCTGCGGGCCGGCAATCCGGCCTTGAGCGATCTGGCCGCGCAGCTCCGGCCAGTGTATTTCTGATTCGCCGAGCAGGGTCAGGCTGGGCGATTCCAGCCAGATGTCGATCTGGTCGAGCGCGATGTCGATTGGCGTGGGTGGGTCGTAGACGCGCGGATGGGTGACGATGGAATACACAGGGCCACGGGATGGCCCATGGCATCCTGTTGTTCGCAAGTGACTCGATGCACCCCAGTGCGCGTTGGTGAAAAGGCGAATCCTCCCGATGGGCATACACCAGCAGATTGGTGTCGATGGCGATCATCCGCGACTACCCACCGTGGCCCTCGTAGGCCATTTCGCGCAGGCGATCCCAACTGGCGCTGCGCATTTCGGGTTGCAGGCCCCGGCCCTTGAAGGTTGCCCGACGCAGGCGAAATTCCGTGGCCTCCGGTTTTTCTGCCACAACCTGCCGCAAGCCTTGCTCAATCAGGCTACGCAATGTCGTCCCCTGTTGGGCGGCAAGGCGTCTGGCCTGCATCAAAAGAGGGTCCGATATTTCAATTGTCGTTTTCATGGTTGCGTGGGTTTTAAATTATGGGCACCCATATCATAGTTGCTGTGTGGCTGCACATCAAATTCAGACATCCGCCTCTGCCAGATGACCACGGGCTTCCATCCAGGCGCGGCGGCCGGCGGCCTCGCCCTTGCCCATCAGCAGGTTGAAGAGTTTCAGGGTGTCGTCGTGCGCTTCACCACGTTCGAACACCGGCAGCACGCGGCGCGTCGCCGGGTCCATCGCGGTTTCGCGCAGTTGCTCGGGGTTCATTTCGCCGAGGCCCTTGAAGCGGCCGACCTCGACCTTGTCGGCCGGGATACCTTCCTTGGCGAGGCGGTCCTTGATCGCTTCCAGTTCGCCTTCGTCAAGCGCATAAAGTCGCTTGGCCGGGCGCTTCTTGCCGCTGGCCGGCACGTCAACGCGGTAGAGCGGCGGCTGGGCAATATAGACGTGGCCCTGTGCGATCAGCGCCGGGAAGTGGCGGTAGAAGAGGGTGAGCAGCAGCGTCTGGATGTGCGCGCCGTCCACGTCCGCATCTGACATGATGACCACCTTGCCGTAACGCAGGTTGGAGAGGTCGGCAGCCGTGTCGATATGAGGTTCTATTCCCAGTGCCACCGCGATGTCGTGGATCTCGTTGTTGGCGAACAGCCGATTGGCTTCGATCTCCCAGGAGTTCTGCACCTTGCCACGCAGGGGCAAGATCGCCTGGGTTTCACGGTTCCTGGCCATCTTGGCCGAGCCGCCAGCCGAGTCGCCCTCGACGAGGAATAACTCGTTTTCGCTGATGTCGGTCGATTCGCAATCAGAGAGCTTGCCCGGCAGCACCGCCACGCCGGACTGCTTTTTCTTCTCGACCTTTTGGGCGTTCTTCTGGCGCGCGAGCGCCTGCCTGATCGCCAGTTCGGCGATGGCCTTGCCGGCCTCGACATGCTGGTTGAGCCATATCTCGAAGGGGTCGCGCACCATGCCGGCGACGAGCTTCACCGCCTCGCGGGAGTTGAGCTTTTCCTTCACCTGACCCTGAAACTGCGGGTCGAGGATGCGCGCCGAGAGCACGAAGCCCATCTTGCCGCAGATGTCCTCCTGCTGGAGCTTGACGCCGCGCGGCAGCAGCGCGTGGTGCTCGATGAAGCTCTTCACCGCTTCGAACACGCCGGTGCGCAGGCCCGATTCGTGGGTGCCGCCGGCTACCGTCGGGATCAGGTTCACGTAGGACTCGGAAGGCGCGTTCTCGTGCCACCAGCCGAAGGCCCAGGCCGCGCCTTCGCCGGCGGCGAAGCTCTCGTGATCGGCACCTGCGTAGTTCTCGTTGGCATAGAGCAGGGCAACTGCTTGTTCTTCGCCAGCAATTTCCTTCAGGTACCCGGACAGACCATCCGGGTAACGCCAGGTTTTCTCGGCCAATTTGCCGTCTGCCTGCTCGACCGCGAGCGTGACCTTGACGCCCGGCAGCAGTACGGCCTTTGAACGTAACAGGCGCTCCAACTCACCTTGCGGCGCGCGGGGCGAATCGAAATACTTCGGATCGGGAACGACGCGGACGCGGGTGCCGGTCTGTTTGCCGCATTCTCCCCGTACCGCCAGCACCGAGATTTTCTCGCCCCCTTCGCTGAAGCTGACCGCATGAATTTTGCCTTCGCGGCGAACCTCGACCTCGACGGACAGCGAAAGCGCGTTGGTGACCGCAACGCCAACGCCGTGCAGGCCACCGGAGAAGGCATAGGCCGTGTTGCCGCCTTTCTTGTCGAACTTGCCGCCCGCGTGGAGACGCGTGAAGGCGAGCACGACGACGGGGATGTTCTCTTCGGGATGCAGCCCCACGGGGATGCCGCGGCCGTCGTCAGTGACCGTGACGGCGCCATCCCTGGCGACCAGTACGTGGATATTTTTCGCAAAACCGGCCAAGGCTTCGTCGGCAGCGTTGTCGATGACTTCCTGGATGATGTGGGCCGGCGAGTCGGTGCGGGTGTACATCCCTGGCCGCTCGCGCACGGGTTCGAGTCCCTTGAGGACGCGAAAACTGGATTCGTCGTAGTTTGGTTTCATAGTGGGCCAAGCTTGCCCGCTGATGCAAACGGTGCAAGGCCGGAATTGAGCCCATGATCGCCCTGTGTTCGAAATTCGCAATGCCGGTTTACCTGTGCGGCCGTTTCCGCTATAGTGCGCGCCTCGTTTCACGCGCCCGTAGCTCAGCTGGATAGAGTACTTGGCTACGAACCAAGGGGTCAGGAGTTCGAATCTCTTCGGGCGCGCCAGATTTATCGGGCGGTTGGCGATCGGATCGCCAGCCGCTTTTTTGCTTTCGCCTTCATGAAGCTCGCCGACCTGCCTGCCGGCCTGCTGGCCGAACGCCCTCACCTGTTTTCCGCCGCGGCAGTGCCGATCGCCTCCGCCGATCTGGCGCGCATGCGCGAACTGATCGCAGCGATCGGGCGTGTCGTCGCCCTGCCGGCGTGGGACGCCTGGGCCAAAGTCGGCCCGGGCAGCACGGCGGCGGCCCGCGCGGCGGGCGTTTTCATGGGCTACGATTTCCATCTCGCGCCCGCCGGCCCGCAACTCATCGAGATCAACACCAATGCCGGCGGCGGCTTGCTCGCGGCCCTGCAGGCGGGGCGCGACGACGTGCTGGCCGCCACCGTCGCCATGTTTCGCGACGAGTGTCCGCATGCGCTCAAGACCCTCGCCATCGTGGATGAACTGCCCGAGGCGCAATATCTCTACCCCGAGTTCCTCGGCTTCCAGGCCCTGTTCGCGGAACACGGCATCGACGCCATCATCTGCGATCCGTCCGAACTCATGCTTTGCCATGGCGCGCTCTGGCACGAGGAAACGAAGATTGACCTCGTCTATAACCGCCTGACCGATTTCGCCTTCGTCGAACCGCGCCACGCCGCGCTGCGCGAGGCCTGGCGACAGGGCGCGACGATCACGCCGAACCCGACGCACCACGCGCGTTACGCCGACAAGCGCAATCTCGTCGCGCTCACCGATGCCGACCGCCTGGCGGCTTGGGGCGTCGATGCGGAAACCCGGCGCATTCTCGCCGCGGGCATTCCGCGTACCGAGACGGTGACGGCCGCGCGAGCGGAGGATTTCTGGCAGCGCCGCCGCCAGCTTTTCTTCAAGCCGGCGGCCGGGTTCGGCTCGAAAGGCACCTACCGCGGCGACAAGCTGACGAAGCGCGTGTTTGAGGAAATCGTTGCCGGCGACTACGTCGCGCAGGCCCTGGTGCCGCCCTCGACGGTGTCGGTGGCGACGGCCGAAGGCCTGACGCCGCTCAAGGTCGACGTGCGCAACTTCGTGTATCGTGGCACCGTCCAATGCGTCGTGGCCCGGCTCTATCAGGGGCAGACCACGAATTTCAGGACGCCGGGTGGCGGATTCGCGAAGGTGGTCGAACAATGAAGGTATTCGGTTTTGCGGGTTATTCCGGGTCGGGCAAGACGACGCTCATCGAGCGGCTGATTCCGCGCTTCACGGCGCGCGGCTTGCGCGTTTCGCTGATCAAGCATACGCACCACAACTTCGATGTCGACCAGCCGGGCAAGGATTCCTGGCGCCATCGCCAGGCCGGCGCCGGCGAGGTGCTGCTCACCTGCGATTCGCGCTGGGTGCTGATGCACGAACTACGCGGCGCGCCCGAGGCATCGCTTGAACAGCAGCTTGCAGTGCTTTCGCCCTGCGACCTTGTGCTGGTGGAAGGCTTCAAGACGACGCCGATCGCCAAGCTCGAGATCCATCGTCCCGCGCATGGCCGCCCGCCGATCTGGCCGGAAAATTCCAGCGTGGTTGCGGTCGCCAGCGATGAAAAGATCGCCTGCCCGCTGCCGCTGCTCGATCTCAACGACCCGGACGCCATCGTCCAATTCATCCTCGATTATCTGGATCGCCCATGCTGAGTTACGAAGACGCCCTCGAGCGCCTGCTCGCCTCCGCCGAACCCGTGGCGGAGACCAAATTCGTGCCGCTGGCCGCTGCCCGCGGCCGCATCCTCGCCACCGCGCAACTTTCCGCCATCGCCGTGCCGCCGCTCGACAACAGCGCCATGGACGGTTACGCGCTGCATTGCGACGACGTGCCGCAAGCCGGCGTCGCCTTGCCGGTGGCGCAGCGCATTCCGGCCGGCAGCCTCGGCCAGCCCCTGCAGCCGGGCACGGCGGCGCGCATCTTCACGGGCGCCCCTGTGCCGCCGGGTGCCGATGCCGTGGTGATGCAGGAGCATTGCAAAGTCGGCCCCGACGGCACGGTGATTATCGAGCGGGTGCCACCGGTCGGCGCGAACATCCGCCGGGCCGGCGAGGATATCGCGGCGGGCGCGGAAATCCTGCCGGCCGGCGTGCGGCTCGGTCCGGCCGAGCTCGGCCTGGCCGCTTCCGTCGGTTTGGCCTCCCTGCCGGTGCGTCGGCGCCTGCGCGTCGCGCTGCTGTCGACCGGCGACGAACTCGCCGAGCCGGGCGAGAGTCTCGGCCCCGGGCAGATCTACAACTCGAACCGTTACTTCCTGCGCCCGCTGCTGGAAAGTTTCGGCTGCGTCGTGAACGATCTGGGGCGCATACCCGACACCCTAGAGGCGACGCGCGACGCCTTGCGTTCGGCCGCGGCCGGCAACGACCTGATCCTGTCCACCGGCGGCGTTTCCGTCGGCGAGGAAGATCACGTCAAGGCGGCCATCGAGGCCGAGGGGGCGCTCGATCTGTGGAAGATCGCCATCAAGCCCGGCAAGCCGCTGGCGTTCGGCAAAGTCGGCCCGCGCGACACGGCGTTTGTCGGCCTGCCGGGCAATCCCGTGTCGAGCTTCGTCACCTTTCTTGTCCTCGTGCGGCCCTATCTTCTCAAGCGCATGGGCGCGGCCGATTGGTCGATGCCGGCGCGACGCGTGCTGGCCGGTTCCAACTGGATGAAGCCGGATGCGCGCCGCGAGTTCCTGCGTGCGCGCATTGCGCCGAACGGGCGCGCCGAGCTCCATCCGAAACAGGGCTCCGGCGTGCTGACCTCCTGCGCCTGGGCGGATGGTCTGATCGACAATCCGCCGGGCCAGGCGTTTTTCGATGGCGATACCGTAAGCTTCATCGCCTTTGCGGACCTGATCGGATCATGAGCCTGAACGTTCTTTATTTCGCCGGCTTGCGCGAGGCGATTGGCTGCGGCGGCGAACGCATCGAACTGCCGCCCGGCGTTTCCACGGTTGGCGCTCTGCGTGCTGCGCTGGGCGCACGGCATCCGGAACTGCTGGGCGCGAAGAACCTGCGCGTCGCCGTCAATCAGAAAATGGTGGGTATGGACGCGCCGGTGGCCGATGGCGACGAAGTGGCGTTTTTTCCGCCGGTGACGGGAGGCTGAGTTGGAAATCAGCGTCCAGACCGCCGATTTCGACGTTGGCGAGGAAGTGGCGGCCCTTTCGGCCGGCGACGACGGTGCCGGCGCGGTGGCGAGCTTCGTCGGCCTGGTGCGCGCCGACAAGCTGGAGACGACGAAAGTCGGCACCGGCGTGACGGCGATGACGCTGGAACACTATCCCGGCATGACCGAACAGGCGCTGGCGGAAATCGTCGCTGCCGCAAGGGCGCGCTGGTCGTTGCGCGGCGTGCGGGTGATCCATCGCGTCGGTCGCCTGCAGCCGGGCGAGCGGATCGTCTTCGTGGGCGTCGCGTCGGCACATCGCGGCGACGCTTTCGCCGCCTGCGAATTCGTCATGGATTTCCTGAAGACGCGCGCGCCCTTCTGGAAAAAGGAAGAAACGCCCGAAGGCGGGCGTTGGGTGGATGCGCGCGCGAGCGACGACACAGCCGCCGCGCGCTGGCACGGCGGCGAGGGCGACTGACGCCAGACGGGATCGCCCGGCGTCGGCGCGCCCGGGTCAGCGCTTGCGGCCCTTGGCGGCTTCCGTCATGTTGCCGAAAGTGGCCGTCGATGCCTTGGCGATCTGCTCGAAGGCGCTGTTGGCACTGGCCATGGCTTGTTGCATGACTTCAAGCACATTGGCGTTCTGGCCAGGCATTGCCCTGAAGAAGCCCTGAAAGGCATCGGCCATCTCCTGGCTGCCGGCGGCGAGTTGCTCCGTCAGCATGCGCGAGAACTCGACGCGCGACTCGTTGCCGATTTCGGCGACCTTCTGGGCGGTCACCATCATTTTCTGGGCGGTCTCCTGCGCGTATTGGCTGCGCAGGCGCAAGACCTCCTGGGGATCCTTCGCGGTCGCCTGGGCGCGCGCGTTCTCGACGCCATCCTGGAACAGGTCGCGCGCCAATTCGTTCTGCAGGGCGACGACGCGCTGCGAATTCTCGATCGACAGCTGCGCCAGGCGCATCGCCGCTTCCATGTTCTTGCGATTGAGTTCAGTAAATTGATCGTTCTTGCCAGTCATGTCGTTGTCCCTCCGGTGTCGGTGTGTGTCGGTATGAAAGTCCGCCTCCTCGGAGGGTAACACCCGCAACTGACGGCAATCTGACGTAAATCAAACAACATAGTCAAATTTTTCGCTCTTTGTGGCGGTGATCATCGTCCCGGCAAGTCCCATCGCCCCGGGCGCGAATATCCGCGGATCCATGCGTGTCGGCACCGCCGGAATCAGCGGGGGAAAATCCATGTGGGCGAGGATATCCCTGTCGATGTCGATTCCCGGCGCGATTTCGGCGAGCAGCAGCCCTGCGCGGGTTAACCGGAAGACGCAGCGCTCGGTGACATAGAGAATGGATTGTCCGCGTCGCAACGCCTGGGCCGCGCTGAAGGTGCGGTGTTCGACTTCGGCGACGAACTTGCGCGTGCCGCCTTCCGCAAGGATCGTCAGCCGCTCGTCCGCAATGGCCACGCATAGGCCGTCGGCGGTGAAGGTGCCGAGGAAGACGACGGTGCGCGCGCTCTGCGAGATGTTGATGAAGCCGCCCGCGCCGGCCAGCCGCGCCCCGAACTTGCTGACGTTCAGGTTGCCGTGGCGATCCGCCTGGGCCAGGCCGAGAAAGGCGATGTCGAGCCCGCCGCCGTCGTAGAAGTCGAACTGGCTGGGTTGGTCGATGACCGCCTGAGTGTTGCTTGCCGCGCCGAAATTCAGGCCGCCGGCGGGAATGCCGCCGATGACGCCGGGTTCGGCCGTCAGCGTCACGGCGTCGAGGATGTTTTCCTCGGTAGCGACGGCAGCGACGCCTTCCGGCATGCCGATGCCGAGATTCACCACCGCGCCGGGCGTCAGTTCGAGCGCCGCGCGCCGCGCGATGATCTTGCGTTCGTCGAGCGGCATCGCCGGCACGGCGGACAGCGGGACGCGGATTTCCCCGGAGAACGCCGGATCGTAGGGCGTGGCGAAGGTCTGCGCGTGGTATTCGGGTTTCTCGGCGACCACCACGCAATCGACGAGGATGCCGGGAATCTTCACGTGGCGCGGGTGCAGCGACCCCCGCGCGGCAATGCGTTCGACCTGGACGATGACGATGCCACCCGAATTGTGGGCGGCCATGGCGATGGCCTGCGCCTCGAGCGTCAGTGCCTCCTTCTCCATCGTCACGTTGCCGTCGGGATCGGCGGTGGTGCCCCGGATGATGCCGACGTGGATCGGGAAGGCCTTGTAGAAGAGGTATTCCTCGCCGTCGATTGGCATCAGCCGGACGAGGTCGGTGGTGGTGCGTGCGTTGAGCCTGCCGCCGCCGTCGCGCGGATCGACGAAGGTGCCGAGGCCGATCTTCGTCAGCGTGCCGGGCTTGCCGGCGGCGATGTCGCGGAACAGGTGGGTGATGACCCCCTGGGGGAGGTTCCAAGCCTCGATGCGTTCGCCGACGGCGAGTTCCTGGAGCTTCGGCGCCAGCCCCCAGTGGCCACCGACGACCCGGCTGACCAGTCCGTCATGGCCGAGGTGGTTGAGTCCGCGCGCCTTGCCATCGCCCTGGCCGGCGGCATAGACGAGGCCGATGCCGCGCGGCGCACCGGTTTCGAGAAAACGTTCCTCGAGTGCGACAGCGATGTTTTCGGCGAAACCGATGCCGACGAAACCGCCGGTGGCCACCATGTCGCCATCGCGGATCAAATCTGCCGCTTCCCGCGCGCCGACGACCTTGCCGCCCTTCTTTGCCTGCAGGGCCAGCAGTTCCGGGCGCCTGTCCCGCTGCATCAGACGCGGAAGCGGCTCACGGCGGCACGCAGATCGCCGGCGATGTTCTCGAAATCGCGGGCGGCCGACTCGGTCTGGCCGATGATGGCGGTGCTTTCCTCGGCGGCGCGCACGATGTTCTCGAGATTGACCGCGATATCCTGGCTTGCGGACTTTTGTTCGCGCACGGAACTGGTGATGTTATCCACGCCTTGGTGGGCCTCGCCCACCGAATTCATGCTGCTTTCGAGCACCGAGGACACCTCGCCCAGCGCGCCCTGGCTGACCTTGAGCGCTTCGATGCCGTCGCGTACGGTGTCGAGCAGGGATTGCGACTTGTCGCCGAGCGAGTTTGTCACCGCGTCGATTTCGTTCGCCGAGCGGGCCGACTTCTCCGCCAGCTTGCGCACCTCGTCCGCGACCACGGCGAAGCCGCGTCCTTGTTCCCCGGCGCGCGCGGCCTCGATGGCGGCGTTGAGCGCCAGCAGGTTGGTCTGGTCGGCGATGTCCT
>CAZGOH010000074.1:0-10455 GCA_964527195.1 uncultured Methyloversatilis sp.
GCGGTATTGGAATCGAACCAACGACCTCCACGATGTCAACGTGGCGCTCTAACCAGCTGAGCTAACCGCCTGTGCGAGAGGCGCGCATTCTAACCGAAATGCGCGCCCTGTCCACTTCGAAATCAGCCTTGTAGCACCGCCCGGATCTGTTCGAGCGTCGATGGATCGTCGAGCGTGGTCAGATCGCCCGGATCGCGGCCTTCCGCCAGCGCCTGGATGGAACGCCGCAGCATTTTGCCGGAGCGCGTCTTCGGCAGACCGGTGACGAAATGCACATGCTTGGGACGCGCGATGGCGCCGAGGATGCCATCGACGGTCTTCTTGACTTCGGCTTCCAGCGCGGCACGCAGTTCGGGCGTGGCGATCTTCGCCGGATCCTTGACGACGGCGAAGGCCATCGGCTCCTGCCCTTTCAGCGCGTCATTGACACCGACGACGGCAACTTCGGCGATGGCGCTGTGCGCCTGCACCGCTTCCTCGATCTCGCGCGTGCCGAGGCGGTGGCCGGCGACGTTGATGACGTCGTCGGTACGGCCGAGGATGAAGTGGTAGCCCTCCTCGTCCTTGATGCCCCAGTCGAAGGAGCTATACACGAGCGGGTCCTTGAACAGACTGAAATAGGTGCTGACGAAGCGCTCGTCCTGGCCCCACACGGTGGATAGGCAGCCCGGCGGCAACGGCGGCACGACGCCGACGATACCCTTCTCGTTCGGTCCGCACTCGGAGCCATCCTCGCGGAAGATCTTGAGGTTGTAGCCATATACCGGAAAGCTTGGCGTGCCGAACTTGATCTTGGTGTCCTCGATGCCGCGTACCGTGGAAAGCATCGGCCAGCCGGTCTCGGTCTGCCAGTAGTTGTCGATGACGGGGAGTTTCAACTCGCCCATGATCCATTCATGCGTCGGCTGATCGAGCGGCTCGCCGGCGAGAAAGAGATGCTTGAGGCTCGACAGGTCGTGTTTGTGCAAGAAAGCGGGATCCTGCTTCTTGAGCACGCGCACGGCGGTGGGCGCCGAGAACATCACGTTAACCTTGTACTTCTCGACGATGCTCCACCAGATGCCGGCGTCCGGACGCAACGGCGTGCCTTCGTACATCACGGTCGCCATGCCGGCGATCAGCGGGCCGTAGATGATGTAGCTGTGGCCGACCACCCAGCCGATGTCGGAAGTGGAGAACATCGTCTCGCCGGCGAAGCCGGTGAAGATGTGCTTCATCGAGGCGGCCAGTGCCACCGCGTAGCCGCCCGTGTCGCGCTGCACGCCCTTGGGCTTGCCGGTGGTGCCGGAGGTGTAGAGGATGTAGGACGGCTCGGACGACTCCATCCACTCGCAGGGGACGTCGACGTTCAGGTGCTGGGCGCGCAGCGTGGCGTAATCGACGTCGCGGCCGGCGACCTTGTTGAAGCCCTTGTCGAGGCCACGGTCGATCATCAGCACCTTCTCGGGTTTGAATTCGGCGAGGTTGATGGCCTCGTCGAGCAGATGCTTGTAGGGCACGGCCTTGCCGCCGCGCATGCCGGCATCGGAAGAGACGATCAGCTTGGGTTTCGCATCATCGATGCGGGTGGCCAGCGAACCGGAGGCGAAGCCGCCGAAGACCACCGAATGGATCGCACCGATACGCGCGCAGGCGAGCATGGCGAAAGCCGCCTCGGCGATCATCGGCAGGTAGATCAGCACCCGGTCGCCCTTCTTCACGCCCAGCGACTGCATGCTCGCCGCCATGCGCATCACCTCGGTCTTCAGTTCGGCGAAGGTATAGACGACTTCCTCGTTGGTTTCCGTCGAGATATACACGAGCGCGCGGGCGTCGGGACGCGTGGCGGCATGACGATCGACAGCGTTGTGGCAGAGGTTGGTCGTGCCGCCGGAGAACCACTTGACGAAGGGCGGACGCGAGAAATCGCACACGGTCTTTGGCGGGGTCTGCCAGTCAATGAGTTGCGCCTGTTCTGTCCAGAAGCCGTTGCGATCCTCGATCGAACGACGGTGGAAATCCGCATATTTCATGATTCACTCCCCCTATTGGTATTGAAAAACTTTCTATGGGCGCGGCAATTATAGATGTCGGCCGGCGCCGTGGCGCCAGGGCCGACTTTCATCTGCATCACTTGAAGGGATGGCGCAGCACGATGGTTTCTTCGCGATCCGGACCGGTGGAGATCATGTCGACCGGTACGCCGCACACTTCCTCCATGCGCTTGATATAGGCGCGCGCGGCGGGGGGCAGGCCTTCCAGGGTCTTGACGCCGACGGTGCTATCGGTCCAGCCAGGCATGCTCTCGTAAACTGGTTCGCAACGCTCCAGTTCGTCGGCGCCCACCGGCAGGATGTCGGTGAACTGGCCGTCGAGCTTGTAGCCGGTGCAGATCTTCATTTCCTCGATGCCGTCGAGCACATCGAGCTTCATCACGCACAGGCCGGAAACGCCGTTGATCTGGATCGAGCGCTTCAACGCCGCCGCATCGAACCAGCCGCAGCGGCGCGCGCGGCCGGTGGTGGCGCCGAACTCGTGGCCTTTGGTGGCCATGTGCTTGCCGACCGGATCCTGCTTGTCGACGGCGTCGTAGAGTTCCGTCGGGAACGGGCCGCTGCCGACGCGCGTGGTGTAGGCCTTGGTGATGCCGAGCACGTAGTGCAGCATGCCCGGGCCGATGCCCGCACCGGTGGAGGCGCCGCCAGCAACGCAGTTCGACGAGGTGACGAAGGGATAGGTGCCGTGGTCGATGTCGAGCAAGGTCCCCTGCGCGCCCTCGAACAGGATGTTGGCACCAGCCTTGTGGGCCTCGTAGAGCGAGCGCGGCACGTCGGCGACCATCTTGCCCAGGCGCGGCGCCAGCGCCATCGCACCGTCGAAGACCTGCTGGAAATCGACGGTCTCGGCGCCAAGGTAGTTCTTCAGCACGAAGTTGTGATAGTCGAGCACCTCGCCGAGCTTTTCGGCGAAGCGTTTCGGCCGCAGCAGATCCTGCAGGCGCAGCCCGCGACGCGCCACCTTGTCCTCGTAGGCCGGGCCGATGCCGCGACCGGTGGTGCCGATCTTCTTGGCGCCCTTGGCGGCCTCGCGCGCGACGTCGAGCGCCTGGTGGTAGGGCAGGATCAGCGGGCAGGCTTCGGAAATGCGCAGGCGTGCATCGGCATCGACGCCGGCGGCCTTCAGCTCGTCGAGTTCCTTGATCAGCGCGTCGGGCGAGAGCACGACGCCGTTGCCGATGTAGCAGATCACCCCGTCGCGCAGGATGCCGGAAGGCACCAGGTGCAACACCGTTTTTTTGCCGCCGATCACCAGCGTGTGGCCGGCGTTGTGGCCGCCCTGGTAGCGCACCACCGCCTGGGCGTGGTCCGTGAGCCAGTCGACGATCTTGCCTTTGCCTTCGTCGCCCCATTGCGTGCCGATGACGATTACGTTCTTGGCCATGTTTGCTTCTCCCCTAATCCTCGTTCAAGGTTTCGATGATCCAGTGTCCGTCCTGCCGCACCAGGCGACGGTCGCAACCGGCTTCGCGCCAGCGGCCGTCGTGACCGGGTAAGGCAACGACGACGATTTCGCCCATGGCGCGCAAGCGCTCGATCTCGGTGTGCGCGGCATCGTTCTCGGGCCAGGGCGCGAGTATCGCGCCGGGCATCGGCCGGGGTGCCGCCAGGCGCGCCAGGAGGCGCAGATCCAGCGAGAAGCCGGTGGCGGGACGGGCACGCCCGAAGCGCGCACCGATCGAATCGTAGCGACCGCCCTGGGCGACCACCGCCGGATTGTCGGCACAGTAGGCGGCAAACATCACGCCGCTGTGATAGTCGTAGCCGCGCAGGTCGGCCAGGTCGAAGGAAAGCGGCAGGTCGTCGAGTTCGCCGGCCAACTGCATCAGTTCGCCAAGGGCGCGGTTGATGGCTGGGAAGGCCGGCAGTACGGCGGCGGCGGCGACCAGAACTTCCTTGCCGCCATACAGGCTGGGCAGTTCCAGAAGGCCGCGGCGCGAAAGTTCGGGCAGTTCGGCGGTCAGCTGGCGCAATTCGGGCAGGTCTTTCGCCTGCAAGGCCGCGAAGATGCGCCGGTCGACGCCCGGCGCCAGCGGCACGCCGGCGGTCAGGGCACGAAAGATGGCGATATGCCCGAGGTCGATGCGGCTGGGCGGCAAATCCGCCAGGCGCAGCGTGTGCGCCAGCAGCTTGATGACCTCGTTGTCGGCCTCGAGTCCGGCGTGACCGTAGAGCTCCGCGCCGAGTTGCAGCGGCTCGCGCGTCGCCATCAGGTCGGCGGGGCGTGCATGCAGCACGCTGCCGCAGTAGCACAGGCGCGTCACTCCGTCATGATCGAGCAGGTGTGCGTCGATGCGCGAGACCTGCGGGGTGGTGTCGGCACGCAGGGCGAGCGTCCGTCCGGACAATTGGTCGACAAGCTTGAAGGTGCGCAGGTCCAGTTCCGATCCGCGCTCGGCCAGCAGGGCATCGTCGAACTCGATCAGCGGCGGCGCGACCAGTCGGTAGCCGTGTCTGGCAAATTCGTCGAGGAGGCGTCGGCGCAGGAACTCCACCTGCGCAGCCTCATCGGGCAGCAGATCCTCGATCGATTCGGGCAGCAGCCAGTGGTGGGCGTTCATGGGATGGTTTTCATCCCAGAAGCGTCAGCAGCACGACGCCGATGAGTATCGAACTCAGGCCGACAAAACGCAACTGCCCGTCGGAAAGCTCGATGGCGCGCCGGAAGGTCTCGCGCCAGATACGCGGCGCGACGAAGGGCAGCAGGCCTTCGATCACCAGCATCAGCGCGAGCGCCAGCAGCAGCGTGGTCATGGAAGATGCGGCGGAAACCGGCTATTTTGCGCTGCCGCGCCCACTGTTCTTCAGGTACTTGAAGAAATCTGCGCTCGGATCGACCACCAGAAGATCGGATTTCTGGCCGAAACTCTGGCGGTACGCTTCGAGGCTGCGGTAGAAGGCGTAGAACTCCGGGTTCTGTCCGAACGCGCGCCCGTAGGTGGCGGCCGCGATGGCATCGCCCTCGCCCTTGATCTTCTGCGCGTCGCGGTAAGCCTCGGCGACGATCACCTCGCGCTGCCGGTCGGCGTCGGCGCGGATCTTCTCGGCTTCGGCGGCACCTTGGGAACGCAACTCGTTGGCCACCCGCTTGCGTTCCGTCTCCATGCGTCGATAGACCGCCTCGGACACTTCGGCAGGCAGATCGACCCGCTTGAGGCGCACGTCGACGATCTCGATGCCGATCGCCCGGGCGTCCGCGTCGGCTTTCATCTGCACGTCCGCCATGATGCGGTCACGCGCGCCGGAAACCACGTCATGCACGGTGCGCCGGCCGAACTCCTCGCGCAATCCCGCATTCACCACCTGCGAAAGACGGGTGCGCGCCAGCGTCTCGTCGCCGCCCACGGAGATGTAGAACTGGCGGACGTCGGCGATGCGCCACTTGATGAAGGAATCCACCAGCACCGGCTTTTTCTCGGCCGTCAGGAAACGCTCCGGCTCCGTCGAATCCATGGTGAGGATGCGTCGATCAAAGAAGCGGACGTTCTGGACGAGCGGCAGCTTGAAAGCGAGGCCCGGTTCGTCGATGACTTCCTTGATTTCCCCGAGCTGGAACACCAGCGCGTATTGGCGCTGATCGACGGTAAACAGCATCGAACCGACGGCAACGAACAAGGCGAACGCCGCCGCGATGACCATGGGCAATCTTTGCATCATCAACGCTCTCCCCGCTCGCGCGAAAGCACGCCACGGGCGCGCACGTCGCGGTTGTCCGAAGCCGAGGCCGGAGCCGACGGCCGCTCGACGGTATCCGGCGCGGCGACGGGCGCGGCGCCGGCTGTCTGCATCAGCTTGTCCAGGGGCAGGTACAGCAGGTTGCCGGAACCCTTGGTATCGACCATGACCTTGCTGGTGTTGGCGAACACCTGCTGCATGGTTTCCAGATAGAGGCGCTGGCGCGTGACTTCCGGCGCCCGCGCGTACTCGCGATACAACTGGTTGAAGCGATCAGCCTCGCCCTCGGCGGTGGCGACCAGGCGTGCCCGATAACCATTCGCCTCTTCGAGAAGCCGCGAAGCAGTACCGCGCGCCCGCGGGATCACGTCGTTGGCGTAGGCCTCGCCCTCGTTCTTTTGCCGCTCGCGGTCCTGGCCGGCCTTGACGGCATCGTCGAAGGCGTCCTGCACCTGCTCGGGCGGCTGGGTGCTCTGCATCGTCACCGCGCGGATCTGGATGCCAGTGGCGTAGCGATCAAGGATGTCCTGCATCAGGCTCTGGGTGTTCGCGGCGATCACGTCGCGTCCCTCGTAGAGCACGAAGTCCATCTTGCTCTTGCCAACCACTTCGCGGATCGCCGTCTCGGCTGCCTGAGTGACCGATTCATCGGGAAGCCGGTTGTTGAACAAGTAGTTTTTCGGATCCTTGAGCAGGTATTGCACGGCGAACTGCACGCTGACGATGTTCTCATCGTCCGTCAGCATCAGGGCTTCGCGCAGCACCTTGTTCTTCTCCGTACCGCGGTAGCCGACTTCGACGGTGCGAACCCCCGTCAGATTCACCACTTCGTGGGTCTGGATCGGCCACGGCAAACGCCAGCGCAGACCGGGATCGGTGGTTTCACTGTATTTGCCGAGCGTCAGCACGACGCCGCGCTGGCTCGCATCGACGATGTAGAAGCCGCTGGCGAACCAGACCACGAGAGCGAGGCCGATCAGCACGCCGATGCCGCCGCCGAACTGGCCGGGGGTCAGGGCGGGGAAGTTCGGGCCGCTGCCGTCGCCACCGCCATTACCGCCGCCGCCGCCGCGATCTTCATCCTGCGGGGGAATGCCGCCGCGTTTCTTGCCGAGCATGCCGGTCAGGCGCTTGTTGAAATCACGCCACAACTCGTCGAGATCGGGCGGGCCCTGGTTGTTGCGGCCACCGCCGCGCTTGGGGTCGTTGCCCCAGCCGTGGTCATTGAGCGACATCAATATGCCGGTAATCATGGTCTTCTATCGGGGGTTGGGCACTAAGGTGTGGTTCATCGGGTTCAATGCGCGCCGCGAGCCTGTGGGACATCTCCGCCAGTGCCGCCCGCAGCAGATCGAGTCCTGCCCCGGTACGGGCGCTGACACGAACGCGGGCGATGTTATCACACTCGTCGCGCTCGACTCCGGGGGTGGCCCCTGTCAAATCCAGCTTGTTCCACACGACGATCTGCGGAATGCGCGCGGCGCCGATTTCCTCGAGCACTTTGTTCACGGCGGCCATTTGCTGCTCGCGGTCCGGGCTTGCCGCATCGACCACGTGCAACAGCAGGTCGGCATGCACGGTCTCCTCCAGCGTCGCGTGGAAGGCCGCGACCAGGGCATGCGGAAGATCGCGAATGAAGCCGACCGTATCGGAAAGCACGATCTGGCAACCCGAACGGCCGTCCGCCATGTCGCAGGCCGGCACGTAGAGTTTTCTCGACGTCGTATCGAGCGTCGCGAACAACTGATTGGCGGCGTAGGCGCCCGCCTTGGTCAGGGCGTTGAACAGCGTGCTCTTGCCGGCGTTGGTGTAGCCGACGAGCGAGACGGAGAGCACCTCGCCGCGATTGCGCTGCTTGCGGCGCACGGCCCGCTGGCGTTCCAGGAGCCGCAGCCGCTCCTTGAGCACGGCGACGCGCTTGCCGAGCAGGCGGCGGTCGGTCTCGAGCTGTTTTTCCCCCGGACCGCGCAGGCCGATGCCGCCCTTTTGGCGTTCGAGGTGGGTCCAGCCGCGCACCAGCCGGGTCATCAGGTGTTCGAGCTGGGCGAGTTCCACCTGAAGCTTGCCTTCGTGGCTCCGCGCGCGCAGTGCGAAGATGTCGAGAATGAGGCTGGAGCGGTCGATCACCCGCCGCTCGCAAGCCTTTTCGAGGTTGCGCTGCTGTCCCGGCGACAATTCATGATTGAAGAGAATCAGGTCGGCGCCGGCCGAAGCCGCAGCGGCGACGATCTCCCCGACCTTGCCCTTGCCGGCGAAGGTGGCCGGATCGGGGCGCCCGCGCCGACCGGAAATCGTGCCGACCGGTTGTGCGCCGGCGCTGGTCGCCAGAAGCTCGAACTCCTCCAGGCGTTCGGCGAAATCACCGTCGCCCAGATCGAGCTGGACCAGCAGGGCCTTTTCGCCCGTGGCCGGGCGTTCAAACATCGGCCGGCAGGGAAGTTATTCGCTGTCCGCGCCGATGCTCACCGGGCGGGCGGGCACCACGGTGGAAATGGCATGTTTGTAAACCATCTGGGTCACGGTATTCTTGAGCAACACGACGTACTGGTCGAAGGATTCGACCTGTCCCTGCAGCTTGATGCCATTGACGAGATAGATGGAAACGGGGATGTGCTCGCGCCGCAACGTGTTGAGAAACGGGTCTTGTAGCATCTGCCCTTTGTTGCTCATGATGACCTCTCGGGGATTCGGGTTATGAAGGGCGCCAAATGTAGCCGATTTTCCCGGGACATGCCAGCACTGTCGCAGGTTCTTCGGCGAACGGGAAGGACTGCGCGCCACCTTATAATCGGCACGTGAATTCATCCCCTCTCCTTGTCGATGCCTTTGGTCGTCCGGTGCGCGACCTGCGCATTTCGGTCACCGACCGCTGCAATTTCCGTTGCGTGTATTGCATGCCGAAGACGGTGTTCGGCCGCGACTATCCCTTCCTGCGACGCACCGACCTGCTGTCTTTCGAGGAAATCGTCCGCATCGCCCGCCTGTTTGCCGCGCGCGGCGTGAGGAAAATTCGCCTGACCGGCGGCGAGCCGCTGCTGCGCCACGGCGTGGAGCGTCTCATCGAACAGCTGGCGGCGCTGCCCGGCGTCGAGGTCACGCTGACGACGAACGCCTCGCTGCTGGCGCAGAAGGCCGCAACCCTCGCGGCGGCCGGACTGGCGCGGGTGACGGTGAGTCTCGATGCGCTCGACGATGCCGTGTTCAAGCGCATGAACGATTCGGATTACCCGGTAACGAAGGTGCTGGAAGGCATCGAGGCCGCCGCCGCGGCCGGCTTGCGTCCGGTGAAGGTCAATTGCGTCGTCAAGCGCGGCGCCAACGACGACCAGATCGTGCCGCTCGCCCGCCATTTTCGTGGCACCGGCCACGTCCTGCGCTTCATCGAATTCATGGACGTCGGCAGCAGCAACGGCTGGAAGCTCGACGAAGTGGTGCCTTCGGCCGAGGTGCTCTCCCGCATCGGCGGGGTCTTCCCGCTCGAGGCCATCAACCCGAACTACCCTGGCGAGGTGGCCGAGCGCTGGCGTTACCGGGACGGCGCGGGCGAAATCGGCGTGATTTCCTCGGTGACGCAGGCCTTTTGCGATACCTGCACGCGCATCCGCCTCTCCACCGAAGGCAAGCTCTACACCTGCCTGTTCGCCTCGGAAGGCCACGACCTGCGCGAACGGCTGCGTTCCGGTGCGGACGACGTCGCACTCGATGCGGCGATCACCGCCATCTGGCAGGCCCGCACCGACCGCTATTCGCAATTGCGCATGGCGGCGACGCCGGGGCTGAAGAAAATCGAGATGTCCTACATTGGCGGCTGAACGCGTCACCGGGCTGATCCTCGCCGGCGGCGAAGGCCGGCGCATGGGCGGCGCCGACAAGGGCCTGGTCGATTTTTGCGGCCGTCCGCTGGTCGCTCATGCAATCGAACGCCTGGCCCCGCAGGTCGGTGCCATGCTGATCAGCGCGAACCGCAATCTCGATGCTTACCGACGTTTCGGCTACCCGGTGGTGACCGACGCCGGCAACGAGCGCTGCGGGCCGCTCGCCGGCATTGCCGCCGGGCTGGCGGTCTGCGCCACCGACTGGCTGGTTTGCGTACCCTGCGACTGCCCCGCCCTGCCAAACGATCTGGTCGAACGCCTGTTGGCCGGTGCCGAAGAACGCAAGGCACGCATGGCGGTCGCTGCGGCGGACGGCAGGATGCAGCCGACCTTCCATCTCGTCCGACGGGAATGTCTGCCGGCGCTGCATGCATTTCTTGCCGCCGGCGAACGCCGGGTCGGCCATTGGTGCCGCCAACAGGGGGCCATCGAGCTTGCGTTTCCGGACGCGCAAGCCTTTGAAAACCTGAACAATCCAGCCGATCTGTCGCTGGCCGGCGGAGATTGAGGTTGCGGGCACTCAATCTGCTTGATCTCCGGTCGTTAAGACATGCAAACGTCCACCGGAGCCCCACCATGAAATATCACTGCACTCCTGTCACCGACCTGCACGAACTGATCGGTTGCGACGGTCGGCAAGGCTTCGAATACGGTCCCCTCAGCCGCGCCCTGCGCGACGGCGAAGAGCTCGAACTGCTCGAAAGCCATTTCCTCTCCTGCCTGACGGTGGCCAAAATCCGCACCGTCCTGCACGGATTGTTCATCGTCGAAACCGAAGAAACCCTGCGCGCGCCGCCCAGCTTCCGGCTGGTGCTGCACTGAACCTCTCAGATGCGTCCCTGAAGCGACGACAAGGGGTTTCTTGATAA
>CAZGOH010000075.1:0-10190 GCA_964527195.1 uncultured Methyloversatilis sp.
TCTCGAAGCTCCCCTCTCCCGCGGGCGGGAGAGGGGCTGGGGGTGAGGGAAACGGACAGGAATTTCATGCTTCGGGGTGTCTTACAACGTCATGTCCGTTAGTACAGCCGGAACGCTGCGCTTTCCTCCTGCCAGCGGGTTTCGTCCGGGCAGGCGATGGCGTCGAGATCGTCCGGCGCGGCGGCCGCGTCGTCCACCCATTCACGCAGCAGGGGCGAGCCGTTGATCAGGTCGATGGCGAGGCGGTCGTGTTCGTATTCGTAGGGGAAGTCGCGCCACAGCGGATAGGCCGGGTACAACGTGCGGATGGCCTTGAAGGCCAGTGCCATCAGTCGCCAGGGCTGGAAGGCGGCGTGGTCGTAGTGCGCCGGGTCTTCGACGTGGATCTGCAGGCCGGCGCAGAGCTGGCCGGCGTGCTTGTGGAAGGTCGGTTCGAACCAGATCGGGCGCAGTTTGCAGCCTCGCAGCCAGTGCGGCGCCAACTGCTGCATTTCCCTCAGGATCGCCGCAGCATCGATATCGGGTGCGCCGAACAGTTCGAGCGGGCGGGTGGTGCCGCGCCCTTCCGAGAGCGTGGTGCCTTCGAGCATCACCGTGCCGGCGTAGCAGCGTGCCATCGAGAGGTTGGGGGCATTGGGACTGGGGTTGATCCATGTGCGTTCGGTGGGCCAGCCGTAGCCGGGGGCCGCATCCGGCTGCCATCCTTCCATGGGGATGACTTCGCAGTCGACGTCGAGCTTCAAGCTGGCGACGAACCAGCGCGCCAGTTCGCCCATCGTCAGGCCGTGGCGCATCGGCAGCGGGCCGGCGCCGACAAAGCTTTCCCAGCCGGCACGCAGCGTCAGCCCCTCGATTGGCCGGCCGGCGGGATTCGGGCGGTCGAGAATCCGGACGGCCTTGCCATGTTGCGCAGCGGCTTCGAGCACGTAACGCAGCGTGGTGATGAAGGTGTAGATGCGGCAGCCGAGATCCTGCAGGTCGACGAGCAGCACATCGAACGTGCCCATCATGGCGTCGGTGGGGCGGCGCACTTCGCCATACAGGCTGAAGACCGGAATACCGAGGGCCTGATCGACGTAGTCCGGCGATTCGATCATGTTGTCTTGCTTGTCGCCGCGCAGGCCGTGTTGCGGGCCGAAGGCGGCCGTCAGCTTGATTTCTGGTAGTGCAGCGAGCGCATCGAGACTGTGGATCAGGTCGCGCGTGGTCGAGGCCGGATGGGCGAGCAGGGCAATGCGCTTGTCGGCCAGTGGGCGACGCAGTGGCACCTCTTTCAGCAGACGTTCAATACCGAAGCGACAGTGATGGGAGGTCATGACATGATTATGCCAGTGCCACCGGCAAAACCTTACACATGCTCAGCCTACCAGCTGCGCTGTCTCTGGGTCGCTGTGTGCCAGTTCAGCCACTGCAAGCCCGGCACGCGGGAGAACTCGCGCACATTGCGCGTTACCAGCGTGGCCTGGTAACGCAATGCCGTGGCCGCGATCAAGGTATCGTGCGGGCCGATGGGCGTGCCGGCGTTCTCAAGCGCCGCGCGGAGACGGGCGGCGTGCGCCGCGCATTCTCCATCGAACGGCAACACCTGCATCGGTCGCAGCAAAGCGGCCAATGCGGCCAGGCGAGGCTCGGCGGCCTCCGGCGGCAAGCGCAACAGGCCGTAACGCAGCTCGTATTCCACAATGGCCGGTACGCCGACATCGGCGGGGGGAATGGCTTGCAGGCGCGGCACCACCTGCGGGTCGCCGCGAAAGTAGTAGCTGATGGTGTTGCTGTCGAGAATCAGCATGGCAGGCCGTCAAAATCCCACGCGCGGCACATCGGTAGCCTGCGCGGCCGGGTTTTCCTCGCGCAAGGGAAAGTCGGGAAAACGCCCCGCCAGCGCCAGACAGTCCTGAGGCCATTCATGGGCGGCGTATTTGCGAATGATTTCCGCCACCCAGCGACTTTTCGACAGGCCGCTGGCCTGCGCGGCCTGATCGACCAAGGCTTGCGTGGCATCGTCCAGATACAGCGTGATTTGTGACATGGCGGTAGCTCCTGTGGATGAGCGCTTATACTTGCAAGTATATTTTCTGGTATCAATTCGTCAAGTCGATCCGGGCATCGCCGTCCCGCCAGCGCCGACTTTTGTGCGGCACTCAGCTCCCCCGTTTCGTTTTCCTCACAGGCTTCCCGGCCGCCGTCGTCATCTTCGTATACAGATCGAACAGCTTTTCCAGTCGCTCGGTGTCGTTCTTGAAGCGGCGGCCGATGTAGATGCGATCCAGCACCTCGTCGTTGCGCTCGTGGGCGTGGCGCAGGTTCTCCGGCATATTCTCCGGGTCGTAGAGGTCAGCGATGGTGGCCGGGAAATGCGCCTCGCGGGCCAGCAGGATATTCTCGGCGCAGGCGGTCGAGGCCGAACTTCATGGCCAGTGGGCGGGGCGGAAACCGAGCGTGCCGAGGCTCAGCACGAAGCCGGCGTGGTGGTGGAAATCGGGCTGGCCGGGCGGATGGGCGAGCGCCCAGTGGCCGTGGTGTCCGCCTTCGGCTTCGAGTACGGTCGAGACGGCGAGGCGCAGGGTTTCCGCGGCAGGCTGGGCCGCGCGTGGCACGGTGACGGCGAGCTTCAGGCAGGACTCGTCGCGCGTGAAATCGATGGCGGGCGCGGGGAGCGCGGGCAGTCGGGGGGCGCGCTGGCGCGTGGCGACGAAGTCGTACGCGGCCCATTGCCCGGAGGGCGAGAAGTTGAATTCGCGGTAGCTTTCGTGGCCGACGCTGCCGAGAAACAGTTCGCAGCAGGTGGTCGACCACAGGGCATCGTCAGGTGCCGGAAAGTGCGGCGTCGGCACGCGCAGGTCGAGATTCAGTCCGTGGATCGCATAGACGAGATGCAGCGCGCCATCGGGGTGCCGCGTCAAAGTCGCCTCGACCTGATGATGGAAACGCGCCGGGTTGGCATGATGCCCGGCGAGACGGACATGAACGGAATGCGCCATCGCCGTCTAGCCGGCGACGACTTTTTGCCGCTGCTCGCCCAGACCTTCGACGCCGAGGCGCACCACGTCGCCGGCCTTGAGGAACTGCGGCGGCTGCATGCCGAGGCCGACGCCGGGCGGCGTGCCGGTGCAGATCACATCGCCGGGCAGCAGCGTCATGAACTGCGAGATGTAGCTGACCAGGTGGGCGCAGGAGAAGATCATCTGGTCGGTATGGCTGTCCTGGCGCATGACGCCATTGACCTCGCACCAGACGCGCAGCCTCTGCGGGTCTTTCACCTCATCCGATGTGACCAGCCAGGGGCCGATGGGGGCGAACGTGTCGCAGCCCTTGCCCTTGTCCCAGCTGCCGCCACGGTTCTTCTGAAAATCGCGTTCCGAAACGTCGTGGAAGGTGACATAGCCGGCCAGATAGGAGAGCGCCTTGTCTTCGCTGACGTAGCGCGCTTCCTTGCCGATGACGAGGCCCAGTTCGGCCTCCCAGTCGGTTTTGACCGAAGTGCGTGGCAGCACGACGTTGTCGAACGGGCCGTTGATTGCCGTGGTGGCCTTCATGAACAGCACGGGTTCGGTCGGGATCGCCGCGCCGGTTTCCTTCGCATGGTCGCGATAGTTGAGGCCGACGCCGATGATCTTGCTGATGCCGGTGAAGGGTACGCCCAGGCGCGGCTTGCCGCGCACGAGCGGCAGCGTCGCAGGGGCGATGGCGGCCAGACGCTTCCTGCCGGCAGGGGAAAGCTCCGCCCAGCCGATGTCGTCGCAGTGGACGGAAAGATCGCGCAGCCGGCCCTGCGCGTCGATCAGGCCGGGTTTTTCGCGGCCCCGGGGGCCGAAGCGGACCAGTTTCACGGCGTCTCCTTCTTGCCGAGCATGCCGCCGAGCAGGGCGGCGACAGGGCGCAGCGGTCGCCGTGGCGCCGGGACCGACTTTGGCTCGGCTTTTGTCTCGCCGACGTCGGCGACGTTGGCGCTGGCCTTCGGTTCGTAGGGCTTGGAAAAGTCGAAGCCGTCGGCCGCGATCATCGGCTTCTTCGGCAGGCGCGGCAGATGGGCGATCGGCTGCGGCAGGCGATCGACGCGTTCCTTCGGGCCGTGGCCGATCTTCGGTTCGTGCTTGTGGCCGTGGCCACGGCTTTCGCGCTCGCGAATGATCGGCGCGCCGGGTTCGAAACCGGGTACCGCGACCTGTTCGATCTTGAACTTGATCAGCCGCTCGATCTCGCCGAGATGCTTCATTTCCTCGGGTGCGACCAGCGAGGTGGCGTCGCCCTTCTTGCCGGCGCGGCCGGTGCGGCCGATGCGATGCACGTAATCCTCGGCGACGCGCGGCAGCTCGTAGTTGATGACGTGCGGCAGGTCGTCGATGTCGAGACCGCGCGCGGCGACGTCGGTGGCGACCAGCACGCGCGCTTCGCCCGACTTGAAGGCCTCGAGCGCTTTCGTCCGTTCCTGCTGGCTCTTGTCGCCGTGGATGGCCGTGGCGTTGATGCCCTGTTTTTCCAGCCAGGCGGCGAGCCGCGCCGTGCCGAACTTGGTGGCGGAGAACACCAGCACTTGGGTCATCGCCGCGTCGTCGAGCAGGTGCTTGAGCAGGTGACGCTTGTTGTCGGCAGCGACCGGGTGCACGCGGTGGGTGATGGTTTCCGAAACCTGGTTGCGGCGCGCCACCTCGATGAGCTGGGGCGACTTCAGCATCGCGTCGGCGAGCTTCTTGATTTCTTCCGAGAAGGTGGCCGAGAACAGCAGGCTCTGGCGCGTCGTCGGCAAGAGCTTGAGGATGCGCTTGATGTCGGGAATGAAGCCCATGTCGAGCATGCGGTCGGCCTCGTCCAGCACGAGGAATTCGACGGAACCGAAGCTCACCGTCTTCTGTTCGACGTGGTCGAGCAGGCGGCCCGGCGTGGCGACGACGATCTCGCGGCCTTCTTTCAGTTCGGCGATCTGCGCCTTCATGTCCACGCCGCCATAGATGCAGACCGAGCGCAGGCCGAGGTACTTGCTGTAGGTCTTCACCGATTCCTGCACCTGCATGGCCAGTTCGCGCGTGGGCGCAAGGATCAGCGCACGCACCGGGTGGCGGGCCGGCGAGGGCGATGCGTTGGCGTGGCGGGCCAGTTTGTGCAGCAGCGGCAGGGTGAAGCCCGCTGTCTTGCCGGTGCCGGTCTGCGCGCCGCCCATGATGTCGTGGCCGGCCAGCACGATGGGAATCGCCTGCTGCTGGATGGGCGTCGGGTCGGTGTAGCCGGCATCCTGGACGGCCTTGAGGATTTCGGGCGCCAGCCCGAGGTCGGTGAATTTCACGCATGCACTCCGGTATGCGTCGCTGCCAGATGGTCTCCGGGGAGACCGCGCCGGCTCAGGCAAGGCAACGGGTGGAAGGTCGATGCGGAGGCGCCCAACCGGCAGGACGCGCGAGGCATTCTACGGCAAAGCGGCAAAACCGCTCTCGGCCCTCAGGCCATGCGGCCGCCCGGGCCGGGTTTGGGCAGATCGGCTTCCGGCGTGGTTTCGGCGCTTGTCGCGCTTTCACCTTCGGCGGGCGCCTTGGGCGTCGGCGTACCGACGCCGACCGGGGGGACGATCTCGATCGCGTTTTCACGCATGTAGGCGTCCATGTCGCGCCAGCCGCTGAAGATGGCCGCTTTGGAAGCGCGCTTGTTGAGGGCGTAGCAATCTTCCAGGGCCCGTCCGCTGTGACGGCAGGCACCGCCGATGGCGCGGCCCTCGGCTTCCTTGGCGGCCGCCACCTGGGCGGGCGTCTCGATGCCGAGCTGGTCGCAGCCGGCGACGGCGATTCCGCTGAGGGCAACGAAGATGAGCTTGCGCATGAAAAGTGTGATGAGTGTTCTGCGGATAAATCCGGTCACCGGATTTTACGGCCGTGCGCGCGAATTCTTTAGCCGATAAACTCGGGCGCCCCAATATCCGATGTTTGACACATGTCGCCCTCGCTCCCATGAAAATTTCTTGTGCGATTCCCGTGTTGCTGCTCCTGTCGTTCGCCGCGGCGGGCGTCGGTGCCTCTCCCCAGGCATCCTCCAAGCCTGCGGCGGTCCCGCCGGCCAAGAGCGCGCCACCGGCGAAAAGTCCGGCGCAGGCCAGACCGGCCAAGTCCGCGGCTTCCACCCCTGCCCGTCCGGCGCCTGTTCCCGTGGCTCCGCTGGATATCGTCCTGCGGCATAACGTGTCCGGTAGCGCCCTCGACGTGCTCGCCACGCTGGCCCTGCGTTTCAACGATGCCGAGGAGAAGCGGCGGCGTGGTGGCGGCCGCATCCGCCTCGAGGACGCGCGTGGTCTGGAGGATAAGTCGCGCCTGCCCCACCTGGCCTTCTTCGATCAGGAAGACGTGCTCGGCGTGTTCGCCACGCGCCCGCGTTTCCGCCCCTTGCACCAGGTCATGGCTGCGGGCGGGCTGAAGTTCGATCCCAAGACCTTCTATCCGCAGATGAGCGATCCGGTCGAGGATGTCGCCGGCCGCATGCAGGCCCTGCCGCTGGGCATGTCCTTGCCCGTGCTGTTCTACAACAAGGCCGCGTTCGAGCGCGCGGGCCTGAATCCGGATGTGCCGCCGAAGACGTGGTGGGAACTCCAGGAAGCCGCGGGCGCGCTGCGCCGGGCCGGTTTCGACTGCCCGCTCACGAGTTCCCGTTTCGCCTGGGTGCATCTGGAAAACGTCGCCGCCCAGCATGGCGAGCCGCAACTCGTCAAGAACGGCAAGGTCGATCGACTGGCGCTCAACAATCTCGTGAACGTCAAGCACCTGGCGCTGCTGACGAGTTGGCACAAGAGTCTTTACTTCGTCTATTCGGGGCCCGGGCGGGAAGGCGATGATCGCTTTTCGAACGGCGCCTGCGCCATGCTGACGGGCGAATCGGCCCTGTACGCGCACATCCGGCGCGCCCAACCGGAATTCCCGCTCGGCATTGCCTTGCTGCCGCATTACGACGACGTTTACGGCGTGCGTCCGTCGCACGTGCTGCCCGACGGCGCCGCGCTGTGGGTGCTGGCGGCGGACAAGAAGCCGGAACTCGAAATCGTTGCGCGCTTCGTCGCTTTCCTTTTGCAACCGGACATCCAGCGCGAGTGGGTACGGACGACCGGTTTCCTGCCCATGACTCCGGCTGCCGTGCAGGCCCTGCGCGAGTCCGGCGCCGATCCCAGCCTGCTGGCGCGCGCCGCGGCGCGTCTCTCCATGCCGACGCGCGAGGCGGCGCGTACCAAGGGCGGATTCGACCGCAGCCGGATTCGCCACATCCTTGCCGAGGAAGTCGAACTCGTCTGGGGGGGGGAGAAGCCGCCCAAGCTCGCGCTCGATACCGCCGTGTTCCGCGCCGACCCCGTGCTTGCGCCACCGCCACCCGCGCCAGCACCCGCGCCGCCGGCCGCCGCCGCACAGGCCCGGCGCTGACGGCTTCCCGTAGAATTCCTCCCCCTTCGACGTTTTGCCGAGTTTGCCCATGAACCGCACCACCATGAATTGCGCCGAGATCCGCGAAAAGTTTCTTCGCTTCTTCGAATCCAAGGGCCACCAGATCGTGTCCTCGTCCTCGCTGGTGCCTTTCGACGATCCGACGCTGTTGTTCACCAACGCCGGCATGAACCAGTTCAAGGACGTCTTTCTCGGCTTCGACAAGCGCCCCTATGCGCGCGCCGCCACCTCGCAAAAATGCGTGCGCGCCGGCGGCAAGCACAACGACCTCGAGAACGTCGGTTACACCGCGCGGCATCACACATTTTTCGAGATGCTCGGCAATTTCAGTTTCGGCGACTACTTCAAGCGTGACGCGATCCGGTACGCCTGGGAACTGCTGACCGATGTCTTCAAACTGCCGGTCGACCGGCTCTGGGTCACGGTGTATGCCGAAGACGACGAAGCCTACGACATCTGGACGAAGGAGATCGGCGTGCCGGTCGAGCGCACGATCCGCATCGGCGACAACAAGGGCGGACGCTACCTATCTGACAATTTCTGGATGATGGGCGACACGGGGCCCTGCGGTCCGTGCTCGGAGATCTTCTACGACCACGGTCCGGAGATTCCCGGCGGTCCGCCCGGTTCGCCGGAGGAGGATGGCGACCGCTACATCGAGATCTGGAACAACGTGTTCATGCAGTTCAATAGGGAAAAATGCGGCGACGAGTATGTCATGCATCCGCTGCCCAAACCCTCGGTGGATACCGGCATGGGGCTGGAGCGTATCGCTGCCGTCTTGCAGCATGTGCATAGCAACTATGAGATCGACCTGATGCAGGCCCTGGTACGCGCCGCCGCGCGCGAGACTGGTCAGATCAACCTCGATCAGCCCAGCCTGCGCGTGCTTGCCGACCATGTGCGGGCGTGCGCGTTCCTGCTCTCCGACGGGGTGATTCCCGGCAACGAGGGGCGCGGTTTCGTCCTGCGCCGCATCATCCGCCGTGCCATCCGCCATGGCTGGAAGCTCGGCACACGCGCACCGTTCTTTCATCGCATGGTGCCCGATCTCGTTGCCGAGATGGGGGCGGCTTATCCCGGCCTGGAGGGTAGTCAGGCGCGGGTCATGGAAGTTCTCAAGCTCGAGGAGGAGCGCTTCTTCGCCACCATCGAGCACGGCATGGCCATCGTCGAGGCGAACTTGACCGCGCTGGCGAAAGAGGGTGTGAACGTCTTCGACGGTGACACTGCGTTCAAGCTGCACGACACCTACGGGTTCCCGCTCGATCTGACCGCCGACATCTGTCGCGAGCATGGTGTGACGGTGGATGCCGCTGCTTTCGACGCCGCGATGGCGCACCAAAAGGAACAGGCGCGCGCCGCGGGCAAGTTCAAGATGGCGGCCAACCTCGAGTACGATGGTCCGGTCACGGCTTTCCAGGGCTACGACTACCTCGAATTCAAGGCCAACGTGCTCGCGCTCTACAAGGAAGGCGCGCCCGTCAATGAGCTCGCCGAAGGCGAGTTCGGCGTGGTCGTGCTCGACAACACGCCCTTCTATGCCGAATCCGGTGGCCAGGTCGGCGACCGAGGCGCGCTGCAATCGGTGCATGGCATCTTCGCCGTGGAAGACACGCAAAAGATCCAGGCCAGCGTTTTCGGCCATCACGGCGTGGTCAGGACCGGTACTCTGAAAGTCGGCAATGGCGTGACGGCGAAGGTGGACGTGCCGGCCCGCCAGCGCACCATGCGCAACCACTCGGCTACTCACCTGCTGCACAAGGCCTTGCGCGAGGTGCTCGGCGAGCACGTCCAGCAAAAGGGCTCCCAGGTCGATCCGGACAAGACGCGCTTCGATTTCGTGCATAACCAGCCGCTCACCGACGCGGAGATTCGCAGAGTGGAGAACATTGTCAATGCCGAAATCCTCGCCAATACGCCGACCGTTTGTCGCGTCATGCCGATCACCGAGGCGCAGAAGCTCGGCGCGATGATGCTGTTCGGCGAAAAGTACGGCGAGACGGTGCGCGTGCTCGACATCGGCAGTTCGCGCGAACTGTGCGGCGGCACGCATGTCGCGCGCACTGGCGATGTCGGCCTGTTCAGCATCTCCGCCGAGGGCGGCGTGGCTGCCGGCGTGCGGCGCATCGAGGCGGTGACCGGCGACAATGCGCTGCGCTACGTGCAGGAGATGGAGGAAGCGCTTGGCGGAGTCGCCGGCACGCTCAAGGTGCTGCCCAGGGAAGCGCCGGCACGCGTCGTCGCGGTGCTCGACCAGGTGCGCCGGCTCGAGCGCGAACTGGCCGCCCTGAAGGGAAGGCTGGCTTCCGCGCAAGGCGACGATCTTGTCGCGCAGGCCATCGAGATCAAGGGAATCCGGGTGCTTGCTGCAATGATCGAGGGCGCTGATGTGCCGACGCTGCGCGAGACCATGGACAAGCTCAAGGACAAGCTGGGTTCCGCCGCCATCGTGCTCGGCAGCGTCAGCGACGGCAAGGTCAGCCTGATCGCCGGGGTTACCGCCGACCTCACGGCCAGGATCAAGGCCGGCGATCTGGTCAATGTCGTCGCGCAGCGGGTTGGGGGCAAGGGAGGTGGCCGTCCCGACATGGCGCAGGCCGGCGGTACCCAGCCAGAGCATCTGCCGGCGGCCTTGGCGGCGGTGGGGGCCTGGGTCGACGAGAGAGTTTGAGCTTGTATCTTCGTAATTGGTTGAATCGTATAAATATCAACGCTCTCTAATGTTTCATGAAATTCGACTGAATTGATGCGGGTCAAGGTTTTTGGCAGTTAGGCTCT
>CAZGOH010000076.1:0-10089 GCA_964527195.1 uncultured Methyloversatilis sp.
GGCGCGGAGAAGCTTATTCCGCGCTAGCCACAGACTGGGTTTCGGTCTCGCCTTCCGGACGATCAAGCAATTCGACGTAAGCCATCGGCGCATTGTCCCCGACCCGGAAACCCATCTTGAGGATGCGCAGATAGCCACCATTGCGGTTCGCGTAGCGCGGACCGAGTTCGTCGAATACCTTGACGACCATCTCCCGGTCGCGCAGGCGATCAAAAGCCAGACGACGATTCGCCAGCGATGGCTTCTTGCCGAGCGTGATGATCGGCTCGACGACGCGGCGCAATTCTTTCGCTTTCGGCAGCGTCGTTCTGATAGCTTCGTGACGCAGGAGTGAAACGGTCATGTTGCGCAGCATCGCCTGGCGATGTGATGAGGTGCGATTGAGCTTGCGCAGTCCGTTACCGTGACGCATGAGAATTTCCTTTCACTTTGTACGGCCGTCGCTCGAGGCACGCGGCCGGTTGCTTGTTGTATTGTGAGGACTCGCGGGAACCGGTTTGCTTCCCTGACGGATGTTTAACCGATCTTCTCCAGACCGGCCGGCGGCCAGTTTTCCAGCTTCATGCCAAGCGTCAGCCCACGGGAGGCAAGAACCTCCTTGATCTCGTTCAGTGACTTGCGGCCGAGGTTCGGGGTTTTGAGCAGTTCGGTTTCGGTACGCTGGATGAGATCGCCAATGTAATAGATGTTTTCCGCCTTGAGACAGTTCGCCGAGCGAACTGTCAGCTCAAGATCATCGACCGGACGCAGCAGGATCGGGTCGACGGAGGACTGCTTCGGCGGCTCGATGGAGATCGGTGTTCCCTCGAGATCGGAGAACACAGAAAGCTGGTCCATCAGGATGCTGGCTGCATAACGAATCGATTCCTCTGGATCGATCGCGCCGTTGGTCTCGATGTCGATGATGAGCTTATCAAGATCGGTACGCTGCTCCACGCGTGCCGCTTCGACCTGATAGCTGACACGGCGCACGGGGCTGAACGAGGCATCGACCAGAATACGGCCAATCGTCTTGCTCTCCTTGGCGATGGCACGGACATTCGCAGGCACATAGCCGCGGCCGAGTTCGACCTTGATCTGCATGTCGAGCTTGCCGCCAGGCGCCAGATGGGCAATCACATGGTCCGGATTGATGATCTCGACATCATGTCCGGCCTGAATGTCGCCGGCAGTGACGATGGTTTCACTGTTCTCGCTTTTCTTGGAAAGGGTCAGAAGCGATTCGCCGCGATTGTGCAGACGCATGACGACGCCCTTGAGGTTGAGCATGATATCGACCACATCCTCACGCACGCCCTCAAGTGTCGAGTACTCGTGCAGGACGCCGTCAATGGTCATTTCGGTGGGCGCAGCCCCAGGCATCGAGGACAGCAGTATGCGACGTAGCGCATTGCCGAGAGTATGGCCATAACCGCGCTCGAAGGGTTCCATGATCACGCGAGCATGCACGGGGGAAAGCGCCTGAACATCGATGATGCGGGGTTTTAGCAACGCGAGACTTTGCATCTTCGTTCCTCAAAGACATTACGCCGGCGGGGCGAAAGCCCCCCGGCGCAAAAGAATGGAATTAGCGCGAATACAACTCGACGACCAGACCTTCCTTGATGGAAGGCGGCAATTCGTCACGCCCGGGGTAGGTCTTGAACGTGCCCTTGCCAGCCTTGACATCGACCTCGATCCACTCTGGGAAACCGCGCGACTCGGCGGCTTCGAGGGCAGCCTTGATACGCAGATGGGCGCGTGCCGCCTCTGTCAGCTGGATGACATCACCTGGGGCGACATTGAAGGACGGGATGTTGACACGTTTGCCATTGACGAGCACACCGTTATGACGAACCAATTGCCGAGCCTCCGCACGCGAAGCACCGAACCCCATGCGGTAGGCGACGGAATCGAGACGGCCCTCGAGCAACTGGAGCAGGTTTTCACCCGTCTGTCCCTTACGACGGTTTGCTTCGGCGAAGACCTTGCGGAATTGCCTTTCAAGCACGCCGTAAAGACGGCGGATTTTCTGCTTTTCGCGCAACTGCTGGCCATAGCCCGAGAGACGCTGGCCGGACTTTTGGCCATGCTGCCCGGGGGCATAAGAACGGCGCTCAATGGAGCACTTGTCGGTAAAACACTTCTCACCTTTGAGGAAAAGCTTTTCTCCCTCACGGCGACATTGACGGCATTTCGGGTCGAGATTGCGAGCCACTTGGCTTACTCCTTGCTTCAGGCTTAGATGCGACGGCGCTTTGGCGGCCGGCAACCATTGTGCGGAATCGGGGTGATATCGGTGATGCTGCTGATCTTGATCCCCAGCGCATTCAGGGCACGAACCGCCGACTCCCGGCCGGGTCCCGGGCCCTTGATGCGCACCTCAAGATTTTTGATCCCACACTCCTGTGCGGCCTTGCCCGCAGCCTCAGCGGCAACCTGAGCCGCAAAAGGCGTGGATTTTCGGGAACCCTTGAAACCGGCACCGCCGGAGGTCGCCCACGAAAGCGCATTACCCTGCCGATCGGTAATGGTGATGATGGTGTTGTTGAAGGATGCGTGCACGTGGGCAATGCCCTCGGCCACGTTCTTTTTGACCTTCTTGCGTATCTTGGTCGTCGTTTTAGCCATGTTTTTTATTCCGCCTGATTATTTCTTGCCGCCGGCAACAGATTTGCGCGGCCCCTTGCGGGTACGGGCGTTGGTGCGAGTCCGCTGCCCACGAACCGGCAAACCGCGCCGATGGCGCACGCCCCGATAGCAGCCGAGATCCATGAGACGCTTGATGCTCATGGTCACCTCGCGCCGCAGATCCCCCTCTACCGCGAACCTCCCAACCTGCTCGCGTAAGCGATCCATATCGGACTCGGTGAGATCCTTGATCTTGCTGGTGCGCTGCACTCCCGCGGCATCGCAGATCTTTTGCGCGCGCGAGCGCCCGATTCCGTAGATCGCCGTCAGCGCGATCTCGGCATGCTGATGATTCGGAATGTTTACGCCTGCTATACGAGCCATGTTTTCACCTTGTCCTCGACGTCTTGCTTGCTCGCCCGCCCACCTTGCCGCGAAACCACGGCAAAGAGGACGGCTTTCTTGCCGCTTCCGTTTAAATTCGAACCGGCGATTGTATAAGAAAAAAGATGTTGATTCAACCTTGCCGCTGCTTGTGACGAGGATCGGTACAGATGACCCGCACGACACCATGACGGCGAATGATCTTGCACTTGCGGCAAATCCGCTTGACCGAAGCTTGTACTCTCATTGCTATCTCCGCTGTTACTTGCCTTTGATGTGCGATCGACTCAGACAGACTTACTTGGCACGAAACACAATGCGCGCCTTGTTCAGATCGTAAGGTGTCAACTGCACGGTTACCTTGTCCCCCGGAAGAATGCGTATGTAATGCATCCGCATCTTTCCGGATATATGACCAAGAACCACATGCCCATTTTCCAACTTGACGCGAAATGTTGCGTTAGGAAGGTTTTCCAGTACCTCCCCCTGCATTTCGATGACATCTTCCTTAGACATGAGCTCTGGACTTACACGTTTTCTCAGCGCAGGGGCATCCCTGCACCTTTGAAGTTTGCTTTCTTCAGAAGGCTTTCATATTGATGCGACATCAGGTAAGCCTGAACCTGGGCCATGAAGTCCATGGTCACGACCACGATGATCAGGAGAGATGTCCCGCCAAAGTAGAACGGAACGTTCCACTTCAGTATGAGGAACTCCGGGATAAGACACACCAGCGTGATATAGACCGCTCCGGCCAGAGTAAGCCGCATCAGAATCTTGTCTATATAGCGCGCCGTCTGGTCACCCGGGCGGTAGCCGGGTACGAATGCACCGCTTTTCTTCAGGTTGTCGGCGGTTTCCTTTGGGTTGAAAACCAGCGCGGTGTAGAAAAAACAGAAGAAAATGATCGCCGCTGCGTAGAGCAGAACGTAAATGGGCTGCCCCGGAGACAATGCTGCCGCGATATCCTTCAGCCAGAACATGCCGTCGCCCGACCCGAACCACCCCGCAGCGCTCGCCGGAAAGAGAATGATCGAGGAAGCGAAAATCGGCGGTATCACGCCCGCCATGTTCAACTTCAAGGGAAGGTGTGAACTCTGGCCGCCATAGACCTTGTTACCAACTTGCCGCTTTGCATAATTCACGAGAATCTTGCGCTGACCACGCTCGACGAATACCACGAAGGCGGTAACCACAACAACGAGAAGGCAAATCACGATAGAGGTCAGCGGATGCATCGCCCCGGTACGGACGAGCTCGAACAATCCACCGAGCGCGCTTGGCAAGCCGGCAACGATGCCGGCGAAGATGATGATAGATATTCCGTTGCCCAAACCGCGTTCCGTAATCTGTTCGCCCAGCCACATCAGGAACATCGTCCCCGTAACCAAGGTCATTACCGAAGTGATGCGAAACATCAGGCCGGGGTCCAGCACCAAACCCGGCTGGCTTTCTAGCGCAATGGTCATGCCGATCGCCTGGAAGAGCGCAAGTAATACAGTGCCATAGCGGGTATATTGCGTAATCCTGCGGCGCCCTGCCTCACCTTCTTTTTTCATCTGCTCAAGCGCAGGTACGGCATGCGTCATCAATTGCATGATGATGGACGCCGAAATGTATGGCATGATTCCGAGAGCAAAGATGGTGAAGCGCGAAAGCGCTCCGCCCGAAAAAAGGTTGAACACGCCGAGGATCCCACCCTGCTGGGAATTGAACAACTCCGCAAGCTGGACAGGATCAATGCCAGGCACCGGAATATGGGCGCCAATCCGATAAACGACCAAGGCCCCCAGAAGGAACCCCAGCCGACGCCATAGATCGCCGAACTTCCCCGACTTTCCTAGCGCAAGCGCGTCCGCAGAGGCATTGGCCACGTCAATATGCTCCGAAATTTTCGGGTTAGGCGCCAGTCGCGGGGGCTACGTCGGCAACCGAGCCGCCAACAGACTCAATGGCGGCACGTGCGCCTTTGGTGGCCCCAACACCCTTGAGATTGACCTTTCGGGTCAGTTTTCCGGAGAGAATCACTTTCGCCGCAAGGCAGTCGGCAGGAACGATACCCGCCTGCATCAACGTCAAAAGGTCCACGTCCTCAACAGGCAATTTTTCAAGTTCCGACAGCCGCACTTCGGCATTGCGGCCCGCCGTCAGCGACACAAACCCCCGCTTTGGTAGGCGACGCTGCAGAGGCATCTGCCCACCTTCGAAGCCAACCTTGTGAAAGCCGCCCGCACGCGATTTCTGACCCTTGTGACCACGGCCACCGGTTTTTCCGAGGCCGCTACCGATACCACGACCGGGACGCTTCGGGGAATGCTTCGCACCCGGGGCAGGTTTCAAATTGTTCAGATGCATCTTCTCATTCCTCGCATTTCACCAAATAGGCCACCTTCCGGATCATGCCGCGTACGGAAGGGGTGTCCTCCAGATCAACAGAATGGTTTATCCGCCTGAGGCCAAGACCGCGCATCGTCGCCCGATGATCAGCCTTCGTTCCAATCGAGCTCTTGACCTGGGTAACTTTGATCTTCTTCTCTGTCGCCACGATATCAAGCCTCCAGAATTTCTTGTACTGATTTGCCGCGCTTCGCCGCAATTTCTGCAGGCGTATTCATGCCCATCAAGCCATTGATCGTAGCCCTGACAAGATTGTAGGGATTAGTTGATCCGATTGCCTTGGCAACAACATCCGTGACGCCCATCACCTCGAAAACGGCACGCATGGGGCCACCCGCGATAACACCCGTACCGGCGGCCGCCGGAGACATCAGAACCGTCGTCGCCCCGTGCTTGCCTGTTACGGGGTGATGCAGAGTACCTTCGCGCAGACTGACCTTCGCCAACTTTCGGCGTGCCTCGTCCATCGCTTTTTGCACAGCGACGGGAACCTCGCGTGCCTTGCCTTTACCCATACCAACCCCGCCATCACCATCACCGACAACAGTCAGTGCGGCGAAGCCGAGGATACGGCCACCTTTGACCACCTTGGTAACCCGGTTAATGGCGACCATCTTTTCGCGCAAGCCATCATCGCGCTCTTCGGTGGTCTGCTGCTGTTTCTTCGTTTGCGGTTTAGCCATATCGATCTCGCTCTCTGACCAGCCTTAGAAGTTCAAGCCGCCCTCGCGGGCGGCGTCAGCCAGCGCCTTAACGCGGCCATGATATTTGAACCCCGAACGATCAAAGGCAACCGTAGTGAGGCCCTGCGCCCTGGCTCGCTCGGCAATCAGTCTGCCGACAGCCCTGGCCGCCTCGACATTGCCACCGTTGGGGATATTCTTGCGCAGATCGGCTTCGACGGTGGAAGCCGCAGCCAGCACCTTGCTTCCGCATCCAGAAAATACCTGTGCATAAATATGACAGTTTGTCCGATTGATGCAGAGACGCGCAACTTTCAGCTCGGCAATCTTGGCGCGGGTTTTGCGCGCCCTGCGCAGACGAGCTTCTTTCTTGTTCATGTTCAATCCCTTGTTATCTAAAGGCGATGTCCGGAATTACTTCTTCTTGGTTTCCTTGATCACGATCGTCTCATCGGCATATCGCACCCCCTTGCCCTTGTACGGCTCGGGCGGACGATAGGCACGCACCTCAGCCGCAACCTGACCAACCAACTGGCGATCAATTCCCTTGATGAGAATTTCAGTCTGCGTCGGGGTTTCGACCTTGATCCCATTCGGCATGTCGTGGGCCACCGGATGCGAAAAGCCCAGCGCGAGATTTAACCGGTTGCCCTGAGCCTGCGCCTTGTATCCGACGCCGACCAAGCTCAATTTTTTCTCGAAACCCTTGGTGACTCCAGTCACCATATTGCCGATCAGTGCGCGCATCGTGCCGGACATGGCCGAGGCATTCGGCTTGCCATCAAGCGCGCGACAAACGAGGGTTTCGCCCTCCTGCTCGACAAACACCGCAGGAAGAATGAAATGCGAGAGGGTCCCCAACGGCCCTTTGACAGTAACCTGTCCCGACGTAAGCGATACTTCGACACCTTTCGGCAATACGACGGGGTTCTTGGCAATACGCGACATTTCTGACTCCTTAAGCCACGATGCAAAGAACTTCGCCGCCTACATTCACGCTACGGGCCTTGCGATCCGTCATCACACCCTTGGGGGTTGAAATGATCGCAATACCAAGCCCGTTCATGACCTTGGGCAAACTTTCCTTGCCACGGTAGATCCGCAGACCAGGCTTGGAAACACGCTCGATCCGCTCGATGACCGGGCGACCGGCATAGTACTTGAGCTCAATATCAAGCTCGGACTTGCCACCATTCCTGCGAACCGAAAAACCTTCGATATAACCTTCGTCCTTCAAAACCTTGGCGATCGCCTCCTTCAGCTTGGAAGACGGCATCGTGACACCAAGTTTTTCGGCCATCTGACCATTTCGAATCCTAGTCAGCATGTCGGCCACGGGATCTGTCATGCTCATGCCATTTCCCCCCTTACCAACTCGCCTTGGTCATCCCGGGAACCTCGCCACGCATAGCAATTTCGCGCAACTTGTTCCGGCATAGACCAAATTTCTTAAACACACCCCGCGGGCGCCCAGTCAGCACGCAGCGCTTACGCTGCCGTACCGGGCTGGCATTGCGCGGCAACATCTGAAGCTTGAGACGAGCTTGCATACGCTCTTCGTCATCAAGCTTCGAATTCTCTATGATCGCCTGAAGCCCCATTCTCTTGGCAGCGTACTTGGCCACAAGCTTGGCTCGTTTGGCTTCGCGATTTTTAAGTGCTAGTTTCGCCATGACTCCCTCAGTTCTTGAAAGGGAACTTGAACGCGGAAAGCAGCGCTTTCGCCTCCGCATCCGTTTTCGCTGTCGTTGTTATGCTGATATTCATCCCGCGCAAAGCATCGATCTTGTCGTACTCAATTTCAGGAAAGATGATCTGCTCTTTGACGCCCATGTTGTAGTTGCCACGACCATCGAAGCCTTTGTTGCCGGGAATCCCGCGAAAATCGCGAATCCGCGGCATCGCCACACTGACCAGGCGATCAAGAAACTCAAACATCCGCGCACCACGCAAAGTCACCATGCATCCGATGGGATAACCTTCGCGAATCTTGAAGCCGGCAATCGCCTTGCGCGCCTTAGTGACAACGGGCTTTTGACCAGCGATTTTCGTCATGTCGCCCAGCGCGTTTTCTAGAACTTTCTTGTCAGCCACGGCCTCGCCGACACCCATGTTCAGCGTAACCTTGACAATGCGCGGAACCTCCATCGCCGAGACATAGCCAAACTGATTCCGCATTTGCGGCGCAACAACATCTTTATAGAAACCTTGCAAGCGTGCCATATGCCCCCCCCTTAAGCCTTGAGCGTTTCGCCGGACGACTTGAACACGCGGACCCTCTTGCCGTCCTCAAGCGTCTTGATGCCAACACGATCAGCCTTTTGAGTGGCGGAATTGAACAGCGCCACGTTTGAAACGTGGATCGGCATCTCTTTCTCCACGATGCCCCCGACATCACCTTTCAATGGGTTTGCCTTGGTATGTTTTTTTACGCGATTGACACCCTCAACAAGAATCATTTGATTCTCAAGCTTTCCCAGCACAGTGCCGCGCTTGCCCTTGTCACGGCCAGCTATGACCACAACATCGTCGCCCTTGCGTAACTTCTCCATGGATTATCCTTCCCTGCCTCAGAGTACTTCAGGCGCTAGCGAAACGATCTTCATGAACCGCTCGCTCCGTAATTCACGAGTCACCGGCCCGAAAATGCGCGTACCGATCGGCTCAAGCTTGTTGTTGAGCAGGACAGCCGCATTACCATCAAACCTGATCAAGGATCCATCGGCGCGCCTGACACCCTTCGCTGTGCGCACAACCACCGCACTGTAAATCTCGCCCTTTTTCACACGCCCACGGGGCGCAGCATCCTTGATGCTGACCTTGATAATGTCGCCAATGCCGGCGTAACGACGCTTTGATCCGCCCATCACCTTGATGCACATCACAGAACGCGCACCCGTGTTATCGGCGACATCAAGCCGAGACTGCATCTGAATCATTTCTAACTCCAACTTAATCCGCGCACCAACACGAATTGGTTTGCGGTCAGTTTTGGAAGCCAGAGATTACCCTCTCTGGCACTATGCCGGACTGTCCTGCCTAATCAACTTGACAGCAAGACAGCCGAAAAAGACGCGAGATCTTATACGCGCGAATAGCTGCCTGTCAAGAGTTATTTCTCAAGAGCGGCCTCATACAGCCTTGGCGTGCTCTAGAACCTCGGTAACGCGCCACGCCTTTGTTTTCGACATCGGTGCGCACTCTTCGATACGCACCAGATCCCCAGTCACCGCTTCGACCTCTCCCGCATGGGCATGGTACTTCTTCGAACGAATCATTACCTTACCGATAACCGGGTGCTTCACTCGACGCTCGATCAGCACGGTGACCGTTTTCTGCATCTTGTCGCTCAAAACCCGCCCCTCAAGCGTCCTACGCATCGACTGACTCTCCTGGCTCATTTGGCAGTCGTCCTTTCATGTTGAATAGTCTTCACCCGCGCAATATCCTTCCGCAGCTTGACCATTTGGCTTGTGTTATTCAATTGTTGGGTTGCCAGTTGCATGCGGAGGGAAAACTGCGCTTTGCGGAGCTCCAGCAGTTCTTTGTCCAGATCCGCGTCATTTTTCTCTCTCAGTTCGCGAGCTTTCATCGTTTACCCCAAGTGACGCGTAACGAATGTCGTTGAAATGGGCAGTTTTGCCGCAGCAAGCGCAAACGCCTCTCGTGCGAGCGGTTCCGCCACGCCGTCCATTTCATACAAAACCTTGCCCGGTTGAATTTCGGCAACCCAGTACTCCGGATTACCCTTGCCGTTACCCATGCGTACCTCGGCGGGCTTCTGAGATATCGGCTTGTCGGGGAAAATCCGTATCCAGATCCGGCCACCGCGCTTAATGTGGCGCGTCATCGCACGTCGAGCAGCCTCGATCTGGCGTGCCGTCAATCGCCCACGACCCGTCGCCTTCAGTCCATATTCGCCGAAGCTGACGTTAGCACCACGAGTCGCCAGGCCGGTATTACGGCCTTTGTGCTCTTTCCTGTATTTCCTGCGTGCAGGTTGCAGCATCTTTAT
>CAZGOH010000077.1:0-8580 GCA_964527195.1 uncultured Methyloversatilis sp.
CGCATCTTCCGCAACCTGGAGGAGGTGCGGCAGGCTGTCACCGAGTTCAGGGATCGTTACAATCGCCACTGGCGCCTCGAAAAACTGGGCTTCATGTCACCCCTTGAAGCTCGGCAGTCTTATGCCATCCGAAAGGCCGCATGAACTGCAAATCAGTGTCCAATCAATTGCGGGCGGTACAGTGTGGTGGCCTGCAAATTGCAGTAGGCCATCATGGCACGCATCCTCGTCATCGATGAATCCCAGCAGCGCGCGGTCGAAATCTGTACCGGCCTGATCAAGGCCGGGCATCAGGTCGCGGCCGTGCTGCCTTCTTCCATGGAACTGATTGAACGCATCGAGGAAATCAAGCCGGACATCATCCTGATCGAGACCGAATCGCCCTCGCGCGACACGCTCGAACACCTCGGCGTGATGAACCAGACCATGCCGCGCCCGGTCGTGATATTTTCGCAGGACGGCGACAGCGCGACGATCCGCTCGGCCGTCAAGGCCGGCGTGGCGGCCTATGTCGTGGATGGCTTCGAGATCGACCGTCTCAAGCCGGTCGTCGATGTCGCCGTCGCGCGCTTCGAGGAGCACCAGGCCCTGCGCCAGGAACTGGCCGACGCCAGCCGCAAGCTCTCCGAACGCAAGACGATCGAAAAGGCCAAGGGCATCCTCATGAAGTCGCGCGGCATGGACGAGGATGCGGCCTACGCTGCGCTGCGCAAGCTGGCGATGGAAAAGTCCCAGCCGCTTGCCAAGGTGGCAGGCAACGTTGTCGAGATGGCGAATCTGCTGCTCTGATTCAAGCCTTCTTTTGGTGCATCCATAAGCGTTTTCGCACTTACGCGGTGCAGCACAGTCGGCAACTGCCGTCCCGCCAGCCCCGACTTTGATGGATAAGGCGCGTTTCAGGTAACTGGCACAGCAGTTGCTAATTGTTCGTCAAGCATCGAGCCAATGGCGGCTCGGTCACCAGACAACGGCGTCTGATCGCTGCCCACGAGGCAGGGATCGACGCCGTTTTTCTTTCCTACCGGAGATCGAGATGAAAAATGAAGCCCAAGACCTGTCCCCTGCTCCCGCTGACCCCGTTGCCGTCGGTTCCCGCCGCGACTTCCTGCGCCTTGCCACGGGTGCGGCAATCATGAGCGCCCTGCCCATCAGCTCTTCTGCCTGGGCCGCCGGCTCCGACAAGCCGGAAAAGGAGGAAGTGAAGATCGGCTTCATCCCGCTGACCGACTGCGCCTCCGTGGTCATGGCGTCCGTGATGGGCTTCGACAAGAAATACGGCGTGAAGATCGTGCCGACCAAGGAAGCGAGCTGGGCCGGTGTCCGCGACAAGCTGGTCAATGGCGAACTCGACGCCGCCCACGTCCTCTACGGCCTGATCTACGGCGTGCAGCTGGGCATCGGCGGCCCGAAGAAGGACATGAACGTCCTGATGTCCCTGAACAACAATGGCCAGGCGATCTCGCTCTCCAACCAGCTCAAGGACAAGGGCGCCATCGACGGCGCCTCGCTCGCCAAGCTGGTCGCGAAGAAGGAAAAGGAATACACCTTCGCCCAGACCTTCCCGACCGGCACCCACGCGATGTGGCTCTACTACTGGCTGGCGGCGCACGGCATCAATCCCTTCAAGGACGTCAAGACCATCGTCGTGCCGCCGCCGCAGATGGTCGCCAACATGCGCGTCGGCAACATGGACGGCTTCTGTGTCGGCGAACCCTGGAACAACCGCGCGATCATCGACAACATCGGCTTCACCGCGACGACGACACAGGACATCTGGGTCGATCATCCGGAAAAGGTGCTGGGCACCACGGCGGAATGGGTGGCCAAATACCCGAACACGGCACGCGCCGTCACGGCGGCGATCATCGAGGCCGGCCAGTGGATCGACGCCTCGCTCGCCAACAAGCAGAAGACCGCCGACACCATCGCCGCCAAGGCCTATGTCAATACCGACAGCGAGGTGATCGTCGCGCGCATGCTCGGCCGCTACAACAACGGGCTCGGCAAGACCTGGGACGACAAGAACGCGATGAAGTTCTACAACGACGGCGCGGTGTCCTTCCCCTACCTGTCCGACGCCATGTGGTTCATGACCCAGCACAAACGCTGGGGCCTGCTCAAGGACCACCCGGATTACCTCGGCGTGGCGAAGAAGGTCAATCGCATCGACATCTACAAGCAGGCCGCCACCGCCGCCAAGGCGAGTGTGCCCAAGGGCGAGATGCGCGAGTCGAAGCTGGTCGACGGCGTGGTCTGGAACGGCAAGGACCCGGCGAAGTACGCCGACGGCTTCAAGATCAAGGGGTAAGTCATGAGCACACTCACAGGCCCGAGCAGCACCGAAGCCGGCGCGGCGGCGCTGCGCGCCCTGCTCGCCTCGATCCTGCCACCGGTGATGGGTTTGGTGCTGCTGATCGGCATCTGGCACCTGGCGACCATGAACGGCGGCAGCATCCCGACCCCGGGCAAGACCTGGGATGCGGCCGCCAAACTGTTCGCCGATCCGTTCTACAGCAACGGGCCGAACGACCAGGGCATCGGCTGGAACATCCTTTCCTCGCTGCAGCGGGTGGCGATCGGCTTCGGCATCGCGGCACTGATCGGCATCCCGGCTGGCTTCCTGCTCGGCCGCTTCGCCACGATGGCCGGCATGGTGAACCCGATCATCAGCCTGCTGCGGCCGGTCTCGCCGCTGGCCTGGCTGCCGATCGGCCTGCTGGTGTTCCAGAAGGCCGATCCGGCGGCGATCTGGACGATCTTCATCTGCTCCATCTGGCCGATGATCATGAACACCGCCCAGGGCGTGATGCGTGTGCCGCAGGATTATTTGAATGTCGCGCGCGTGCTCAACCTGTCCGAGTGGAAGATCGTCACCAAGATCCTTTTCCCCAGCGTGCTGCCCTACATGCTCACCGGCATCCGGCTGTCCATAGGAACTGCCTGGCTGGTGATCGTCGCGGCCGAGATGCTCACCGGCGGCGTCGGTATCGGCTTCTGGGTCTGGGACGAGTGGAACAACCTCAAGGTCGAGCACATCATCATCGCCATCTTCGTCATCGGCATCGTCGGCCTGATCCTCGAACAATCATTGCTGCTGCTGGCCAGGCGCCTGCACACGGAGTCCTGACATGAGCATGGAAAAATTCGTCCAGGTCGAGAAGGTCGGCATGACTTTCGATACCAAGAAGGGCAAGTTCGTCGCCCTGCGCGACATCGACCTCAACATCCGGCAAGGCGAGTTCGTCTCGCTGATCGGCCACTCGGGCTGCGGCAAGTCGACGCTGCTCAACCTGATCGCCGGGCTGACGCTGCCCACCAGCGGCGTGATGCTCTGCGCCGGCCGCGAGATTCCCGGCCCAGGCCCGGAGCGCGCGGTGGTGTTCCAGAACCATTCGCTGCTGCCCTGGCTGACCTGCTTCGAGAACGTCTACCTGGCCGTCGAGCGGGTCTTCGCCGCCAACGAGAACAAGGCGCAGCTCAAGGAGCGCACGACGAAGGTGCTCGAACTGGTCGGCCTCGCCCACGCGCTGCACAAGTACCCGGGCGAGATCTCCGGCGGCATGAAGCAGCGCGTCGGCATCGCCCGGGCGCTGGCGATGGAGCCGAAGGTGCTGCTGATGGACGAACCCTTCGGCGCGCTCGATGCCCTGACCCGCGCCCGCCTGCAGGACGAGCTGATGAAGATCTGCGAGGCCACGCATGCCACGACGGTGATGGTCACCCACGACGTCGACGAGGCCGTGCTGCTCTCCGACCGCATCGTCATGATGACCAACGGCCCGGCCGCGACCATCGGCGAGATCCTCAGCGTCGACCTGCCGCGCCCGCGCGAGCGCCTGAGCCTGGCCCACGACCCGCAGTACATGGATTACCGCTCGGCGGTAATCGAGTTCCTCTACGCCAAGCAGTCCCACCCGCTGGCCGCCTAAGGATAAAGCGATGGAGAAAATGAAACTTGTCATGGTCGGCAACGGCATGGCCGGCTGCCGCAGCCTCGAGGAGCTGCTCAAGCTTGCGCCCGACCTCTACGAGATCACGGTGTTCGGCGCCGAGCCGCACCCGAACTACAACCGCATCATGCTGTCCCCGGTGCTGGCCGGCGAAACGAAGTTCGACGACATCGTGCTCAACGACCTGGCCTGGTACCGCGACAACGGCATCACCCTGCACGCCGGCAAGCAGGTCGTGAAGATCGACCGCAAGGCGCAGAAGGTGATCGCCGCGGACGGCACCGAGGCCGGCTACGACCGCCTGCTGCTGGCCACCGGCTCGCTGCCCTTCATCCTCCCGATCCCGGGCAACGACCTCCCCGGCGTGATCGGCTACCGCGACATCGCCGACACCGAGGCGATGATCGCGGCCGCGCAAAGCTACCGCCACGCCGTCGTCATCGGTGCCGGCCTGCTCGGCCTCGAAGCGGCAAATGGGCTCAAGCTCCAGGGCATGGACGTCACCGTCGTCCATCTGGCCGACTGGATCATGGAGCGCCAGCTCGACAAGACCGCCGCCGACCTGCTGCAGAAGTCGCTCGAAGCCAAGGGCCTGAAGTTCCTGCTCGGCAAGCAGACCGAGATGCTCAAGCCGGGGGTGAATGGACGCGTGGGCACGGTGCGCTTCAAGGATGGCGGCGAGATTCCCGCCGAGCTCGTCGTCATGGCCGCCGGCATCAAGCCGAACGTCGCGCTGGCGAAGAGCGCCCTGCTCCACTGCAATCGCGGCATCGTCGTCTCGGACACGCTGCAGACCTTCGACCCGAAGATCTACGCCGTCGGCGAATGCGCCGAGCACCGCGGCGTCGCCTACGGCCTCGTCGCCCCGCTGTTCGAGCAGGCCAAGGTCTGCGCCAACCACCTGGCCCGGATGGGCATCGGCCAGTACAAGGGATCCGTCACCTCGACCAAGCTCAAGGTGACGGGCATCGACGTGTTTTCCGCCGGCGACTTCATGGGCGGCAGCGGATGCGAGGAAATCACCCTGTCCGACCCGGTCGGCGGGATCTACAAGAAGCTCGTTATCCGGGGTGAAAAGCTGGCCGGCGCCGTCATGTACGGCGACACCGCCGACGGCGCCTGGTATTTCCAGCTGCTCAAGGACGGCCAGAACATCAGCGAGATCCGCGACCACCTGATGTTCGGGCAGAACCATGTCGGCGATGTCGGCCACGCGGGGCAGAACAAGGCGGCGGCGATGCCGGATACGGCCGAGGTCTGCGGCTGCAACGGCGTCTGCAAGGGTACCATCGTCAAGGCGATCAAGGAGCACGGCCTCTTCACCCTCGACGAGGTGCGCAAGCACACCAAGGCCTCCAGTTCCTGCGGCAGCTGCACCGGCCTCGTCGAACAGATCCTCGCCTCGACCGTCGGCGGCGCCTACCAGCCGGCCGACACCCGGGACAAGCCGGTCTGCGGCTGCACCGAGCATTCCCACGGCGTCGTGCGCGCGGCCATCCGTGACAGGAAGCTGCTCTCGATCCCCGCCGTGATGAAGGAACTCGGCTGGAAGACGCCGAACGGCTGCGCGACCTGCCGCCCCGCCCTCAACTACTACCTGATCTCGAGCTGGCCGCACGAGGCGCAGGACGACCCGCAGTCGCGCTTCATCAACGAGCGCGCCCACGCCAACATCCAGAAGGACGGCACCTTCAGCGTCGTGCCGCGCATGTGGGGCGGCCTGACCACGCCGGCCGAGCTGCGCGTGATCGCCGACGTGGCCGAGAAGTACGAGGTGCCTACCGTCAAGATGACTGGCGGCGCGCGCATCGACCTGCTGGGCATCAGGAAGGGCGACCTGCCCGGGGTCTGGGAAGACCTCGGCAAGGCCGGCCTCGTCTCGGGCCACGCCTACGGCAAGTCGATCCGCACGGTGAAGACCTGCGTCGGCGCCGAACATTGCCGCTTCGGCACCCAGCTCTCGATGAACATGGGCGTCAAGCTCGAGAAGATGCTGTTCGGCATGTGGGCACCGCATAAAGTGAAGCTGGCCGTGAGCGGCTGCCCGCGCAACTGCGCCGAGGCCGGCATCAAGGACGTCGGCGTGATCGGGGTCGACTCCGGCTACGAGATCTACGTCGCCGGCAACGGCGGCATCAAGACCGAGGTGGCCGAGTTCCTCTGCAAGGTCAGGACCGACGACGAAGTGCAGGAGTACTCCGGCGCCTTCCTGCAGCTCTACCGCGAGGAGGCGTACTACCTCGAACGCACCTGCCACTACGTCGCCCGCGTCGGCCTCGACTACGTGAAGGGCATCGTCGTCGAGAACGCCGAGCGCCGCGCGGAACTTTACGAGCGCCTGCTCTACTCGCTGCAGGGCTACGCCGACCCCTGGGCGAACGCCGTCGCCACCCAATCGAAGGAATACCGGGCACTGGAGGTCACCGCATGAACTGGAAGAAACTCTGCACGCTGGACGAGATCCCCCGCCTCGGCAGCCGCGTCGTGAAATCGCCGAAGGGTGACATCGCGGTATTCCGCAGCGCCGACGACGAAGTCTTCGCCCTGCACGACAAGTGCCCGCACAAGGGCGGCCCGCTGTCGCAGGGGATGGTCGCCGGCAAGGTGGTCACCTGCCCGATGCACTCGTGGAAGATCCAGCTCGAAAGCGGCGAAGCAGTCGCGCCAGACAAGGGTTGCACCCAAAGTTTCGCCGTCAAGCTCGAAGCGGGCACGGTGTGGATCGCGCTGTGACGGAAACCCGCAGCGTCTGCTGCTACTGCGGCACCGGCTGCGGCGTCATCGTCCAGTCGGCCGGCGACCGGATCGTGGGCGTCCGGGGCGACCCGGACCATCCGGCCAACTTCGGCAAGCTCTGCTCGAAGGGCAATACGCTGCATCTGGCGTCCGTGCGCACCGGCCGGGCCACCGTGCCGATCCTGCGCGAAAGCCGTGCCGTCCTGCCAGAGCCGACTTCCTGGGACAACGCGCTGGACGTGGCCGCCGATCGCTTCGCGAAAATCATCCGCGAGCACGGCCCGGACGCGGTCGCCTTTTATGTCTCCGGCCAGCTGCTGACCGAGGACTACTACGTCTTCAACAAGCTGGCGCGCGCGCTGGTCGGCACCAACAACATCGACTCCAACTCGCGCCTGTGCATGTCCTCGGCGGTCGCCGCCTACAAGGCCACCTTGGGCAGCGACGCCGTGCCGTGCAGCTACGAAGACATCGATCTCGCGGATCTGATGCTGATCGCCGGCTCGAACACCGCCTTCGCCCACCCCGTCGTCTTCCGCCGCATCGAGGCCGCGCGCGAAAAGAATCCCGATCTCAAGCTGATCGTCGTCGACCCGCGCCGCACCGACACCGCCGCCGGCGCCGACCTGCACCTCGCGCTCACGCCCGGCAGCGACGCCCTGCTCTATTCGGCCATGCTCCACGTGCTGCTCTGGGAAGGCCTGACCGATAACGCCTTCATCGCCGAGCACACGACCGGCTTCGCCGAACTGAGGACGCAACTGGCCGAATTCACCCCCGGCGCCGTCGCCGCCGCCTGCGGGCTGAAGGCCGAGGAGATCGTCGCTGCCGCGCGCATGTTCGGCACCGCCAAGGCGCCGCTCTCATTCTGGTGTCAGGGCCTCAACCAGTCGATCCACGGCACCGCGAACGGCGCCGCGCTGATCCATCTGCACCTCGCCACCGGCAAGATCGGCCAGCCCGGCATGGGCCCGTTCTCGCTCACCGGCCAGCCCAACGCCATGGGCGGGCGCGAGACCGGCACGATGGCCAACCTGCTGCCCGGCCACCGCAACCTCGCCGACCCGATGGACCGCGCCGAACTGGCCGCGCTGTGGAACATCCCCGCCCTGCCCGACAAGCCGGGCAAGACCGCCGTCGAACTCTTCGACGCGCTCGCCGACGGCACGGTGAAGGCCGTCTGGATCGCCTGCACCAACCCGGCGCAATCGCTGCCCGACCTCGCCAAGGTGAGAGCGGCCCTGACCCAGGCCGAGTTCGTCGTCGTGCAGGACGCCTGGGCCGACACCGAAACCGCCGCCTTCGCCGACCTGCTGCTGCCCGCCGCCACCTGGGGCGAGAAGGACGGAACCGTCACCAACTCCGAGCGCCGCATCTCCCGCGTGCGCGCCGCCGTGCCCGCGCCCGGCGCGGCCCGCGCCGACTGGCGCATCTGCCGCGACTTCGCGCGCCTCCTGGCCACGAAAGTCGGCGCTGACGGGACGGCACTGTTTGCCTACGAATCGCCTGCCGAGGTCTACGCCGAGTACGTGAAAACCACCATCGGCCGCGATCTAGATATCGGCGGCCTCTCGCATGAAGCGCTCGACGCACTCGGCCCGCAGCAGTGGCCGGTGCGGGATGGCGTCGGCACCGACAGGCTCTACCGCGACCACCGCTTCGCCTTCCCCGACGGCAAGGCACGCTTCATATCCATCGACACGCGGCTGACCGCCGAGGCGCCCGACGCGCGCCACCCCTTCCGCCTCATCACCGGCCGCCTGCGCGACCAGTGGCACGGCATGAGCCGCACCGGCCGCGTGCCGCGCCTCTACAGCCACGAACCCGAGCCGCGCATCGAAGTGCACGCATCCGACCTCAACCGGCGCGGCTGGCACGAAGGCCAGCTGATGCG
>CAZGOH010000077.1:8590-9968 GCA_964527195.1 uncultured Methyloversatilis sp.
ACGGACTTGGCGAGCCATCTAAAGCGCGTGACGCCCGTCGCCGCCAGTGCCGAGGTCAAGCCCGGCCAGGCCTTCGTCGCCATGCACTGGGGCCGGCGCAGCCTGTCGCACGACGGCGTGAATGCGCTGACCATCCCGGCCTGCGATCCGGTCTCGAAGCAGCCCGAGCTCAAGCACGCCGCGCTGCGCATCGAACCGGCCGCCCTGCCCTGGCGCATGGTCGTGCTGCGTTCGCCCGGACTGGCTGCCGACGCGCACGAAACCGTGCTGGCCTGGCGCGGCAGGCTCGCACCGCTGCTCGACGACCTCGACTACGCCGCGCTCACGCTCGACGGCCGCGAGCGTCCTCTCGTCGCCCTGCGCCTCGCCCTGGCCGCACCGCCATCAGCCGCAAGCATCGAGCAGATCGCCCGCGCGCTCGACATGCCCGAAGAAGCCTGCCTCGCCTACCGCGACCCGGCGAAGAATGTCGTCAAACGCGCGCTGATCGAAGACGAGAGGCTCGCCGGCATCCTGCTCGCCGGCGAAGCGCTTGCCTCGAACTGGCTGCGCGCGGCGATGAAGGACGGCGTGCCCATCGACGCCCTGCGCCGCTGGCTCTTCGCCCCGCGCGCCGAACCGCCAGTGGGAGCAGAGGCCGCCGCCGCCCCGCGCAAGGTCATCTGCAACTGCCTCGACGTCAGCGAGGCGGACATCAGGAAGGAAATCGCCGCCGGCGCCGACCTGCCGGCGCTGCAGGAAAAACTCAAATGCGGCACCTCCTGCGGCTCCTGCGTGCCCGAGATCAAGCGGATGCTGGCGGTGCCGCAAGTGGCTTGAAAGTCGGCGCTGGGAGGACGGCAGGGAGGGACGGCGAAGGCATTGGCTGTCATGGCACAATCCCGTCACCCCAACTCTGAACCGGATCGAAGTATCGTGGGGGCTTGAATAACGGCTATCGAGATCATCGCGCATGACCACACGCATCTGCTTCGTCCGCCACGGGGAGACGGACTGGAATATCGAAAAGCGCATCCAGGGCCACATCGACATCCCCCTGAACAGGACGGGGCGCGCCCAGGCGCTGGCGATGGGTTACAACGCCGTGCACCACCGCTTCAGCGCGCTCTACAGCAGCGATCTCACCCGTGCCATGGATACCGCGCGTGCCATCGCCGAGATCGAAGGCCTCGAAGTGCGGCGGCTGCCGCAGCTGCGCGAGCGCAACTATGGCATCTTCCAGGGGATCACCGCGGCCGAGGGCGCGGTGCGCTACCCGGAGGCACACGCCCACTATGTCGCCCGCAACCCGGACTATGATTTCGAGAGCGGGGAGACCATGCACTGCCCCGCCCGCAATTCTTTTGGACACGAATTTGGGGTAAATAGTCGTGTTTAG
>CAZGOH010000078.1:0-9948 GCA_964527195.1 uncultured Methyloversatilis sp.
TCCTTCCAGATCGACTGGTGCACGTGCATGCCGGAGCCGTTGTCGCCGACGATGGGCTTGGGCATGAAGGTGGCGGTCTTGCCGTAGCTGTGGGCCACGTTGTGGATCACGTACTTCTGGATCTGGGTCCAGTCGGCACGCTTGGTCAGGGTGGCGAACTTGGTGCCGATCTCGCACTGGCCGGCGGTGGCGACTTCGTGGTGATGCACTTCGACGGGCACGCCGCAGTCTTCCAGCGCCAGGCACATGGCGGCGCGGATGTCGTTCAGGCTGTCGACCGGGGGCACGGGGAAGTAGCCGCCCTTGACCATCGGCCGGTGGCCGGTGTTGCCGCCTTCGAACTTTTCGGCGGTCGCCCAGGCAGCCTCTTCCGAGAACACCTTGCAGTAGGAGCCGGACATGTCGACTTTCCACTCGACGCTGTCGAAGATGAAGAACTCGGGCTCGGGGCCGAAGTAGGCGGTGTCGCCGATGCCGGAGCTCTTGAGATAGGCTTCGGCGCGCTTGGCGATCGAGCGCGGATCGCGGTCGTAGCCCTTGCCGTCAGCCGGCTCGACCACGTCGCAGGACAGGATCAGCGTGGTCTCGTCCATGAAGGGGTCGATGTAGGCCGTAGACGCGTCGGGCATCAGCTGCATGTCGGAGGCCTGGATGCCCTTCCAGCCGGCGATCGACGAGCCGTCGAAAGCGTGACCGTCCTCGAACTTCTCGAGCCCGAAGGCGGAAACCGGCATGCCGACGTGCTGTTCCTTGCCGCGAATGTCGGTGAAGCGCAGGTCGACGAACTTGACCTCTTTTTCCTGAATCGTCTTGATGACTTCCTGGGGTGTCATGAGCTTTACTCCTGGTCGGTGATCTGAAGGTTGGAATTGGCCGGGCGGCCGGTTGCCGGAAGAGATTAGCAGTTAGCGTGCCAGGTATTGGGCATGGGCAGGCATCTGTGGCTAAAGGATTTTGGCACCAGATCGGTTCGCGGCGACGCACGAAAGCAGTGCATCGCACCGCAAGATAGCACCATCAAGGTGCGTCGATTGCTCCATCCTCATGCGGAGGGTGGAGGAACGCGCCCGATCACCCCGGATAATCTCGTCCGTTTGTGCTTGCCTTATACTCGCCGGCCCCGATTCCAGTTGCCATCATGTCCGCCGCCTCGCTTCCCTTCGATGCCTTCAACGCCCTCACGGACGAAGAAGCGCAAGCTCGCATCCGGGGCGCGCGCGCCGCCCTCGGCCCGCGCGCCGTCCTTCTCTGCCATCACTACCAGCGCGCCGATGTTTACACCTTTGCCGACCTCACCGGCGATTCGCTGAAACTCTCGCGTCTGGCCGCGCAGTCGGACGCGGAATTCATCGTCTTCTGCGGCGTGCATTTCATGGCCGAGGTGGCCGACATCCTCTCTCGTCCGGAGCAGATCGCCATCCTGCCCGACCTCGCCGCCGGTTGTTCGATGGCCGACATGGCGAGCCTCGCCAAGGTCGAGCGTTGCTGGCGCGAACTGTCGTCGCTGCTGAATCCCGACGAAGTCGTCACGCCGGTCACCTACATCAACTCCGCCGCCGACCTCAAGGCCTTCTGCGGCGCGCATGGCGGCATCGTGTGCACCTCGTCGAACGCGCAAAAAATTCTCGGGTGGTCGTTCGCACGACGCGAAAAGGTGCTGTTCTTCCCCGACCAGCATCTCGGCCGCTGGAGCGGCCGGCAGCTCGGCATTCCCTTCGAGCAGATGGTGGTCTGGAACCCCGACCTGCCCATGGGCGGGCTGACGGCCGATCAGATCCGCAACGCGAAAATCATCCTCTGGCATGGCTTCTGTAACGTTCACCAGATGTTCCAGCCGGCGCAGATCGACCGCTTTCGCGCCCAGTATCCCGATGGCAAGGTCATCGCCCACCCGGAATGCAGCTTCGCTGTTTGCGAGAAATCCGACGCCGTCGGTTCCACCGAAACCATCATCCGTGTCGTGAAAGAGTCGGCGCCGGGAACACGGTGGCTGGTCGGCACCGAGCTCAATCTCGTCGATCGCCTCGCCAACGAGGTCAAGGCCGAGGGCAAGATCGTGCAGTTCATGGCCAGCACGATCTGCATGTGCTCCACCATGCAGCGCATCGATCCGCAACATCTCGCCTGGTGCCTGGAAAACCTGGCCGCCGGACATGTCGTCAATCGCATCGCAGTACCCGAACACGAGGCGCGGCTGGCCAAAGTGGCGCTGCAGCGCATGCTCGACGCCTCCTGACCCTCGCCCCCGGCTGCGATTCCGCCTCTTCCAACGTGAAGAGTCAATTGCCATCGCCCGGGTCAGTGGTTATGATGCGGCGTATAACTTAAGGCAGATGACCGGAAGGAGAGGGATCGCAATGCTCACGGACACGGAACGCGACGGAGCGAGAGCGGGGCACGCTGCCGACGAGATCGGGCAACGCATCGGCGTCGAGGTGCGCAATATCGGCATTCCGCCGCGCCCGGCCATCCTCGCCGAAATCGATCACGAAATGGCCCGGGAGTCGCCCGATTTCCGCCATCTTTCCGACATCATCGGCTCGGATGTCGGTCTGGCCGCGAGCGTCATCAAGGTGGCGAATTCTCCGTTCTTCGGCATGGGCAAACGGGTGCGTTCGGTCACCGAGGCGCTGCTCGTGCTCGGCCTCAAGATCACGGTGCATACCATCGCCGGCGCGGTGCTCGAACGCACGTTCCCCAAGGTGCCGAGCCTTGATCGTTTCTGGGATTCCGCCGCGCGCGTCGCCCACCTCTCGCGCTGGATCGCCCAGCGTCTGCACTGGCGCGGCAACCCGAACCCTGACGACGCCTACACTTTCGGCCTGTTCCGTGATTGCGGCATCCCGTTGCTGATGATTCCCTTCCCGGAATATGTCGACGTCCTCAAGCACGCCAACGCCGAGCGCGAACGCTGCTTCACCGCCATCGAGGACGAGGCTCTCGCCATCAACCACGCTTCCGTCGGGTCGGAACTGGCCGAGGACTGGCTGCTGCCGGATGAAGTCGTTTTCGCAATCCAGCACCACCATGCGGCGGCGGCACTCGGCGCAGCCAGTGCGGTGCCCTCGATTGCCCAGCAACTGATCGCGGTCGCCCATCTCGCCGAACACCTGATCCAGGCAAACACCGGTCTGAGCCAGACCGCGGAGTGGGAAAAACTTGGCGCGGCCAGCCTCGCGGTGCTCGGCCTGGACGACGCGGATCTCGAAGCCCTGATCGCCAACGCACGCGATCTCGCCGCAACCGGCGCCTGAGCGGCACCGGCATCCCCGCCGCCGCCTCTCAGGCGGCGTGCCCGCTGGCAAGGAGTTCGCGCATCAGGGCCAGCAATTCGTCTCGCAGGACTTCGATCCCGGCGAATTCCTCGCGCGCCACGCTCTCGCGGCCTGCCGCCTTCAGCGCCAGCAGTTCCGCCGCTTTCCGGTGGAGGGTTGCGTGCAGACCGACGAGTTGGCGCATGCGCGGGTGCTCGCCGAAAAGCGCCTTGCCATCCCGGTTCAGCCAGCGCCCAAACCCGCATTCCTGGCAATCCAGCGGCGGCGGCGGCGCGGACTGCGCGCCGCGCAAATGGCGCTCAAGGCTGCTCACCCAGGCCCGGTGCTCGACCATCGCCGTCAGTACCGGTATCGAAGCACGTTCGACCGTCGGCGTGGCGCCCCAGGCCGGCGGTAGCTGCCAGCGGCACAGCCAGTCGGCAACCGCCTCGGCGGGCAGCGGGCGGGCGATGGCGTAGCCCTGGCCCAGTTCGCAACCCAGGTAGAGCAGCATTTCGCCATGCTCGACGGTTTCGACGCCCTCCGCCACGGCGCGACGCCGGAAGGCGAGCGCAAGGCCGAGAATGCCGTCCAGAATCGCCAGGTCGTCGGGATCCTCGAGCATGTCCCGCACGAAACTCTGGTCGATTTTCAGGGTACGCGCGGGCAGACGCTTCAGGTAGGTCAGCGAGGAATAACCGGTACCGAAGTCGTCCAGGGCAAAGTCGATGCCGAACTCGTGGCAGGTGTCGATGATGCCGGAAATCTGGGCAATATCCTCGAGCGCGCTGGTTTCCAGCACCTCGAGTTCCAACTGCCGCGCCACGCCAGCATGCAGGTACAGCGCGACCTTGAGCTTGCCGAGAAACTCGGGGGACTGCAATTGGCGACCGGCGACATTGACGCTCACCGGCAGGACGATGCCTTGTGCCTGCCAGGCCTCCATCTGGATCAGCGCGGTCTCGATCACCCAGTCGCCGACGAGCTTGATCGTGTCGTCTTCCTCGATCACGGGCAGGAAGGCGCCCGGGGCAAGCAGGCCCCGCGTCGGATGCTGCCAGCGGATCAGGGCCTCGACGCCGACCACCTGGCCCGTGCGCATATTGACCTTCGGCTGGTAATGCAGAACGAATTCCCGGTTGGCCAGCGCCTCGCGGATGCGGCCGACGCTCTCGTGGCGGCCGCGGATCGCGCGATCATGTTCGGTATCGAACAGGTGATAGCGATGCTTTCCCGCCTGCTTGGCCTGGTACATGGCCTGATCGGCCTGACGCAGCAGGTGGTCGGGGTCGTTGTCGGCCTCCTGCGGCGAAAATGTCACGCCGATGCTGGCGGATACGCGCAGCAGCCGGCCGGCCACCTCGGCCGGGGTGGCCGCCACCTCGAGCAGGCGCTCGAGAATCGGCGTGCTGTCCTGATGGTTCTCGAGATCGCACAAGACTGCCACGAACTCGTCCCCGCCCAGGCGCGCCAGCGTGTCGCCGTCGCGCAAGGCTGCCTTCATGCGGCCTGCCAGTTGTACGAGCAGGCGGTCTCCCACCTCGTGGCCGAAATCGTCATTCACTTCCTTGAAGCCGTCGAGATCGATGTAGGCGACGGCGATCAGGGTCTGCCGGCGCTGCGACTGCGCGATCGCCTGCCGGAGACGGTCGCCGAGGAGCACGCGGTTCGGCAATTGCGTGAGTGCGTCGTAGTGCGCGATCTGTTCGAGTTGCTGCTGCTGTCGCTTGGTTTCCGAGATGTCGTAGAACAGCCCGATGTAGTGCAACAACCGGCCGTTCTCGTCGCACACGGCGGAAATGTTGAGCACCTCGATGAACAGGTCGCCATGCTTGCGGCGATTCCAGATTTCGCCGCTCCAGCACCCTTCCGTCGTCAGCGACTGCCACATCGCGGCATAAAACTCAGGGCCATGACGTCCGGATTTCAACATGGCCGGGGTGTGGCCGATCACCTCCTCGCGACGATAGCCCGTGATGCGCGTGAAGGCCGCGTTCACGTCGATGATGCGGCCATCCGGTTCGGTGATGAGAATGCCCTCGCCGGCGTTGTCGAACACGCTTGCGGTCTGTCGCAAGCGCTTCTCCGCCTGGCGACGCAGGGCCAGGCCACGCTGGCGCATCGCCAGCACCCATGCGGCGAACGCCGCAAACACTACGCCGGCCAGGACGACGGCCGGCCGATGATCTTCCCAGACCGCCGCGAGCCGCACCCGCTCGTCGAAAGGCGGCAGGCGCAGCGCGCGCATCAGACGATCCACCGAGCGGTAATCGCCCGGGATCGAAAAGCCGCTGATCCGCGCCGCCCGCGCCACCTCGCCGTCATGCGGAAGGGACAGGACCGCGCCCGCGACCTGTCGGGCGATGCCCGCATCGACCCAGGGCATGGCGGCGAGCGCCCACTGCGGATACAGGCGCGTCGACAACCGCAAGGGATAGTCCGGCACGCGCTCGGCTGTCAGCATCTTCAGTCTCTGCGGGTCGAGCTTGCCTTCCGCCGTCATCTGCTCGATGAGCCCGCTGCGCACAAAGGCCGCATCGGCGCCGCCGCTCATCAACAGGCTCAGCGCGGCATCCTGCTTGCCCGTTTCGATGACTTCAAAATCCTTGGAACGCAACCCCGCCACGAGCAATTCGAACGCCTGCGCCTGAAAGCCACCGAGGGATTCGCGCGAACTGGCGGCGATGTGTTTGCCCTTCAGATCCGCCAGCTTTTCGATGCGGGACTCCCCGGAGCGCACGACAATGACGCCGCCAAAGTGGGTCAGGGCCTTGCCCTGTTCGGTCTCGACCAGGGTCGCCAGGGGCGAGTAGAGATTCTCGCGCACCGACAGGGCGACATAGTGCATAGGCTGGGTCAGCACGAGATCGACCCGCCGCGCGCGCACCGCCTCTTCGAGGCCGGGATAGTCGAGCGGTTCGAGCAAGACCCGATGGGTGGCGACACTTCGTTCGAGGTATTCGGCGAGCGGCTGCCAGCGCTCGATCATTTCCGGGCGTGGCCGGAAAGCCAGCACGGCGAATCGCAACACCGGACGATCAGCGTTCGCTGCAGAAGGCTCCGAAGCGCCAGCCGCGACCGGCGTGACCACAGCCGCGACCGCGACTCCCGCCGCGAGCACCAGCCAACGGACCCATTGCACGAACTTCCGCGGCTTGAGCCAGGTCATTGCCCTCTCCTCGTTTTTGTGCATTCAGTATAAGGCCGCGCGTGCCGATCCGGGAAAGATAGAATTGCCCGTGTTTCCCGTACCGGAGTCGATCATGCCCGCTTACCGTTCCCGCACCTCCACCCACGGCCGCAACATGGCCGGCGCCCGCGCCCTCTGGCGCGCCACCGGCATGCAGGATGGCGATTTCGGCAAGCCGATCATCGCCGTGGTCAACTCCTTCACCCAGTTCGTCCCGGGCCATGTGCATCTCAAGGATCTCGGCCAGCTCGTCGCGCGCGAGATCGAGGCGGCCGGCGGCGTCGCCAAGGAGTTCAACACCATCGCCGTCGACGACGGCATCGCCATGGGCCATGGCGGCATGCTCTATTCGCTGCCTTCGCGCGAGCTGATCGCCGACTCGGTCGAATACATGTGCAACGCGCACACCGCCGACGCGATGGTGTGCATCTCCAACTGCGACAAGATCACCCCGGGCATGCTGATGGCCGCGCTGCGCCTCAACATCCCGGCCGTGTTCGTCTCCGGCGGGCCGATGGAGGCCGGCAAGGTGAAGTGGCACGGCGAATACCGCATGGTCGACCTGGTCGACGCCATGGTCGAGGCGGCCGACAGCAAGAACTCCGACGCCGAGGTGGCGGCGATGGAACGTTCCGCCTGCCCGACCTGCGGTTCCTGCTCGGGCATGTTCACGGCCAATTCGATGAACTGCCTGACCGAGGCGCTCGGCCTCTCGCTGCCGGGCAACGGCTCGCTGCTGGCCACCCATGCCGACCGCGAGAAGCTGTTCGTCAAGGCCGGCCGCCAGATCGTCGAGATCTGCCGGCGCTGGTACGAGAAGGACGACGCCAGCGTCCTGCCGCGCAGCATCGCCAGCTTCGCCGCCTTCGAGAACGCCATCGCCCTCGACATTGCGATGGGCGGCTCGACCAACACCGTGCTGCACCTGCTGGCCGCCGCGCAGGAGGCGGGCGTCAATTTCACGATGGCCGACATCGACCGCATGTCGCGCAAGGTGCCCTGCCTCGCCAAGGTCGCGCCGGCAACGCAGAAGTACCACATGGAGGACGTGCATCGCGCCGGGGGCATCATGGCCATCCTCGGCGAACTCGACCGCGCCGGCCTGATCCACCGCGATTGTCCGACCGTGCTCTACCCGACGCTCGGTGAGCAGCTCGACGGTTGCGACGTCAAGCGCAACACGGACAGGCAGGTGCACGACTACTACCGTGCCGCACCCGGCGGCGTGCCGACGCAGGTGGCCTTCTCGCAAAGCCGCCGCTACCCGACGCTCGATCTCGACCGCGCCAACGGCTGCATCCGCGACGTCGAGCACGCCTACACGCGCGACGGCGGCCTGGCGGTGCTGTTCGGCAACATCGCCGAGAAGGGCTGCATCGTCAAGACCGCGGGCATCGACGAGAGCATGTTCGAGGTCGAAGACCTGCGCTACACGACCAGCGTGCCGACCTCGACGGTGAAACTCTTCCGCGGCCCGGCGCGCGTCTGCGAGTCGCAGGAAGAGGCGGTGGCGAAGATTCTTGGCGACCAGATCAAGGCCGGCGACGTCGTCATCGTGCGCTACGAAGGCCCGAAGGGCGGCCCCGGTATGCAGGAGATGCTCTACCCGACCTCGTATCTCAAGTCCAAGGGCCTCGGCAAGGTCTGCGCGCTGCTCACCGATGGCCGTTTCTCCGGCGGCACCTCGGGCCTGTCGATCGGCCACGCCAGTCCCGAAGCGGCGATGGGGGGCACCATCGGCCTGGTCGAGGACGGCGACATCATCGAGATCGACATCCCGAACCGCCGCATCGAGCTGATGGTCGACAAGTCGGTGCTGGCGGAGCGGCGCGCAGCGATGGAGGCGAAAGGCGACAAGGCGTGGCAGCCCGCCAACCGCCAGCGCAGCGTCTCGGCCGCCCTGCGCGCCTACGCGGCAATGACGACCTCGGCCGACACCGGCGCCGTGCGCGACGTGACGCAGCTTTCGTGAGCGATTTTCAGTCGCTCTACAGCGGCCGGCTCTGGTCGGTGCTGTCCTGGGAACAGCTCGATGCGTTCTGGAATCGCATCGACCCGGCCGCCGGCTGGTATGTCTATGCCGTTGGCGAAGCGGTGCCGACGACGCCGGCCAGTGCCGCCGAGTTGGGTGTCTTCATCGCGAAAATCGACGCTCTGCTGCGCGACGAACATCGCCACGACTACTGCGGCATCGTCTATGCCGATCAGATCGACGCGCCGAGCTTCGTGAAAATCTTCGACCCGAACAATCTCGGCGTATCCTGCGGCTTCTCCGACAACCCGCCGCTACCGGGCTGGATTCTCAGCCGCGTGCCGCCGGAGGACCTGAAACCCGCCGCGCCGTTGCCCGAGGGCCGCAAACGCTGGTGGCGCGCACTGTTTGGCTGATTCGATAAGGGGAGACATGATGGCTGGCACCGCAAAAAAACCCGTGGCGAAAAAAACGCTCGCCGCGAAACCCGCAGCACACAAGGCGCCGGCGAAGCGACCGGCCAAACCGAAACAGGAAACCGGCGCGGTGCTCAGCGAGCTGAAATTGCTTGCCAAAGAGCTGAACCAGGCTGCCAAGGGGCTTTCCAAGCGCTCGGCGAGCAACCCCAAGGAAGTTTCCGTGATCCTCGGCAATGTCGAACGCATCACGGCGGAAGCAGCGACGAAATCCCTCCTCGAGGCCGAAGCCGCCAAGGATCAGGTGCAGCAGGCACTCGCCTCGCTGGGCAAGGACTGGAGCCGCAAGCAGCTCGAGGAGTTGCTCGGCAAAGTCAGCGCCCATCTCACCAACATCATCGTGGCGCAGGAATTCCAGGACCTCGCCGGCCAGTCGCTGCGCAAGGCGATGAAAGCGCTGGTGGGCGCCATCATCGTCGTGGAAGGCGGTGGCCCGACCGAAGAGCAGCGCCTGTCGCAGAAGGATGTCGATTCGCTGCTCAACGACCTGATGCCCTGACGCCATAACCAAGTAATTTAATCGGGTATAGTCGGGTCTCGACGGAGACCGACCATGCCCGACCCGACCAACACCCTCGCGGGCGAATCCTCGCCCTACCTCAGGCAGCACGCCGACAACCCGGTGGCCTGGCAGACGTGGGGAGAACGCTCGCTGGCGCTGGCGCGCGAGCTCGACCGGCCGATCCTGCTGTCGATCGGCTATTCCGCCTGCCACTGGTGCCATGTGATGGCCCACGAGTCTTTCGAGGATGCCGAAGTGGCGGTGATCATGAACCGCCTCTTCATCAACATCAAGGTCGACCGCGAGGAACGCCCCGATCTCGACCAGATCTACCAGACCGCGCACCAGATGCTCACCGGACGCCCCGGCGGCTGGCCGCTGACCATGTTCCTGTCGCCCGACGGCACGCCGTTTTACGGCGGCACCTATTTCCCGAAGGAGGCGCGCTACGGCCTGCCGGGCTTCCCCGGGCTGTGCGAGGAGGTCGCCCGAGCATGGCAGAACAAGCGTGGAGAAATCGCCGCGCAGGACAGCGAACTGCGCGCCGCGCTCGC
>CAZGOH010000079.1:0-9763 GCA_964527195.1 uncultured Methyloversatilis sp.
TATTTCCGCATGCGCAAGGCCGCCAAGCAGACGGCCAAGCCCAAGACGGCGATCGCCGGCGAGGCGCCGCAACGTCCCGCCGCGGCCGACGACATGACGACGCTGTCGCGCAAGGTCCAGTCGGTCAGCCTGCCGCCGATGATCCATTTCGACGAAGGCGTGGTGCCCGGCGGCCGCAAGGTCTCGGCCTGGTTTCTGGTCCTCTCCGGCTTCATCGTCGGCATCGCGGCGGCGATCATGGGCGTGGGCGGCGGCTTCCTGACCTTCCCGATTTTCGTGTATGTCCTCGGCGTGTCGGCCTCGACCACGGTGGGCACGGACATCCTGCAGATCGTGTTCACCGCGGGCTATGCCGGTATCGGCCAGTACGCGATCTATGGCTTCATTTTCTACACGCTGGCGATGGGCATGCTGCTCGGTTCGCTGTTCGGCATCCAGATCGGCACGCTGGTAACCAAGGTGGTGTCGGGCGTGACGATCCGCGGCTTCTTCGCGCTCGCGGTGATGTCCGCCTTCGTCAACCGCGTGTTTGCGCTGCCGGGCAAGCTGGCCAGCATGGGCTACATCCCGATGAGTGCGGAAACCGGGCTGCTGGTCGAGCGCATCGGCATCGTCATCTTCTTCGTCACCCTGAGCGCCTTCACGGTCTGGGTGTTCTGGACCTTCTTCGCCAACCTCAAGACGCTCAAGCAGGAGGATTGAACATGATTCACGACAAAAAGGAATTCGGTCTCGGTCTCGCCCTGATGGCAGGGTTTTTGGTGGTCCTCGTGGTGATCTTCATGCCGCTGTTCGAGGGCGGCAAAAATACCATCGACTATCTCGACAACGTTTTCAATTCGATCTCGAAAAACTCGGCTTACTACATCCCGGATCTGGGCAAGAAGGCCGCCGTTCACGTCGACAAGCAAGTCAGCCTGCAGATCAAGGCGAGCGACGCGGGGCAGGCGGAGCGCATGGAGAAATTGCTGGCGCAGGCCGGGGCGAGCGTCGAGCGCACGGAGACCCGGCTGGCGGTCGGCGTCGATCTCGGCAAGTTGCTCGGCGTGACGCTCGCCGATGCCGATCTGCTGTTCAAGAACGACGAGACCGCCCTGCAAGGCAAGTATGCCGAAGAGGCGCGGCGCATCGGCTACGACTGGCACCGCATGCTGGGTGCCGCCGCCAAGGCGCTCGACGGGCAGCAACTGTTTGCCGAGAGCAAGACGGTGCGCGATGTGATGACCAAGGCGGTCGAACCGGCCTACAATTATTTCGGCGTCAAGGCCATTCCGATGAAGGATCTGCTCTGGGTGGTGCTGGCGGCGCTGGTTGGTTACGTCGTCTATACGGTCTGGTATGGCTATGCGATTCTGTACTTGTTCGAGGGCTGGGGACTCAGGTTGGAGCATTGATGCTTGAGTTCTTCGCGCGTCTGTTCGGGCGCCGCGCCAGGCTGCAGGGCGAGCCCCTGCAGTCGGCGTTTCAGGAGCAGTTCCGCAATTTTCGCGCGCTCCTGACCGCCAACAACAACGCGCTGGAGCTGATGTCCCGGGCCGAGGACATGCTGCAATCCGGCAAGCCGTTCGGCATGGCCTTCGTGCGCGGCGAGCTGACGGCGCTGACGGTCAATGTCTACAAGATGGTGCACAGCCTGGTAACGCTGGCCGACGGTCGCTACGGGGATTTGCACGACCGTTTCGCGCACATCACCGCGGCCATCGAGGCGATCATGTCACGCCAGCCCGAGGTGGAAAGCGGACCGCTGGCGCTTGGCCTGGACGAGATCACCCGCGACGATATCGACCGTGTCGGCGGCAAGATGGCCAACCTGGGCGAGTTGCGCAACCGGCTCGGGGTCCGGGTGCCGGAAGGCTTCGCGATCACGGCCTGGGCGGCCAGGCATTTCATGGAGGTCAGCCATACCCAGATCGAGATCGCGCGGCGCCTGCAGACGCTCGACATCGAGGATCTCGGGGCTTTGTATGCGGTCAGCGCGGCCATTCAGGACCTGGTGCGCGCCGCCGCGCTGCCAGGCGACCTCGAGCGGGCGATTGCCCAGCAGACCGCGGCGCTGGTGCGCCGTCTCGGCAGCGCCGACTTTAAGGTGGCCCTGCGCTCCAGCGCGCTGGGCGAGGACAGCATCCATGGTTCTTTTGCCGGCCAGTACCGCACCCGCCTGGGCGTGCCGGTGAGCGACATCCCGGTGGTCTACCGCGACATCGTCGCCGGCAAGTACCAGAGTCAGGCCATCATCTATCACCAACAACGCGGTTATCGCCACCAGGACATCCTCATGTGCGTCGGCTGCCTGGCGATGGTCGACGCGCGTGCCAGCGGCGTGATCTACACGCGTCCCCCGTGCGATCCGGAAGGGCCGCAGCTGGTGGTGCATGCCGCGCGCGGGCTGGGTGACCAGATCGTCGATGGCCGTTCCGATTACGATCTGCTCCGGATCGACCGCGCCGCGCCCCATGCAATCACTGTCCAGCACCTCGCGCAACCCGACCAGGCGTCCTGCCTGACGGAGGCCGAAACGCTCGAACTGGCCACCGTCGCTCTGCGTATCGAGGCGCATTTCGGGGTGCCGCAGGATATCGAATGGGCGATCGACGGGCGCGGCGATCTCTACATTCTGCAGGCGCGGCCGCTCGAGGTGGTCGAGACCGCCCAGGCGGCATCCCTTTCGGCAGCGCTGGCGGCGGTGGCCGGCAGCGCACCCCTGTTCGCCGGCGGCGTGACGGCCAGCCATGGCGCGGCGGCCGGCGCGGTCTTCAAGGTGACCTGCGCGCTGGACGTGCTGGAGTTCCCCAGGGGTGCCGTGCTGGTGGTCGAAACCCCCTATCCCGAATGGGCGGTGCTGATCAGCCGCGCGGTGGCAGTCGTCAGCGAAACCGGCCAGATTGCCACCCATCTGGCCACCGTGGCGCGCGAGTTCGGCATTCCCGCCCTGTTCGGCGCCGCAGGCGCCATGGCGTGCCTCGAAAACGGCCAGCAGGTGACCGTGTGCGCCAGCGCCCGCCAGGTATTCGACGGCCGCGTCGAGGCGCTGCTGGCGAGTGCACCGCGCCCGCCCAACCTGATGCAGGGCAGCCCGATCCACGGCCTGCTCAAGGAGGCGCTGACCCATGTCACCCCCCTGCATCTGACCGACCCGGCGTCGCCTTTCTTCAAGGCGGCCAATTGCCGCACCCTGCACGACATCACGCGCTTCTGCCACGAGAAGGCGATCCACGAGATGTTCAATTTCGGCCGGCGGCACGGCGCGCGCGACAAGTCGGCCAAGCAGCTGTATGTCGGCAACAGTCCTGCCCAGTGGTGGGTGGTCAATCTCAAGGACGGCTATCGCGAGGGCATCGATCTGACGACCCAGTTCATCCGGCTCGACGACATCGTGTCGGAGCCGATGCTGGCGATCTGGGCGGGCATGACGGCGGTGCCCTGGGAAGGTCCGCCGCCGGTCAGCGTGCGCGGCCTGGGCGCGATCATCGCGCAGTCGGCGATGAATCCGCAGCTCGACCCCTCGGTGCGCTCGAACATGGGTGACCGCAATTACTTCCTGCTGTCGCGGAAATACTGCAACCTGAGCGTGCGGCTCGGCTATCACTTCGCGCTCGCCGAAGCCAATTTCTCGGAGTTGCTGACCGAGTCCTACGTCAGCTTCCAGTTTCAGGGCGGCGCGGCCGACGAGCGGCGGCGGCAGCGACGCGTGCAACTGCTCGGGGAGATGCTGCGCGAACTCAACTTTCGCGTCGACATCAAGGCGGATTCGCTGATCGCCCGCATCGAGAAACGGCCGATTCCCTACCTCAAGGAGCGCCTGACCATCCTCGGCTACCTGATCATTCATACGCGGCAGGTCGACATGGTGATGGACGAGGAAGGCTTCATCGAGCGCTATCTCGACAAAGTGCGCGCCGATACCCGTATGATTCGCGAAACACTGCTTGCCACGGAACACGATGGAACTGCCGAACAAGATATTGCTGATCGATGACGAAGCCGAATTTCTCGAAACCATGTCGCGCCGCCTGCGGCGACGCGGCTTCGAGGTGCACACCGCCGGCGACTGCGCCGGCGCCCTGGTCGAGGCGGGCTCCGGCTGGCCGAACGTCGTGGTGCTGGACGTCATGCTCGGCGACGCCGACGGCATCGAGTGCCTGATGCGCATGAAGCGCATCGCGCCGGCGCTGCCGGTGATCATGCTGACCGGCCACGCCTCGCTGCAGTCGAGCATCCTCGGCCTCGAGCACGGCGCGAGCAACTACTGCCTGAAGCCGATCGAGCTCGACGAGCTGGTCGAAAAAATCATCATCGCCTGCAAGGAAGCCGGCCAGGTCTGACTTGCGGGTCAATCGTGCAGTGGAACGGCGGCCAAGCCGCCACGGCGGGCCGGCGGACGCAGCGGGTCGTCCTCGTCGGCATATTCTGTACGCGAATAGATGGCTTCGAGCGCTTCCTCGGCGGTGCTGAAGAAGCGCTTGTCGCCGATTTTGTCGCGCAAGCCGGTGGCGCGCATGACGTCGTGAACCTGTTTCTTGAGGCCGGAGAACAGCACGACGATACCGTTCTCGTTGAGACGTTCGACCAGGTGGTGGATCACCTCCTCGCCGGAGGCGTCGATGTCGTTGATGCCCTCGCCGACGATCAGCACGTACGGGGCGTTCGGGTTTTCGGCGACGGCGTTGAGCACCGCATCCTCGAAGTAGGAAACGTTGGCGAAGTAAAGGCGGCCGTCGAAGCGGATGGCGGTGACCACCTCGGAGGCGGGCAGGTTGTGCACCTTGGCGTCGCGCAGGGTGCCATCCTGGAAGCGGCCGAGGACGGCGACGCGCGGCTGCATGGTGTTGTGCAGGTGCAAGACGATGGCGAGCACCGCGCCGATCATGATGCCCTTGTCGAGGTGCGGCGCATAGGCGAGCGTGGCGACGAAAGTGATCAGCGCGACCATGCCGTCCCTGCGGCTGGCCTTCCAAGTGTGCCTGAGCGCTTGCGGCGTGATCAGGCTGGTGACGGCGAGGAGGATGATCACCGCCAGCACCGCCTTGGGCAGGTGGTAGAGCAGGGGCGTGAGGAACAGCAGGGTCAGCGCGACGAACACGCCGTTGAAGACCATGGCGAAGCCGGTCTTTGCACCGGCCTGCAAGTTGATGGCGGATCCGGTGAAGGAGCCGCAGGCCGGGTAGGACTGGAAAAAGGCGCCGCCGATGTTCGCCAGTCCCTGGCCGATGAGTTCCTGGTTCGGGTCGACCTTGTCCTTGGTCTGGGCGGCCATCGCCTTGGCCATCGAGATCGATTCCATGAAGGCGACCAGCGCGATGACCAGCGCGGCCGTCAGCAGCGAGAAGATCGCCTCGATGCCCAGCGGCGGCAGGCGGAAGGCGGGCAGTCCGGCGGGGATGGCGCCGACCACGTCGCCGCCGCCCATCAGCGCGATGCCGTCGGCCTCGACCTTCTTGATGCGCCACGTGCGGTCATCGGTGGCGGCGCCCGCCGGCGCCTGCCCCGTCAGGTAGAGCTTCGACGATGCGTTTTCCGGGACGGCATCGCGTTCGAAACTCAGCCTGCGCAGGGTTTTCATGCGCAGCTTGTTTTCCGCCTCGAGGTTGGCGATGCCGAGGCGGATCAGGTCGATCTGGTGGTCCACTTCGGCGATGCCGGCGACATCGTGCGCCTTTTCGAGCGCGCGCAGTTCGGCGGCCTTGTCAGTCATCGCGGACGACAGGCTGCGGATGTTGGCGTCCGCGTTCATGTAGCCGACGACCAGGGAACGGGTGGCGGGGTCGGCGATGTCGTCGGGCTGGCCCTTCGACTTGTGTTCGAAGTCGAGGACGAAGCTCGCCAGCGTGGTGATGGCCACGGCGATCAGCACGCTCGGCTTGGCGAGGAGCGGAATCTTCTTCAATACCAGCATCAGCGCCAGGGCGAAGGCGGACATCGCCAGCGTCGGCAGGTGGGTGAGCGGCACGTAAGTCAGCATCTCCCAGATGTCCTTGAGGAAGGAATCCGAGCGCCCCTTGGGGATGCCGAGCAGCATGTCGAGTTGCGAGAGCGCGATGATGATCGCGGCGGCGTTCATGAAGCCGAGAATCACCGGGTGGGAGACGAAATTGACGATGGTGCCCAGCTTGAGCAGGCCAAGGCTGAACTGGATGATGCCGACCATCAGTGCCAGAAGCAGGGCGAGGCCGACGAATTCCTCGCTGAAGGGCATCGCGAAGGGCGCCACGGCGGCGGCGGTCATCAGCGAGACGATGGCGACCGGCCCGGTGGCCAGCTGCCGCGACGAGCCCCACAACGCGCCGAGGATGGCGGGAATCAGCGCGACGTAGAGCCCGTAATAGACCGGCAGGCCGGACAGTTGCGCGTAGGCCATCGCCTTGGGCACCAGCACCAGCGCACCGGTGACGCCGGCGATCATGTCGCCGCGCAGGATCGTCGAATTGACAGGAAACCAGGCAAAAAAAGGAAAAAAGCGCAGCAACAGCTTGTTGGCGAACATCGGAAGGGAGTGCGAGAGGGTTTCGTGCGACGTGGGGCCGACCATTCTATGCCTTCGCAGCATAGGGATAAAGCGACGACTGCGAGCCGCGTTGTATCCGTATCATCAGTCTCTATGAATACGCTGCCCCGGTGGCTGCGCGATAGCCGTTACTTTTCTCGTGCTGTCGCCGCGCAACTTCAACGAACGCATTTCGCTAGTGATCGGTTTGCCGATGACCGCGGCGGCATACAACGCCGACAATTCCTTCGCCGTCATCGCCGGACGGGCGAGCGGGGCGAAGACCGGCAAGACCAGTTACGTGCTTTGCCACCAGCCGGAACCTTCGACTGGCGCGTGCGCGACGCCGCTCCCCATCCGATGAAGCGGCTGGCGGATGCGCGCTTCGCCGAGGTGTGCGGCGTGCTGAACCAGATCGTGCAACTGGTCTGACGGCGACTGCTGCGTGCTATATTCTGGACAGACTGGACAGAATGTCAAGGGGGCTCTCATGCACGGCGAATGGCAACTGCAACAGGCGAAGAACGGTTTCAGCCAGCTTATCAAGGATGCCGTCGGCGGTGCGCCGCAGCACGTGACCTTGCACGGCAAGCCGGCGGCGGTGGTCGTTTCGGCGGAGGAGTATAAGCGTCTTACCCGGCGCAACAAGGGCAAACTTTCCGTCGCCCTGTTGCACCCCGAAATCGCCGGAGAGGACATCGACTTCGCGCGCGACCGCGATGCCGGGCGGGATGTTTCCTTATGATCTGGTTGCTCGACACCTGCGTGCTTTCCGAATACATCAAGAAGGCACCTGCCCCGCAGGTGATCCAGTGGCTGGACGAGCAGGACGAGGCCAGTCTCTTCCTCAGCGTCGTGACCCTCGGGGAAATCGAAAAGGGCATCCTAAAGCTCCGCGCCAGCGATGTGCGCCGCAGCCAGAAACTCACCGCCTGGCTCGGCAAGGTCGAGCAGCGCTTCGCCGGCCGCATTCTGCCGCTCGACGCCCCAGCCCTGCACGCCTGGGCGCAACTGTCGGCGCAAGCCGAACTCGTCGGCCAGCGCCTGCCGGTGATGGATGGTCTCATCATGGCCTCCGCCCAATGTCATGGGCTCACCGTGGTCACGCGCAATACCGGGGACTTCCGCCTTTGCCCGCAGGTTTTCGATCCCTGGCAGCTTTGAAGCCGGTCATGCCGCCGTCCCGCCCGCGCCGACTTTCATGACCGAAACGGTTTTCGACAGCAAATCCTTTCTCGCCACGCTGACCGAGGCGCCGGGCGTCTATCGCATGCTGGCCAGCGATGGCGCGGTGCTCTATGTCGGCAAGGCGAAGAATCTCAAGAAGCGGGTTTCCAGCTACTTCAACAAGTCCGGCCACAGCCCGCGCATCGGGCTGATGCTGCAACAGGTGGCGGGCATGGAGACGACGGCGACGCGCTCCGAGGCCGAGGCGCTGATCCTCGAAAACACGCTGATCAAGAAGCTCAAGCCCAAGTACAACATCCTCTTCCGCGACGACAAGTCCTATCCCTACATCGCGCTGTCCGGGGGCGACTTTCCGAGGCTTTCTTATCACCGGGGCACGTTCGAGAAGAGGTCGCGCTATTTCGGGCCGTTTCCGAGCGGGCTGGCGGTGAAGGAGGCGATCCAGCTGATCCAGAAAACCTTCCTGCTGCGCACCTGCGAGGAGGCGGTCTTCGCGCATCGTTCGCGCCCCTGCTTGCTGCACCAGATCGGTCGTTGCAAGGCGCCTTGTGTCGGCGGCGTGTCGGCCGAGGAGTATGGTGCCGACGTGCGGCTGGCCGAGCTGTTCCTGCGGGGACGGCATGGCGAGGTGATCGAGAAGCTCACTCAGCAGATGGAAGCTGAATCGACTGCGCTGCGTTTCGAGCGGGCGGCCGCCTTGCGCGACCAGATCAAGGCATTGCAGGCGGTTTTGCACCGGCAATACGTCAGCTCGACCAAAGATGCGGATGTCGATATCGTCGTCGCCGTCGCCGAGCGCGGCGAGCTGTGCGTGAATCTCGCGATGGTGCGCGGCGGCCTGCATCTGGGCGACCGCGCGCATTTCCCGCAGATGGATGGGGAAGCGTCGGCCGAAGAGGGGCTGCTCGCTTTCCTCGATCAGCACTATGCGGAGCAGGAAGTGCCGCCGCGCCTGATCCTCGATCCCTGGCCGCTGGACGAGCTGCTGCCGGAGACGCTGCATGGCGGTCCGCCCCGCAACGAAATGGAGCGCGCCTGGGCCGAGATGGCGCTGAATAACGCGCGGCTGGCCGTGGCGGCGCGACGGCAGAACCGTACGCGTGCCAGCGGGCGACTGGAAGCCCTGCGCGCGGCGCTCGATCTTCCGGAAACGCCGCGCCGCATCGAGTGCTTCGACATCAGCCACACGATGGGCGAAGGCACGGTGGCGTCCTGCGTGGTCTGCGTCGATGGCGCGATGAAGAAGAGCGACTACCGGCGCTTCAACATCGCGGGCATCCAGCCCGGCGACGATTACGCGGCGATGCGGCAGGCGCTGACGAGAAGATATGAAAAAGTCGGCGCTGGCGATACGGTGGAATGCGCGGCGGCGCCCGATCTGGTGTTGATCGACGGCGGCAAGGGGCAGCACGGCGTGGCGCGCGAGGTCTTCGCGGAACTGGGCCTCAACGACCTGGCGAGCGTCGGCGTGGCGAAAGGCGAGGCGCGCAAGCCCGGCCTGGAAACGCTCTTCGTGCATGGCAGGGATCAGCCGCTAGAATTGGCCATGGATAATGCCGGCTTCCACCTGATTCAGGAAATCCGCGACGAGGCGCACCGCTTCGCCATCGTCGGCCACCGGGCGCGACGTGCCAGGGCGCGCGGCCGCTCGGCGCTGGAGGACGTGGCCGGCGTCGGCCCGACGCGACGGCGTAACCTGCTGGCCCATTTCGGCGGACTGGACGGGGTGAAGGCCGCCACCGTCGAGGATCTTTGTCGCGTCAATGGCATCAGCCGTGCGTTGGCCGAGTCGATTCACAAACAACTGCGTTAAATGCCCCTGAACATCCCCAACCTGCTCACCTGGGCGCGTATCGTGCTGATTCCGCTCGTCGTCGGTGCGTTCTACCTGCCGCTGCCGCCGCACGAGCAGAATCTGATCGCCACGGGCGCCTTCCTCATTGCTGCCGTGACCGACTGGTTCGACGGCTGGCTGGCCCGTAAGCTCGGCCAGACCTCGGCGTTCGGCGCTTTCCTCGACCCGGTGGCGGACAAGCTGATGGTGGCGGCCGCGCTGGTGGTGCTGGTCGATCTCGGACGTGTCGACACGGTGGT
>CAZGOH010000080.1:0-9692 GCA_964527195.1 uncultured Methyloversatilis sp.
CCGGCCAGATGCAGCAACACGGCGGCGGCGGCGAGCACCGCGCCGGCCTGGAAGGCGCCGCCAGGCTGGTACGCGCCGGCCCAGAGCAAATAGACGGCGGCAAGCAGCATCAGCGGCGCGGCAATGCGCGCCAGCGTTTGCAGCACCGGATCGGCCGACGGGGCAGCGACAGCCTCCTCGCGCGGGGCGACGGCCAGCACGACGATCAGCGCCAGCAGCAGCACGCCAATTTCGAGCAGCGTGTCGTAGCCGCGGAAGTTGAGCAGCACGGCGGTGACCGGATGCGCCACGCCGCTGTCCGCCATGTTTGCGCCCACGGCGGCGGGCAGATCGACCGCCGTCGCCGGCAGATCGAGCAGTGATGCGATCAGCGCCACGGCGAACAGCGCGGCAACAGAAACGACGGCAAGGCGCTTCACGGCTTCTTCCGCCCGCGCAGCACGCCGATGGCGTCGAGCAGCAGCGCGCCGGTCAGCCCCGCGCCGATGGCCGCCTCGGCCAGCGCGATGTCGGGCGCCGCGAGGCGCGCCCAGGCCAGCGTCAGCAGCAGGCCGAAGACGATGAAGAGGATCACCGCGCGGAAGATGTTCGGCGATGCCAGCGTGCGCCAGGCGCTCCACAGGAGCGCGGCGGCGAGCAACAGGTCGAAAGCGAACGTCATCCTTCCCCCTTGCGCCACGGGCGGATACCGAGCGCCTCGGCACGCTGCGCGATGGCGTAGCTCACCGCCGCGCTCGCCGCCAGGGCGAGCGGCCAGATCAGCAGCAGTTTCAGCGCCGCAGCGAGGCTCTCCGCCTGCAGCGCGAGGCCGGCGAGCACGCAACCCAGCCCCAGATTGTCGGCCTTGGCGAGCGCGTGCAGCCGCGTATAGACATCGGGGAAGCGCAGCAGCCCGACGGTACCGGCGAAGTAGAAGAAGGCGCCGACCAGCAGCAGCAGATCGCTGACGAGCTCAATCATCGCTTTCCTTCCAGGCGCGCCGCGCGAAGGCGATGCCCGCAATCGCCGCCAGCAGCGCCAGCGTCAGCGCGACATCGACGAGTGCCGGAATGCCCATCGCGTGCGCCAGCAGCGCCAGCACGCCGACGCCGGTGCTGCCGAACAGCAGCGCGGTGAGCATGCGGTCGGCCGGCGTCGGCCCGCGCGCGGCGGCGATCAGCGCCACGACGAGATTGACGAGCAGGAACAGCGCGATGCCGAGGCTCATGGGGCCGCTCCGAACAAGCGCGCGATGTGCGCTTCGAGCACACGCGCCTCGGCCGCCACCGGCAGACGCGCATCCAGCACATGCAGCCGCAGCCTTGCCTCGTCCAGGCCCACGCCGAGGGTGCCGGGCATCAGTCCGAGCGCGTTCAGCATCAGCACGCGCGGCGTGCCCGGCGGCAGGGCGACGTCGAGATCCAGCAGCGCGGGCGCCAGATCGGGCCGCGGCCGCAGCGCCATGCAGGCGACCTGGGCGCCGCCGTGCAGCGAGTTCCAGGCGAAGAAACCGAGAAAACGCAACAGCGGCAGGGCCCGGACGCTGCGCCCACCGGGTGGCAGAAGCTTCACGCTCGCCCAGGTCGCCGCCGCGACACCGAGCGCGCCGAGCCACCAGGCATCGAACCGGCCTGTGGCGAGAATCCACCACAGCAGGGCGAAGCCAAGCGCGCGTAACGCGCCAGAAGTCAGACTCTCCGGAAATGTCGGCATTTGCTTATGCTCTTGACGCCCCTTGCACCGCCGGAACACTACAACAAAAACGGGGGGGCCCGCGCCCTTGTCTTCCTGATCCTCGTCGTTCTTCTCATGCGCGGATATCAGCACTTGCATTTTCTAAACACCGTGTTTAGTATTTACATATGCTGACGAGACACCTCCAGGCCCACCTTGCCACCTTGCTGCGGCACTTTCCCTGCGTGGCAGTCAATGGTGTGCGCCAGTCTGGCAAGACTACCCTGCTCGCCGCTCTACCCGGCAACTGGCAGCGCTTCGACATGGAGAGCGCGGCGGATCGGGCACAGGTGCTGGCCGATCCCGATCTGTTCCTGCGCCTGCATCCACAAGGCGTCGTCATCGACGAGGCGCAACTGGCGCCGCCGCTGTTTCCCGCCCTGCGCGTGGCCATCGATCGGCAGCGCGGCCTCAAGGGGCGCTTCGTCCTCTCTGGCTCCAGTTCACCGGAACTGGCCCGTAACATCGCCGAGACGCTGGCCGGCCGCATCGGACTGGCCGAGTTGGCGCCACTCTCGCTCGCCGAGGCGTATCGCCTGCCAGCTTCTCCACTCTACGAACTGCTCGCGCAACGGACCACGCCGCAGGAAATTGCCGCCGCCGGGCTACCGCGCCTCGACCTGCGCCAAGTGCTCGAACACTGGTTCCAGGGCGGCTATCCGGAACCCTGGCGCAGTGACGATGCGGCATTCCGGCGCCTCTGGCACCGCAACTATCTGGACACCTACCTGATGCGCGACATCGGCGCACTGTTCCCCAACCTCAATCGCGACCGCTATCGGCAGTTCATCCAGCTACTGTGCAATCTCTCCGGCACCATCCTCAACAACGCCGAGATTGCACGTTCGCTTGGCGTGTCGGAACCGACGGTGCGCGACTGGCTGGCCATCGCCCATGGCACCTACCTCTGGCGTCACCTGCCGGCCTGGGATCGCTCGCCGCACAAGCAGCTGGTGCGCCATCCCAAGGGCTGGCTGCGTGACAGCGGCCTGCTCCACCGTCTGCTCCAGATTCCCGATGCCGATGCACTGGCCACCCATCCGCTGGCCGGCCATTCATGGGAAGCCTATGTCGGTGAGTTGCTGCTGCGCGGCTTTGCCGCCGCAGGCATCCAGGTAATGCCATACCACTACCGCACCCGCGGTGGCGCGGAGGTCGATCTGATACTGGCGGGAGAAGTTGGCACGCTCCCGGTCGAGATCAAGCTCGGCGCGACGACTGAACCACGTGCGCTGCGCGCGCTGGCGGAATTCGTTTCCACACATGACTGCCCGCTGGGGCTCGTCATCAACAACGACGAAAAACCGCGCCGGCTGGCCGAACGCATCGTCTCAATCCCGGCGGCGGCACTGTAGGCAGGGCCACGAAACAGCCGGCGCCGTCCCGCCAGCGCCGACTTTCATGGCCGTTCGCGCCGCCGCCACCAGAGCTTCTCGGCTTCCACCGCCAGCATCACCGAAGCGCCGGCCAGCGTCACCAGCAGCCAGGCCAGCGCGTCAATGTCGGCGGAGTGGAACAGCCTCTGCGCCAGCGGCAGGTAGGTGAATAGCAGTTGAACGACCAGCAGCAGGCCAATGGCCCGCAGCGCGATGGGGTTGCCGAAGAAGCCCTCGCGCGAGAAGATCGATCCGGTGAGCCGCCGGCAGCTGAACAGATAGAAGACTTGGCCCATCACCAGCGTGTTCACCGCCGTCGTGCGCGCCACCTCGAGGCTCATGCCGCGCTCGATCTGCCAGAGGAACATGGCGAACGAGGTGCCCGCCAAGAGCGCCATGACGAAGCCGATGCGCCAGAGCATGAAGCCGTTGATGAGACCTTCCCGCGGGTCGCGCGGTGGGCGCGCCATGATGCCCGGCTCGGGCCGCTCGAAAGCGATGGCGAGCGAGAGCGTCACCGCGGTGACCATGTTCACCCAGAGGATCTGCACCGGCGTGATCGGCAGCGTCATGCCGAACAGCACGGCGAACAGCACCATCGCGCCCTGGCCGAAACTGGTCGGCAGCACATAGACGACGGCCTTGCGCAGATTGTCGTAGACCGCGCGGCCTTCCTCGACGGCCGCCGCGATGGAGGCGAAGTTGTCGTCGGCCAGCACCATCTCGGCCGCTTCCTTGGCCGCCTCGGTGCCCTTGTGGCCCATCGCCACGCCGACGTCGGCGCGCTTCAAGGCCGGCGCGTCGTTGACGCCGTCGCCGGTCATCGCCGTCACCTGGCCTTCGGCCTGCAGGGCTTCCACGAGACGCAGCTTGTGCTCGGGGCTGGCGCGCGCGAACACGTCGGTCTCGCCGACGGCGCGGCGCAGCGTCGCCTCGTCCATGGTTTCGATCTCGTGGCCGGCGAGCGCGCGTCCGTTACCCGCGATGCCCATCGCGGCGGCGATGGCGGCGGCCGTGACGGCGTGGTCGCCGGTGATCATCTTGACGCGCACGCCGGCGCCCTGGCAGGCGGCGACGGCGCGGATCGCCTCCTCGCGCGGCGGGTCCATGATGCCGGCCAGCGCCAGCAGCGTCAGGGCGCCTTCGACGTCCGCGAAATCGAGCGCCGTCTTGCCGGCGGGCAGCGGCGCAAAGGCGAGCGCCAGCACCCGCATGCCCTCGGCGGCGAGCGCCTCGATGCGTTTGTGCCAGTACGCGATGTCGAGCGGACGGTCATCGCCGCCCTGGCGCTGGCGATTGCAGCGCAGCAGCACCGCCTCGGGCGCGCCCTTGACGAAGGCGAAGGCATGTCCGCCGCCACCGCCGTTACCACCATGGTTGCCCGCATGGTCGTGGTGCAGCGTCGCCATGAAGCGGTGTTCCGACTCGAAGGGAATCACGTCGAGGCGTGGCAGGGCTTCGGCTTCGAAATGCGGATCGAGGCCGGCCTTGAGGGCGAGCGTGAGCAGCGCCCCCTCGGTCGGGTCGCCTTCGAGCACCCAGTCGCCCTGCGCACCATTCTTCTTGCGCAGCACCGCGTCGTTGCACAGCAGCGCGGCGCGCGCGATGTCGGGCAGTTCCGGCAACTCGTCGAGCGACAGGTCGCGCCCTGCGACGGCGAAGCCGCCGTGCGGCGCATAGCCCGCGCCGGCCACGTCGAGCGTGCGTTCGGCGGTGACGAGCCGCTGCACGGTCATCTCGTTCTTCGTCAGCGTGCCGGTCTTGTCGGAGCAGATCGTCGTCACCGCGCCCAGCGTCTCCACCGCCGGCATGCGGCGGATGATGGCGTTGCGCGCCGCCATGCGCTGCACGCCGATGGCCAGCGTGATGGTCATGATCGCCGGCAGGCCCTCGGGAATCGTCCCCACCGCCAGCCCCACCGCCGCGAGAAACATCTCGTCGGCCGGCTGGCCATGCACGAGCATGCCGAAGCCGAGGGTGAACAGCGCCAGGCCGATGATGCAGAAGGCAAGCATGCGGCCGAAGCCGGCCATCTGGCGCAGCAGCGGCGTTTCGACCGATTCCACCGTGGCGAGCATGCGGCCGATGCGGCCGATTTCGGTCTTGTCGCCGGTGGCGACCACCACGCCGCGCCCCTGGCCGAACACGACCAGCGTGCCCGAATAGGCCATGCCGGTACGGTCGCCGATGGGCGCATCCGCCGCCACCGCGTCCGGCGATTTTTCCACCGGCGCCGATTCGCCCGTCAGCGCCGCCTCCTCGATGCGCAGGTTGCGCGTCTCGAAGAGTCGCAAGTCGGCCGGCACCTTGTCGCCGGAGGCCAGCAGCACGATGTCGCCGGGCACCAGCGCGGCCGCATCGATCGCCTGGCGCTGGCCGTCGCGCACCACCGCGGCATGCAGCGAGAGCATCTTGCGGATCGCGTCGAGCGACTTTTCCGCCTTGCCTTCCTGAATGAAACCGATCAGCGCGTTGATCGCCACCACGGCGAAGATGATGCCGGTATCCACCCAGCGCCCCAGCAGCGCGGTGACCACCGCCGCGCCCAGCAGCACGTAGATCAGCACGTTGTGGAACTGGAGCAGGAAGCGCACCAGCGGCCCGCGTTTCTTCGGCGGCGTGAGCCGGTTGGGGCCGTGTTCCTGCAAACGGCGGGCGGCTTCGGCGGCGGACAGGCCGGTCGCGGCGGTCTGCCGCGCGGTGAGTGTCTCGGTTGCCGATAAAGCATGCCAGGGCGTGTCGTTCATGATCGGATTCTCCCTTGTTTTTCCGAAGACGGAGGGCGTTTGTTCGACCCGTTTCCTTCCGACCATCCCGAATGCCTACGGGTTCCGGCCGGTCGCCCGGGTAAAGTCGGCGCTGGCAAGACGGCGTACACTCGCGGCCGTGATTTCCCCCGCCCCCGATCCCGCCCGCGAACGGCCGCTGCTGTGGATGCTCGCCGGCATCCAGTTCACGCACATCCTCGATTTCATGGTGATGATGCCGCTCGGACCGGTGCTGATGGAAGAGCTCGCCATCGACGCGCACCAGTTCGGCCTGCTGGTGTCCTCCTATACCTTCACCGCCGCCCTGGCCGGCATGGCGATGGCACTGGTGGCCGACCGCTTCGAGCGCAAGCGCCTGCTGCTCGTCGTGTTCGCGCTGTTCGGCCTGGCCACGCTCGCCTGCGCGCTGGCCGGCGATTACGTCACGCTGCTGGCGGCGCGCGGGCTCGCCGGCGCCTTCGGCGGCGTCATGGGCGCGCTGGTGCAGACCATGGTCGGCGATCTGGTGCCCTTCGAACGGCGTGGCCGCGCCAGCGGCATCATCATGTCGGCCTTCTCGCTCTCCACCGTCGCCGGCGTGCCGCTCTCGCTGTGGATCGCCAACCTGCTCGGTTGGCGCGCCGCCTTTCTCGCCATCGCCGTATTCGTGTTGCTGCTGCTGTTGCCCGCCTGGCGCCTGTTGCCGACGCTGCGCGGCCACCTGCCCGCCGCCGCGGATGCCGCCGAGTGCGCCCATCCGCTCGCCGCGATGGGCGCCGTGCTGCGCGACGCCAACCACCTGCGCGCCTACCTGTTCATGGGGCTGGCGATCTTTTCCGGTTTCACGGTGATCCCCTACATCACGATCTATGTGACGGCGAACGTCGGCATCGCGCAGGCCGACATCCCGCTCATCTACCTGGCCGGCGGCTGCGCCACCTTTTTCACTGCGCGCTGGATCGGCCGCCGCACCGATCTCTGGGGCAAGGCGCGCGCCTACCGCCGCGTGGCGCTCTTCTCGCTGCTGCCGCTGTTCGTCCTCACGCACCTGCCGCCGGTGCCGCTGTGGGCACTGCTGGTGTGCACCACGGTGTTCTTCATCCTCGTGCCGGGGCGCATGGTGCCGGTGATGGCGATCGTCACTTCGGCGGCCCAGCCGCACCTGCGCGGCACCTTCCTCGCCATCAACGCCTCGGTGCAGAACCTCTGCTCGGGTCTCGCCGCCTATCTCGGCGGGCTGCTGATCGCGCTCGATGCGGGTAAAGTCGTCGGCTATGGCACGGTGGGCTGGCTGGCGATGGGCATGACCGTCGCGGCGATGTGCTTCGTCAGCCGGGTACGCCATGTGCCAAGTTCCTGAACCCAGACATGCGAACACAGCGATGACGCCTGCCGACACCCTGCGCTTCGCCGCGCGCGCCGCCGCCGGCTATCCGCTGCGCACCTTCCTGATGGTGCTGGCGATGAGCATCGGCGTGGCCGCCGTGGTGGTGCTCACCGCGCTCGGCGACGGCGCGCGGCGCTATGTGGTCAACGAGTTTTCTTCGCTCGGCAGCAACCTCGTCATCGTCCTGCCCGGCCGTTCGGAGACGGGCGGCTTTAATCCCGTGAATGCCGTCACCAGCACACCGCGCGATCTCACGGTCGGCGACGCCGAAGCACTGACGCGCGCGCCGGCCATATTGCGCACCGCGCCCATCGCCATCGGCACCTCGGAGGCAGTGTGGGGCGGACGGCTGCGCGACGTCACCGTCGTCGGCACGACGGCCGACTACCTCAAGCTGCGCCGCATGGACATCGCGCAGGGGCGCTTCCTGCCGGACGACCAGCCCAACGCCGCCGTCGCGGTGATCGGCGCGACCGTCCAGCGCGATCTATTCGGCCCCGAGCCAGCCATCGGCAAGGTGTTGCGTGTCGGCGACCGGCGCGTGCGCGTCGTCGGCGTCCTGGCCTCCAGCGGCCAGGGGCTGGGCATGAACGCCGACGAGGTCGTCATCCTGCCGGTGCGCGTCGCGCAGGCGATGTTCGACACCCACACCCTGTTCCGCATCCTCGTCGAGGCGAAAAGCCGCACGCTGATCGAGCCGGCGCGGGAGCAGACACTGGCCATCCTCAAGGCGCGCCATGAGGGCGAGGAAGACGTCACCGTCATCACGCAGGACGCCGTGCTGCAAACCTTCGACCGCATCCTCGGCACGCTAACGCTCGGCGTCGCCGGTATCGCCGCGATCAGCCTCGCCGTGGCCGGCATCCTCGTCATGAACGTGATGCTGGTCGCCGTGGCGCAGCGCACCGGCGAGATCGGCCTGCTCAAGGCGCTCGGCGCGGAAGGGCGGGCGATCCGCAACGCCTTCCTCGCCGAGGCGGCGCTGCTCTCCGCCACCGGCGCGGTGACCGGCTACCTGCTCGGCCAGACCGGCGCCCTCATTCTGCGCACGGCGCTGCCCGCGCTGCCGGCCTACCCGCCCGACTGGGCGGTGGCCGCCGCGCTCGCCACCGCGCTCTCCACCGGGCTCTTGTTCGGCGTCATGCCGGCAAATCGCGCCGCGCGGCTCGACCCGGTGCAGGCGCTGGCGAAGCGGTGACCCACTGGAGCGGAAAGTTGGCCTAGCCGCTGGGTTGAGCGGCATGCTGCAAGACCTCGGTAGCCCATTGGTTCAGGCTTTGCGCGCAGATCCGCTCGACTGCCGGGTTCGGCCCCTGGTGGGACGACTACGCCGCCGGCAACCCCCAACATCCCCTCAGACTGTTTGACTCCGCGTGGCGGTGATTCCGTCAAGGGCGGGCTTCGCCCGCCGCAGCGCATCCTTGACGGCGCTCCGTCACTACGCTTCCTGAATGGCCGGAAGCAGTTCTTCGCTTCCGGCCATGAAGACCCTCAGCGATCTTGCTCAATCTATGACGTTCGACCCACAGATTCCGCTAACGACCCCCTAAAATGGGCGGCACCCTCCCCGCTCTCATTCAAGCAGTCTCCGCTGCTTTTTCCAAGGATAGCCCATGCTCGATATCCAGATGTTGCGCACGCAGCCCGAAACCGTCATCGCCGCGCTGGCCCGGCGGGGCGCGGCCGTCGATCTCTCGCCGTTCGAGGCGCTCGAATCGCGGCGCAAGGAAGTACAGACACTGACGCAAACGCTGCAGCAAAAACGCAATACCCTGTCGAAGCAGATCGGCATCCTGAAAGGCAAGGGCGAGGATGCCAGCACGGTGATGACCGAAGTCGCTGGACTGGGCGACGAACTGAAGGCCGGCGAGGAAAGCCTGGCGACATTGCTGGCGCAACTGGATGCCTTCGTCGCGCAGATTCCGAACCTGCCGCACGCCAGCGTGCCGGAGGGTCGCGACGAATCCGGCAACGTCGAGGTCGCCCGCTGGGGAACGCCGCGCGCTTTCGATTTCGCGACGAAGGATCATGTCGAACTCGGCGAGGGGCTCGGCGGTCTCGATTTCGCGACCGGCGTGAAAATCGCCGGCAGCCGCTTCACGCTGATGCGCGGCGAGATCGCCCGCCTGCACCGGGCGCTCGCCCAGTTCATGCTGGACATGCACACGCGCGAGCATGGCTACACGGAAGTGTATGCCCCCTACCTGGTGAACCCCGAGAGCATGTTCGGCACCGGCCAGTTGCCGAAATTCGAGGAAGACCTGTTCCGCGTCGAACGCTCGGACGGCAGCCGCCTGTACCTGATTCCCACCGCCGAGGTGCCGGTCACCAACATTGTGCGCGGCGAAATCATCGATGCGGAACGCCTGCCGCTGAAGTTCGTCTGCCACACGCCGTGCTTTCGCTCCGAGGCGGGCAGCTACGGCAAGGACACGCGCGGCATGATCCGCCAGCACCAGTTCGACAAGG
>CAZGOH010000081.1:0-9661 GCA_964527195.1 uncultured Methyloversatilis sp.
GCCACCTGGGTGTAGGTGATGCCCTTCATGCCGCCGAACACCGCGTAGGAGAACACGATGGCCATGCCGATGAACACGCCCATGTCGCTGGAGACGTTCAGGAACCGCGCGAAGGTGACGCCGACGCCCGTCATCTGGCCGACGATGTACACCACGCAGATGATCAGCAGGCAGACCACCGCGACGGTACGCGCGACTTGGGAGTAGTAGCGGTCGCCGATGAACTCGGGCACGGTGAACTTGCCGAACTTGCGCAGGTACGGGGCCAGCAGCATCGCCAGCAGCACGTAGCCGCCGGTCCAGCCCATCAGGAAGACCGCGCCGCCGTAGCCGAGGTTGGAGATCAGGCCGGCCATCGAGATGAACGAGGCCGCCGACATCCAGTCGGCCGCCGTCGCCATGCCGTTGGTGACCGGGTGCACGCCGCCGCCGGCGACGTAGTAGTCGGAGGTGGAACCGGCGCGCGCCCAGATGGCGATGCCGATGTACAGCGCGAAGGTCGCGCCGACCACCAGATAAGTCATTGTTTGCAGATCCATGTGTCGTCGCTCCTCAGTCTTCGTGCACGTCGAATTCGCGGTCGATATCGCCCATCTTCTTGGCGTAGATGAAAATCAGCGCGATGAAGATGTAAATGGCACCTTGCTGGGCGAACCAGAAGCCAAGGGGGTAGCCGCCCAGCATGATGCTGTTGAGCGAGCCTGCGAACAGGATGCCGGCGCCGATCGAGCACAGGGCCCAGACCGCCAGGATCCATGTCAGCAGACGGAGCGTGGCCTTCCAGTAGCCATGCGCGTCGTGGGTGTGTTGCATGAAGTCCTCCTTGTTGAGAAGTTGACTGTTCCGCCGAATCTTCGTGGCGGTCGCCGGATTAGATAGTAAAACAAGCCGCCGCGCCAGCCCGAAATTAAGCGGCAGGCATTCCGGCCCCGGGATTATGCGAAGACTCTCTTACTTCAGGCTTACAATTGGCCCATGCCGGCAACGGCACGATAACCATAGGCGGGGGGCGGAAATGCGGGTCTTGCTGGCGGAGGACGATCATAGCATCGCCGACGGGCTGATGCGGGCGCTGCGCAAGTCGAACTACGCGGTGGATCATGTCGATAACGGCATGGGTGCCGATACGGCACTCGCCGCGCAGCATTACGATCTGCTGATTCTCGATCTCGGCCTGCCGCGTTTGTCGGGCATGGAGGTGCTGAGCCGCCTGCGGGCGCGGAAGAATGCGCTGCCGGTGCTGATCCTGACAGCGCAGGATGGCGTGGAAGACCGCGTGCGCGGCCTCGATGCCGGCGCCGACGATTACCTTGCGAAGCCGTTCGCCCTGCCCGAGCTCGAAGCGCGCGTGCGCGCGCTCACGCGGCGCGGCACCGCCCAGTCGCGGATGATCGAGTTCGGCTGCCTCGTTTACGACCGCACCGAGCGCGTGGCGCGCTGCCGCGACCAGGTGCTCGAGCTGTCGGCACGCGAACTCGCCTTGCTGGAAATCCTGCTCCTCAAGCTCGGGCGCCTGGTGAACAAGGAGCAGTTGATCGACCACCTGTGCAACTGGGGCGAGGAGTTGTCGACCAACGCCATCGAGGTCTATGTGCATCGCCTGCGCAAGAAGCTTGAACCGGAAGGTATCCGCATCGCCACGGTGCGCGGGTTGGGTTATTGCCTGAGCAAGCCGGAAAACGGGGGCGCGGTTGGCGGCGGCTGAGGGCGAGCGGCGGCCCTCGGTCTTCAGCGATCCTTCGCCGACGCCCAACTCGCTGTTCGGCGAGATCCTCGACTGGATGCTCGCCCCTCTGCTGCTGATCTGGCCGATTTCGATCGCCGTCACCCATCACGTCGCTTCGCAAATCGCCAACCATCCATTCGACACCATCCTGGCCGAGCAGGTCGTCAAGATTTCCCGTGACCTGAAGATTTCGCCCGGTCGGGTGGAAGCCGTCCTGCCGCGACCGAAACGGAACAATCTTGCCGACGAGACCGGCGACATCCAGTTTTTTCAGGTGGCGGTGGATGGTGGCGAGCTGATCGCCGGCGAGCCGGCGATACCGTCGCTCAAGCCGGGCGAGCGTCCGCGCGTGGGCGAGGTCGCGTTCCGCACCATCGACATGATGGGCGAAAGCGTGCGCGTCGCCTACCAGCTGGTGCCCTCGACCTTCGATGCCCGCCCCTTGCTGATCCAGGCGGCGGAAACACGTCGGCAACACAATGCCTTGTCCTCGCGCATCATTTCCGGCGTGCTGTTGCCGCAATTCGCCATCATTCCGCTGGCGGTGGTGCTGGTCTGGCTCGGTTTGTCGCGCGGCTTGTCGCCGCTGGTGCGCCTGCAGCAGCGCATCCGCGACCGGCGGCCGGACGATCTCTCGCCGATCGACCTGCGCACCGTGCCGGAAGAGCTGCGACCGATGATCTCCGCCTTCAACAACAACATGGCGCGCCTCCAGGACAACCTCGACGCCCAGCAGCGATTCATCGCCGCCGCTGCCCACCAGCTGAAGACGCCGCTCACCGGTCTGAAGACGCAGACCGAGCTCGCCTTGCGCGAGACGGATGGCGCCCAGGTGCGCGATTACCTCGAGCGGATCGCCGGCGGCGTCGATCGCGCCGCCCACATGACGCGCCAGTTGTTGCAGCTGGCGCGCGCCGAAGCGAGCCACGAGCAGCCGCAGGCGCTCGAGGCGGTAGACCTGGGAGCCCTGGCGCGTGGCGTGACGGAGGATTGCGTCGCCCGGGCGCTGGCACGCGATATCGATCTCGGTTTCGAAACCGATGACGCGGGCGACATCGGTGGCGCGCTGACGATTGCCGGCGTGCCGCTGCTGTTGCGCGAGATGCTCGCCAACCTGGTCGATAACGCGATCAAATACACGTTGCCCGGCGGACGGGTGACGGTGCGTCTGCGCGCGGAGCCTCCGGCGGCCATCGAGATCGAGGACACCGGGATCGGCATTCCGCCGGCGGAGCGCGACCGCATTTTCGAGCGCTTTTTCCGCGTTCTCGGTACCGAGGTCGAGGGCAGCGGCCTGGGCCTGGCGATTGTGCGCGAAATTGCCGACCAGCATCACATCGCCATCGACGTGCTGGAGAATCCGGGCGGACGCGGTACTCTGGTGCGCTTGCGCCTGGCGGGCGCGAAAGGCATAGACTGAGGGCGTCGCGGAGTCGACAGCGCGAAAGCGCACGGGGAAGGAAATCGTCATGCAACTGACCGAAAGGCACAGGGAATACTGGCAGCGCAACCTCAGACTCACCGGGGGGCTGCTCGCCGTCTGGTTCGTCGTCACCTTCGTCGCCGGATTCTTCGCCCGCGAACTGAACGAGATCGATCTCATCGGTCCGCTCGGCTTCTACATCGGTGCGCAGGGCGCTCTGATCGTCTATGTGCTGATCATCTGGTTCTACGCCCGGCGCATGAACGCGATGGACCAGGAGTACGGCGTCCACGAGGGAGACGACTGATGGGTCGGACGAGCGGAACCGCGGTCTTCCACCAGCAGCTGAAGAAGTACTACGCGTTCTACACGGGCGGCTTCGTCGCCTTCGTGATCGGTGTCGGCATGCTCGAGTTCGCCGGTGTGCCGAACAAGGTGCTCGGCTACGTCTTCCTGTTCGCCACCATCGCGCTCTACGCCGGCATCGGCTTCATGTCGAAGACGGCCGAAGTCTCCGAATACTATGTGGCCGGCCGCCGCGTGCCGGCCCTGTTCAACGGCATGGCGACCGGGGCGGACTGGATGTCGGCCGCCTCGTTCATCGGCCTGGCCGGCACGCTCTACGCCACCGGCTACGACGGGCTCGCCTTCATCATGGGCTGGACGGGCGGTTACGTGCTGGTGGCGCTGCTGCTGGCGCCCTACCTGCGCAAGTTCGGCCAATTCACCATTCCGGACTTTCTGGGCGCCCGCTACGGCGGCAACATCCCGCGCATGATCGGCGTGCTGGCCGCCGTGCTGTGCTCCTTCGTCTATGTGGTGGCGCAGATTTACGGCGTCGGCCTCATCACCAGCCGTTTCACCGGCCTGGAATTCGGCATCGGCGTGTTCGTCGGCCTTGCCGGCATCCTCGTCTGCTCCTTCCTCGGCGGCATGAAGGCGGTGACCTGGACGCAGGTGGCACAGTACATCATCCTGATCATCGCCTACATGATCCCGGTGGTCTGGCTGTCGATGAAGCACACCGCCGTGCCGGTGCCGCAGGTTTCGGCCTATGTCTCGGTGCTACCCAAGGTGACGGCCCTGGAGAACGAGTTCAACGACCCGGTGACGCCGAAGGGCGCCGCCGAGGAATCGGTGCGGATGATCTTCCGCGAGCGTGCCGCTGCCGCCGAAGCTCGACTGAAGGCGCTGGCCGAGGGCGGCGCGGCGTATCTCGCCGCAGAACGGGCGGTGCTGGAAGCACAGCTGGACGGACTGCAGGCGGCCGACCCGCCCGATGCCGCCGCCGTCGATGCGGCCGAGCGGGCGTTGATGAATTTCCCGAGCGACCCCGACGTGGCGCGGCGGATCTGGGAGAACGAAAGGCGCGTCGGCGCCCGCGCCGCGCCGGTACGGGCGCACGCCGAAGCCTTTCCTGCCGCGACCGAGGAAGCGCGCGCCGTCGCCCGGAAGAACTTTCTCGCGCTGATTTTCTGTCTCATGGTGGGCACCGCCGCGTTGCCGCACATCCTGATGCGCTTTTACACGACGCCCTCCGTCCGGGAGGCGCGCCGCTCGGTGTTCTGGTCGCTCTTCTTCATCTTCCTGCTTTATTTCACCGCGCCGGCGCTGGCGATCCTCGTGAAATTCGAGGTGTATAGCCAGATCGTCGGCTCGAGCTTCGCCGCGCTGCCCGCCTGGGTCAGCAACTGGGCGGCGGTGGACAAGACGCTGATGAACATCGCCGACATCAATCGGGACGGCATCGTGCAACTCGCCGAGATCGTCATCGGCGGCGACCTGATCGTGCTGGCCACGCCGGAAATCGCCGGCCTGCCCTACGTGATTTCCGGGCTCGTCGCCGCCGGCGGCCTGGCCGCCGCGCTATCGACCGCCGACGGACTGCTGTTGACGATCGCCAACGCGCTGTCGCACGATGTCTATTACAAGATCATCGATCCGAACGCGCCGTCGGCGCGGCGCATTGCCGTTTCGAAGGGGTTGCTGCTCGTGGTGGCCCTGGTCGCCGCCTACGTGACGAGCATGAAGCCGGGCGATATCCTGTTCCTCGTCGGCGCGGCCTTCTCGCTGGCGGCGTCGGCCTTCTTCCCCCCCCTCGTGCTGGGGGTGTTCTGGAAGCGCGCCAACCAGTTGGGTGCCATTCTCGGCATGACCCTCGGCCTGGGGGTCTGCACCTACTACATGATCCAGACCTATCCATTCTTCGGCATCAATGCACCGACGTGGTGGGACATCAACCCGATTTCGGCCGGCATCTTCGGCATTCCCGCCGGTTTCGCCGGGGTGATCGTCGGCTCGCTGATCTCTCCGGCGCCGGGCCGGAAGATCCAGGATCTGGTCGACCATGTGCGCTACCCCAGCCTCGAAGGCGACATCGACACCCGCGGGCAATGATGATCGCTTCAGAAAGGTAATTCCGGCACGAGGTGGCGCAGGTCGGGGCGCTCCGCGTCGAGCACCAGTTGTCTTGCCCGCTTGGGATCGAAGGCGACCAGCCTGGCGACGATCTCCTCCATCTCGTCCGGACGGCGGGCGTGATGCAGGGCCATGCCCAGATGGTAGAGGGCCTCGCCGTTCATGGGTTGCAGGCGCGCCGCCTCGCGCAGCGCCTCGGCCGCTGCGTCGTGGTCGCCGCGCCGCGCCTCGGCCAGCCCCATGCCGTACCAGGCGCGATCCTGTGCCGGCTTCAGCCGCACCGACGCGCGAAACGCCGCGATGGCCGCTTCGGCGCGGCCGGCGCGTTCGCGCGCGTAGCCGAGGTTGAACCAGGCGTCGGCGTCGTCGGGGGCAAGTTCGAGCACTTGTGCGAACCAGGCTTCGGCGACTTCCCAGCGTTGCTGCCCGGCCGTGATTGCGGCGAGGTGGCGCAGCGACTGCGCGTCGCGCGGGTCGGCCCGGTGGGCCGCCAGGAAGGCGGCGTGGGCGCGGTCCGCCTTGCCGAAAAAATGGAAGAACCAGCCGCGGGCATAATGTCGCCAGTGATCGAAATCCATTTCTCCACCCCGCCGATTCGACAGGCCCGCACCATACCATGAGCCATCCCGAGCTGTTTGCCCTCGGCGCCTTGCGTGCGCTGGTCGAGGTTGCCCTGCTGTTTTTGCTCGGCCAGGGCGTGCTGGCCCTGCTGGCCGGCAGCCGCCGGCACGACAACGCTGTCTATCGGCTGTTCGTCCTCGTCACCCGCCCGGTGTTGAAGCTCGTCCGCCTCGTCGCTCCGCCGCAGATCATCGACCGGCACCTGCCCTTCGTCGCTTTCTTCCTGCTATTCTGGCTCTGGATCGGTCTCGCCTGGCTCAAGCGTCTTTATTGCGAGGCGAACATGCTGCAATGCTTTTGAACGGAGGACGGACGTGAAAACGCAGATCGGGCCTTTCATCCTCGTTGCCGCCACCGCGCTGCTGCTCGGCGGCTGTGCTTCCAGCAAATCCGGCGCCAGCTACGAGCGCGGGGCGACGCGCGGGGAAATGAGCGTGCGTTTCGGCGTGGTGGACAGCGTCCGCGAGGTGATGATCGAGGGCACGAAATCGCCCGTCGGGACCGCCGCCGGCGCGGCGGTGGGCGGCATCGTCGGCAGCAACGTCGGTCGCGGCAGCGGAGCGACGGTCGGCGCCATCATCGGCGCGGTCGCGGGTGGCGTCGCCGGTGCCGCCATCGAGGAGGGCGTCACGCGCAAGCCCGGCCTGGAAATCACCATCCGTCTCGATTCGGGTCAAACCATCGCCGTCACTCAGGAGGCGGACGAGCAGTTTTACCCGGGTGACCGCGTGCGCGTGCTTTCCGGGTCCGGCGTCACGCGCGTAGCGCGCTGATAAGAAAACTTCGCTGCGGAAAAGAAATTTTTATTTGTGGTGGGTCTTGTTGCACATAAAATCCGACAAAATCTATCAACAATAGCCGCATCAAGCAATCAACCCACCCACTTCAACAGAGAGGATCAAAAATGATCAATGTGAATGGCAAGGCAATCGAGACGGACGCCGAAGGCTATCTGGCGGATTTGTCCGACTGGACCGAGGACGTCGCCGTCACCCTGTCGCAACAGGACGAACTCGCGCTCGGCGAGAAGCACTGGCAGGTCATCAACTGGATTCGCGATTACTACGCGGAAAATGGCACCGCACCTAACCTGCGGGTGATGACCAAGCTGATCGGCAACGATCTGGGGGACGAGTTTTCCGACAAGAAATACCTGTTCGACCTCTTTCCCTACGGCCCCGCCAAGCAGGCGGCGCGCTACGCGGGGATGCCCAAGCCGACAGGCTGCGTATAAACCTATCGGTTACGATTGAGCGTTCGCCGTCCCGCCGGCGCCGACTTTCGGGTCGGCGCGTTCGTCCCGGGCGGTTCCGCCGGCTGCCACGCCGGCACCAGATGCCGCTTGCCGTTGCCGATCAAATCGGCGCGTCCCATCGCCTTCAACGCCTCGCGCAGCAGCGGCCAGTTCTTCGGATCGTGATAGCGCAGGAAGGCCTTCTGGAGTTTCCGTTGCCGGCCGCCGCGCACGACCGCGACCTCCTCCGAATCCTGTGAAACGCGCCTGAGCGGGTTCTTGCCGGTGTGCCACATGCCGGTGGCGATGGCCAGCGGCGTCGGCAGGAAGGTCTGTACCTGGTCGAGACGGAAGTCGTTCTTCTTGAGCCAGAGCGCGAGTTCGAGCATGTCGGCGTCCGTCGTGCCCGGGTGTGCGGCAATGAAGTAGGGAATCAGGTACTGTTCCTTGCCGGCGGCTTTCGAGGCCACCTCGAACATCCGCTTGAACTTCTCGTAGCTGCCCATGCCCGGTTTCATCATCTTCGACAGTGGGCCGGCTTCTGTGTGCTCGGGCGCGATCTTCAGGTAGCCGCCGACGTGGTGGGCGACCAGTTCCTTGACGTATTCCGGCGAGCGGACAGCCAGGTCGTAGCGCAGGCCCGAGCCGATCAGCACTTTCTTGATGCCCGGCACCGCGCGCGCCTCGCGGTAAAGGTGGATCAAGGCGGTGTGGCTGGTGTCAAGGTTCGGACAGATCTCGGGATAGACGCAGGACAGGCGCCGGCAGGCGGCCTCGATGGCGACGTCCTTGCAGGCCATGCGGTACATGTTGGCGGTCGGGCCGCCGAGATCGGAGATGACGCCGGTGAAGCCGGGCGTCTTGTCGCGGATCTCCTCGATCTCGCGCAGGATGCTGGCTTCCGAGCGGCTCTGGATGATGCGGCCTTCATGTTCCGTGATCGAACAGAAGGTGCAGCCACCGAAGCAGCCGCGCATGATGTTGATCGAGAAGCGGATCATCTCCCAGGCGGGAATCTTCGCGCTGCCATACGACGGATGCGGTGCCCGCGCGTAAGGCAGGCCGTAGACGTGATCCATCTCGGCGGTAGAGAGCGGAATCGGCGGCGGGTTGAGCCACAGGTCACGCAAACTCGCGTGCGCGCCGTGCGCCTGCACCAGTGCACGCGCATTGCCGGGGTTCGATTCGAGGTGGAACAGCCGCGAGGCTTCGGCGTAGGCGACGCGGTCGGCCTTGACCTCTTCGTAGGCGGGCAGACGCACGTAGGTGAGCGCCCGCTCATCACCGGCGTGGCGTGCTGCGGCGTCGTGCCAGTCGGGCCCGGGCGTCCAGCCCGCCGGCACCATGAAGGCCGTGCCGCGCAGGTCGCGAATCTCGCTGATCGGTGTGTCCTTGGCGAGACGGTGGGTCAGCTCGACGATGGCCCGCTCCGCGTTGCCGAACAGCAGCAGGTCGGCCTTGCTGTCGACGAGCACGGAGCGTTTGACGGTTTCCGACCAGTAGTCGAAGTGGGCGATACGGCGCAAGGAAGCTTCGATGCCGCCGATGACGACGGGCACGCCCCTGAAGGCTTCGCGCGCCCGCTGGGCATACACTGTCACCGCGTAATCGGGTCGCCGACCGGGCGCGGCGTCGGGGGTGTAGGCATCGTCCGAGCGAATCTTCCTGTCGGCGGTGTAGCGATTCACCATCGAATCCATGTTGCCGGCGGTGATGCCGAAATACAGATTCGGCTTGCCCAGCCGCCGGAAATCCTCGGCCGTTGTCCAGTCCGGCTGCGCGATGATGCCGACGCGAAAGCCCTGCGCCTCGAGCAGGCGACCCACGAGGGCCATGCCGAAGCTCGGGTGGTCGATGTAGGCGTCGCCGGTGACGAGGATGACGTCGCACGAATCCCAGCCGAGCGCCTCCATCTCGGCACGCGACATCGGTAGGAAGGGCGCGACGCCAAAGCGCCTGGCCCAGTAGGGGCGGTAGCCTGTCAATGTCTTGTCGGGTTGCATTCAGGCCAGCCAGCGAAAGCGTTGCGACTGCGCCGCCGGCAGTCGAAATCGTGACCTGTTCGCTTGCGGGGGGCAGGTGGTAAGCTTTGTTCCCGCGGCGACCAATAGGTGGTCAAAATATCGCTTCGGAATAGGCGATTGTTGCAATCGAGTGTTTTGTGTCCGACAGTTTTTAAAGAGCCCCAGATGAGATCTTTTTTTCCAAGATTATCCATACGATTCAGGTTGATGGCAGG
>CAZGOH010000082.1:0-9567 GCA_964527195.1 uncultured Methyloversatilis sp.
GACGGGGGATCGAGGATGCCTACACCCGGCGAACACAAAACCGTCCAAGCCCGCAGCCGCAAGATTCGCCACGCCTTTACCGAGTTTCCGAACTGGAAACGCAGCGAAAAGGAATTTCGCGATCTCAGAAAGAAGGTCACCTTCGCCATCTTCGCGGAAATGGACGACCTGGAACGAGTGGCGGCCTTGGGGGATGCGTTGTTTACGCTGCTGGAAAAGGCGGACCGGATTTAGCGCGATGACGGCAGTCGATCAAAAGGCCCGGTTCAAGCAGCGGGTGCGCCAGTGGGCCGACAAGCTGGACGTCAAGATCGCCTGGCTGGGGGTGCGGCCGATGCGCAACAAATGGGCTTCGTGTTCCACTGCGGGCCATTTGAATTTCAGCGACGAACTGCCTGCCCTGAAACACGAACTGTGGGACTACGTGATCGTCCACGAGCTGCTCCACTTTTCTGTTCCCAACCACGGAAAACTCTGGAAAAGCCTGATGCGATCGCATCTGGGCGACTATGAAGCCCATGAAGGCGCATTGAGGCGGATCGCGGGCAACAAGGCGCTACCACCCGTAGTGCAAAAGTCACGTCGTGCGACTGCTTGACTCTTTACCTGTCGCGGAGCCCTCGATAACTGAACGGCAGTTTCAGGTCGATAGCCACCCGCTACTCGACCCGCACCTCATCCTCCCCAACCCTCACCACCTGCCCCCCACGAATCTTGCACGCCTTGCGGGTTTCGGTGTGGCCATCGACGCCGACCTCGCCGGCGGCGATCATGGCTTTGGCGGCGCCACCGGAGGGGGCGAGGGCGAGCAGCTTGAGCAGGGCGTGGAGTTCGACGAAGTCGCTGCGCAGTGCAAAGCGGTGCTGGGGCATCGAAAGTCGGCTCTGGCGATACGGCGAACGAGGACGCCTAGAAGCCGAACAGCCGCGCGAGTTCGGCGCCGGGGGAGGGGGCGCGCATGAAGGCTTCGCCGACGAGGAAGGCATCGACCTTGTGCTGCTTCATGAGCGCAACGTCGGCGGGGGCGAGGATGCCGGATTCGGTGACGACGATGCGGTCGGCGGGGATGCGGTCCAGTTGCGATAGCGTGGTGTCGAGGCTGACCTCGAAGGTGCGCAGGTTGCGGTTGTTGATGCCTTGCAGCGGCGTCTTGAGCTTCAGCGCGCGGTCGAGTTCGCCGGCGTCGTGGCTTTCGACCAGCACGGCCATGCCGAGCGACAGGGCAAGGTCTTCGAGTTCGGCCATCTGCGTATCAGAGAGCGCGGCGACGATCAGCAGGATCGCGTCGGCGCCCATCGCGCGGGCTTCATAGACCTGGTAGGGGTCGATCATGAAGTCCTTGCGCAGCACCGGCAGGGCGCAGGCGGCGCGCGCGGCTTGCAGGTATTCCGGCGCGCCCTGGAAGAACTGCCGGTCGGTGAGCACGGAGAGGCAGGCGGCGCCGTGCTTCTCGTAGTCGGCGGCGATCTCGGCGGGATGGAAGTCGGGGCGGATCACGCCTTTCGAGGGGCTGGCCTTCTTGATCTCGGCGATGATCGCCGTATTGCCGGAGCCGACTTTTGCGCCGATTTTGTTCCGTATGGCGCCGACGAAGTCGCGCGGTGCTGCCTGCGCCTTTGCTTCGGTACGGACGACAGCGAGCGGCTTTACGGCCTGTGCCGCGGCGACTTCCGCGCGCTTCACCGCGAGGATCTTGTTGAGGATGTCGCTCATGCCTTTTGCGTGAAGGCGATGAACTCGTCGAGCTTGGCGCGTGCCTTGCCGCTTTCGATGGTCTGGCGTGCCAGCGCAATGCCGGCGCTGATATCGGCGGCAAGGTTGGCGGCGTAGAGGGCCGTGCCGGCGTTGAGGCAGACGATCTCGAGCGCCGGGCCGGGCTGGTTTTCCAGCACGCCGAGCAGGCGGCCCTTCGACTCGGCGGCGTCGGCCACCTTGAGGTTGCGCGTGGCGATCATCTGCAGGCCGAAGTCCTCGGGATGGATTTCGTATTCGCTGATCTTCCCGTCCTTGAGTTCGCCGACCATCGTCGCGGCGCCGAGCGAGATCTCGTCCATGCCATCCATGCCATGCACCACGATCACATGTTGCGCGCCGAGCTGCTGCATGACGCGCACGCAGATGCCGACGAGGTCGGGGTGGAACACGCCGAGCAGCGTGTTGGGCGCGCCGGCCGGGTTAGTCAGCGGGCCGAGGATGTTGAAGATGGTGCGCACGCCCATCTCGCGCCGCACCGGCGCGACGTTCTTCATCGCCGGGTGGTGGTTGGGCGCGAACATGAAGCCCATGCCGGTGCGCCTGATGCACTCGGCCACCTGCGGCGCCTGCAGGTCGATCTTCGCGCCGAGCGCCTCGAGCACGTCGGCGGCGCCGGACTTCGATGAGACGCTGCGGTTGCCGTGTTTGGCGACGGTCGCGCCCGCCGCGGCGGCAACGAATGCGGATGCGGTGGAGATGTTGAAGGTGTGGGAGCTGTCGCCGCCCGTGCCGACGATATCCACGAAATGATCGTTGTGCGGCACCGCCACCTGGGTGCTCAGTTCGCGCATCACCGTCGCGGCCGCGGCGATCTCGCCGATGGTCTCCTTCTTGACACGCAGGCCGGTGAGAATGGCGGCGGTCATCACCGGCGAGACCTCGCCCTGCATGATCAGCCGCATCAGGTGCAGCATTTCGTCGTGGAAGATTTCGCGATGCTCGATGGTGCGCTGGAGCGCCTCTTGCGGAGTGATCATGTCATTTTCCTTCGAGGAAGTTCTTCAGCAGGGCGTGGCCGTACTCGGTCACGATGGATTCGGGATGGAACTGCACGCCCTGGATGGCATGCTCCTTGTGGCGCACGCCCATGATCTCGCCGTCGGCGGTCCAGGCGGTGACCTCGAGGCAGTCCGGCAGCGTTTCGCGGCGGATCGCCAGCGAGTGGTAGCGCGTCGCCTTGAAAGGATTGGGTAGATTGGCAAAGAGGCCGACGTTGGCATGCTGGACCGCCGAAACTTTGCCGTGCATGAGCTGCTTGGCATGCACGATCTCGCCACCGAAGGCATAGCCGATGCTCTGATGCCCGAGACAGACGCCGAGGATGGGCAGCTTGCCGGCGAACTCCCTGATCGCGTCGACCGAGATGCCGGCCTCCTTCGGCGAGCAGGGACCGGGCGAGACGACGAGGAAGTCGGGCGCCATCGCGGCGATCTCCTTGAGGGTGATCGCGTCGTTGCGGAACACGCGCACGTCCTGGCCGAGCTCGCCGAAATACTGCACGAGGTTGTAGGTGAAGCTGTCGTAGTTGTCGATCATCAGCAGCATATCGCGGCTATCCTTTTATTCTGTATGGCTATGGTTCCAGAGAATCCGCCTTGATACCCGCTCAGATACCCGCTATTTCTTTTGATACCCCCGCGCCGATGGTCTGGAACCGAATGCACGAAAGCCGCTATTGTCTCGCAGAATCGTGCCGCGAGGATCGTCGCGAGTACCCCGGCATGGCGTTCGATCGCCGTCCCGCCAGCACCGACTTTGGTGACGAGGCCGGAAAAACAAACGCCGGCCGGAGCCGGCGTTTGTCAGGGTGCGCCGCGAAGCGCACCGAGGGGTGATCAACGTCCCTTGATGGTGTAGGCGCCACCGGAAAACGATACGTCAGCATCCAGGAAGTGTACCGGCAGGCTGGCGTCGATCAGCTTGACCATGTCGTAGGCTTCGCCGGAACGCGCGCCAGTCGCGCAGGTGAAGACGGTTGGCTTGGTCTTGGAGATTTCGCCGATGCGTTTCTCGATCTCGCCGACGGGAATATTGATCGCACCGGGGAAGGTTCCGGTGGCAACGTCCTTGGCGTCGCGCACGTCGATGACCGTGATCGTCGCGGGCGCCTCCTTCAGGATGCGTTCGAAGGATGCGGCGGTGACGCTGCCTTTTTCCTTGCCCTGCTGGATGGTGGGGGCAGCGGCGGCGGGTGCCGGGGCTCCGGGTGCGGCGGCGGCGGGTTTGCCCGCCCCCATGGCGGCGACATAGGCGGGGTAGCCCAGGGTGTACTTGCGTACATTGGTGTAGCCGAGCGCCTTGGCTTTCCTTGCCGACTTCTCGGAGAGGTCGCAAGCCAGGCCGCCGCAGAAGAACACGAGCTCGGTTGCCTTGTCCTTCGGCAGTTTGTCGGTTTCCTTGTCGAAGCTGGTGTCGGAGATGTTGATGGCGCCGGGGATGCTGCCCTGGTTGAATACGCGTGCCGGGCGCGAATCGATGAAGACGATCGGTGCCTTTTCTTCGAGGGCGCGCAGGACGAAAGCGGTGCTCAAAGCTCACCCTTGGCTTCCCAGTCGGGGGTGCCGCCTTCATAGACCTTGAGGTTCGTGTAGCCGAGCTTCTCGGCTTTGAGCGCCGACTTGGCCGACAGGTCGCAGGTCGGCCCCTGGCAGTAGAAGATGATTTCGCGGTTCTTGTCCTGCGGCAGCAGGTGCACCATCTTGTCGAACTGGGTGTCCGGAATGTTGATCGAGGCCTGAATGTGGCCGATGTCGTAGCGCAGGCGTGCCGGACGCGAGTCGACCAGCAGGGCGCCATCTTCCGCTTTGCGGGGCAGGGTGGCATGGGGACGGACGTATGCGTAATCGACAACCGCGTGGTAGCGGACGAGGGCGGCGGCGGCTTCAGGGGTGAGCACCGGGGCCGTCTGCGTTTGGGCGAAGGCGGGACTGCCGACGAAAGCGAGGGAAACTGCGGCGACGAGCAACTTGTATTTCATGATGACCTCCAAGTTATGGGGAGTGATGCGTTGGGTGGTTGCCGTCGCTGCCTTGTCTTGCGCAAGCTGGTGACGGCGCGATGCTGAGATTTACAACACGGTGAATTTTTCCGTCGACTCGTTGTAGCGCACGAAGGCATACCAGACCAGCAGCAGGCCGCCGCCGATCAGCAGCGTCCAGCCCCAGCCGGGAATGAGGTCGGGCCAGTAGGCCTGGTAGCCCACGCCGGAGACTTCGAATGTTTCGAGATTGTCCGGATCGAGTTCGGTCAGGCCGGTCTTCTTGAAGATTGCGCTGGCGATGGAGCCGATCCAGGCGAAGAAGAACATGGCGACCCAGAGCTTGACGTGGCCTTCGCCCATGCGCCACAGCGAACCCGAAGCGCAGCCACCGGCGAAGATCATGCCGACGCCGAAGATCAGGCCGCCGACCAGCGAGCCGATCCAGAAGGTGGGCGGGATGGCGATGTAAGGGTCGATGACCTTCTTCTCGAAGAGGAAGGCGGCCAACACCATGCCGATGGCCAGTGCGAGGATGATCGCCTTCGTCATGTCGCCTTCGGCGGTCATGAAGGGCTCGCGGAAGGAACGCGCGAAGCACAGGCGGGCGCGGTGCATGATGAAACCGATCAGGAAGCCGAGCACGACGATCACGGCGCGGGTGGCTTCGACGGAATCGTCCGAGGCGTACCACTGGGCCGACCAGAAGAGCACGCCGACAATCACCGCCAGACCGACGAAGGGAAAAATCTTCACGAGGCTGTCCGGCGTGTTCAGCGTGGGGGGCGGTTCCATGCCCCATTCGATGTTTTCAAGCGTCCAGAGGAGCAGCTTGAGGCCGATGACCGCACCGATCAGCAGGCCAGCCCACATCACCCAGCCGGCGGGCGAGGCGTGCAGCACCGGATTGAAGAAGCCCCCGGTGGTGCAGCCGCCGGCCAGTGACGCGCCGATGCCCATCAGCGAACCGCCCATGGCGGCCCAGACGTATTCGAGCTTGGGTGGCCGGCTGACGAGGAACTGGCGCGACATCAGCGCGGCGGCGAAGGCGCCCAGCAGCAGCATGATGTTCATCAGGGACATGCGATGGATCAGCAGGCTTTCAGGAGGGGCCTGGATGCCGAGCAGCGGGGCGAGACCGATCATCAGGTTGATCTGGTCGCCCCAGTAGCGCACGCCACCGAAGACACCCCAGAAAAGTCCGTTGATCATCAGGCCGACGATCACCAGAACGAGGAGGATTGCGCCGAAGAAGGGCGACCACTCCTCCACGAAAATTCTTTCGTAATCGGCCTTGAATCCGGCCATCCATCCGCTGCCTTCGCTCATGCCGTGGATCCTCCTGTCCTGTCTGTTTGAAATGGCGATGAGACTGAAAAACTGCCCGCCGCAGGCGGGCAGCGATGCAGTGTGTCCAGGATCAGCTGCAGCTGGCGGGAGCCGCACCGTCCTTGGCGCTGCGTTGCAGGAAGAGTTCGACATCCTTGAACAGCTGCTCGCTCGGCACGCTGGCGAAGCGCTCGGCGGCCTTGTTGTGGGCCTTCACGCTGTCGAGGTACTCCTTGCTGAAGTATTTCATCACCGGCTCCTTGCCCTTGTCGTGCTTGTTGGCCTTGAGATAGGCGGTCCACTCGGCCATGGTGCGGCCGTTGGGCTGGATCACGCCGACGGGCGTGGTGGCATGGCAGGCGGAACAGATGGCGCGATAGTAGATGCGGCCGCGTTTCCAGTCGGCGTCGTAGGCGAACACCGGCACCGCAGTCAGCGTGGCGGCGGCGATCAGCGGCAGGGCGATGGTCAGTTTCATGGTCTTTTCCTCGTCAGGGTTTCGGAAAGTCTGAATCTCGTTTGGCGGAAGTCTAGGTTGGCAGGGCTTCGTTGGACATACTACTCATCTGCGATGCGCCTAGCCTGAATCGGTTAACGCGGCTCGACGCGATGGCCCGCTCCACGGTGTCGAGCAACTGTTGGTCTCTGAACGGCTTGCGGAGAAAGTCGACGGCTCCGTTTTCCATGGCGTGGGAGGCGAGTTCCGCATCACCGTGTCCGGTCATCAGGACGACGGGCCACGCAGAGTCGCCCGTGGCGAGACGGCGTTGCAGTTCGAGGCCGCTCATGCCCGGCATGCGTATGTCGATCACCAGGCACCCGCCGGTGGCTGGCAGGCTTGGGGCCGCTTGCAAAAAGGCTTCGGCCGATTCGTGCCCGACGGCCAGCCACCCCGCCGATTCGAGCAGGAAAATCAACGAGCGCCGCAGGGGGGCCTCGTCGTCAATGACATGGACGACCGGTTCGTCAGGGACGGGTAGCATGGCGTGAACGCTATCCACGCGGGCGCCAACTGCCAATAGCCGTCATATGGCATGAACCTAACCTGAACCGTCTATTACGGGTCGAGACCGTTCGGGTCGGCACGGAGGATCAGCCGTGCGAGTTCCGCCGCGCTGCCGGTGCCGGTTTTATCCATCACGTGCTGGCGATGCACATGCACCGTGTTGTCGCTGATGGTCAGGGCCTTGCCGATTTCCTTGTTGGACAGGCCCAGGGCCAGCAGGCGGGCGACCTCGCCCTCGCGCGGGCTCAGGCGGGCAAGCAGTTCCCGCGCCTCGTTGCTGCGTCGGCTGGTCTGTTGACGCGTGCGGCTGAGTTCTACCGCGCGTTCGATGGTGTCGAGGAAGACCTGATCCTTGAATGGTTTTTGCAGGAAATCGACCGCGCCGTCCTTCATGGCCTGGACCGCCAGATCGACATCGCCGTGTCCCGTCATGAAGACGATGGGCCACGGAGAGTCGTTCGTGGCGAGACGGCGTTGCAGTTCGAGGCCGCTGATGCGCGGCATACGGATGTCGAGCACGAGGCAGCCGCCGCTGGCCGGCGGCGTGGGCGCCTCGGCAAGGAAGCTTTCCGCCGAGACGTGCTCGCGGGCCGACCAGCCTGCGGATTCGAGCAGAAATACCAGGGAACGCCGAAAGGGCTCCTCGTCGTCGATGACGTGGATGATCGGATCGGGATTGGGCGGGGTCATGGGGAGCGGGAGGAGGGGGAGGGCAGGGTGAAGGAGAAGTCCAGGCCGGGACCGTCGGCACGCGTCGTGGCAACCAACTGGCCGGCATGCGCTTCGACGATGCTCTTGCAGATTGACAGGCCGAGTCCCATGCCGTCGGTCTTGGTGGTGAAAAAGGGTTCGAACAGCCGTGCCTGGTCGGCATCGGCGAGGCCGGGGCCGCGATCTCGTACCGTGACGCGAATGCGTTCGTCGGCCTTCTCCAGAAGGATTTCGAGCGGTTGCCCCGCCTGGTCGATGGCGCGGTGCGCATCGAAAGCGTTTTTGAGCAGGTTGAGCAGCACCTGCTGGATCTGCAAGCGGTCGACGTGCACCTGTCGATGCGTTTCCGGCAATCCATTGACGATGCGTATTTCCGGCGCGCGCGCCAGCATGCCGCGAAACAGCGCGACGATCTCGCCGACCAGCTTGCCGATGTCGCAGCTTTCCCGTTGCCGGACGCGCTTGCGGGCGAAATCGCGAATGCCCTCGAGAATTCCGGCGGCACGCTCCGCCTGCTCGGCGATCTCGTGCGCGGCCTGGGCGATGGCCTCGTCGGAGAGCTTGCCTGTCCATAGGCGGCGTGTCAGGCTGCGCGCGTAGTTGCCGATGGTGGCGAGCGGCTGGTTGAGTTCGTGGGCGAGGGTGCCGGAAAGCTCGCCGAGAATGGAAAGGCGCGATAGGTGCTCCATGGTCTGACGCTGCGTCTGCATGCTTTCCTCGAGTTCGTGGCGGGCCGAGAGGGCGGCGGAAAGTTCGCGGGTGCGACGCTGCACGAGAACCTCAACGCGCAGGGTGTATACGAGCCAGAGCAGCAGCAAGGCCACGAACGCGAGGCCGATGGGCCAGTAGCGGCGGATTTGCGCCTCCAGACGATGGTCGCGCAGAAAGTCGTAGGGGGCGATCTGCAGGGTGCGCAGCATTTCGTGCACGGGGTGGTAGTCGGCCGGTACTCCCCAGTGCAGGACGCCCTTGTCCCCCTCGATGGAGAGCAGGGCGATCAGCACGCTGCGGGACATGTCCTCGGGGGTGCCGCGCGCCGCCGCGAACGCCCAGCCGGGGTAGGCCGGGGTGCTGGCGAGGCAGGGAGCGTACGGATTCTGCGGCGACAGCACACGGTAGCGGTCGGCGGGCAGGCGGCCCTCGCGTATCAGTTTCTCGAGAAGGCAGAGTCGCAGGATGCCTGCGTCGGCCTCACCGAGATCGAGGGCGTCGAGGACGCGCGACATTGGCAGTCCGGCGAAAACCGGCGTCACCCGACCGCGCTCGGGGTCGATGCCGCGCCGCTTCAGTTCCACCCAGACGGTCATCCAGCCGCTGAAGCCGTCCGGCACCGTCGCCGCGAGTCGTTTGCCGCGCAGGTCGTCCAGGGTTTGCAGATCGCCCCTGTGGGCGGGAACGATGACAGCCGAACCAACGGCATGATCCGAATCTTCGCCCGGCTCGATTTTCTGCGTGGCGATGCGCGTGGCACCATGACGCGCTTCGAGAACCACATAGTGGCCCGGATTGGTGATGATGAAATCGAGTTCGCCGGCGGCCAAGGCGGTTTCCAGGCCGGCCAGGTCGTGATAGCGCATGCGCACCGAGGTTGCGGGCAACTGTTGTTGCAAGGTTGTGGCGAGGACGCTCCACTGCGTCTCGGCCGTTTGCGTGCCGAACCAGGCGAGGACGCCGACGCGTATCTCACTGGCTGCGGCGATTGCCGGTAGCCACGGTAGCAGCACCCACAGAACGGAAACGGAGCGACGTACGTTCATCGACTTGAGCCTTGGGCCGACGCAGGGTTAAC
>CAZGOH010000083.1:0-9552 GCA_964527195.1 uncultured Methyloversatilis sp.
TTCGCCCTGCCGCAATCGCCGCAGCTGTTCAAGCAGCTGCTGATGGTCGCCGGCTACGACCGCTACTACCAGATCACCAAGTGCTTCCGTGACGAAGATCTGCGCGCCGATCGACAGCCGGAATTCACCCAGGTCGATATCGAAACCTCGTTCATGAACGAGGTCGAGATCACCGGCATCATCGAGCAACTCATCCGCACCGTGTTCAAGGACGCCATCGGCGTCGAGTTGCCCGATCCCTTCCCGCGCATGACTTATGCGGAAGCGATGCGCCGCTTCGGCTCCGACAAGCCGGACCTGCGCGTGACGCTGGAACTCACCGAGGTCACCGACGCCGTTGCCGATGTCGCTTTCAAGGTGTTCTCCGGCCCCGCCACCACGGGCGGCCGTGTCGCCGCGCTGCGCATCCCCGGTGGCGCGCTTGGGACAACTGCGCTCACCCGCGGCGAAATCGACGGCTATACCGAGTTCGTCAAGATCTACGGCGCCAAGGGCCTCGCCTACATCAAGGTCAACGACGTCAGCAAGCTCAACGAAGAAGGCCTGCAGTCGCCGATCGTCAAGAACCTGCACGAAGCTGCGATCAAGACCATCATCGAGCGCACCGGCGCCCAAAGCGGCGACCTGATCTTCTTCGGCGCCGACAAGACCAAGATCGTCAACGACGCGCTCGGCGCGCTGCGCATCAAGCTCGGCCACGAGAAGGGCTACGTCAATGGCAAGGCGTGGGAGCCGCTCTGGGTGGTCGACTTCCCGATGTTCGAATACGACGAGGAAGACAAGCGCTGGACGGCTTGCCACCACCCCTTCACCTCGCCGAAAGACGGCCACGACGAGCTGATGAAGACGAATCCCGGTGAATGTTTGGCCAAGGCCTACGACCTCGCCTTGAACGGCTGGGAAATCGGCGGCGGCTCGGTGCGTATCCACAAGGCCGACGTGCAGGCGCGCGTGTTCGACGCCCTCGGCATTGGCGAGGAAGAGCAACGCGCGAAGTTCGGCTTCCTGCTCGACGCGCTCAAGTATGGCGCACCGCCGCATGGAGGACTCGCGTTCGGGCTCGACCGCATCGTCACCATGATGACCGGCGCCGAGTCGATCCGCGATGTGATCGCCTTCCCGAAGACGCAGCGCGCCCAGTGCCTGCTCACCGATGCCCCCTCGCCCGTCGACGAGAAGCAGCTGCGCGAGCTGCACATTCGCCTGCGCCAGAAGGTCGACACCACGGTAGAGGTCAGCAAGTAAGGTCGCCAAGTCGTGATCCGTAGCTTCCTCACCCTGCTGCTGATCTGCTGTTGCGGACTGGCGCAGGCGCAGGACATTGCGCGGACCGACCTGCCGTCCGAAGGACAAGCGACGCTCGCATTGATCTATCAGGGCGGCCCCTTCCCGCACAAGCGGGACGGCATCGTTTTCCAGAATCGCGAGCGCCTGCTGCCGCTGCGGCCGCGCGGCCACTACCGCGAATACACCGTGCGCACCCCCGGTGTAAAGCATCGCGGCGCACGGCGCATCGTCTGTGGCGGCGAGCCACCGACACGCCCCGAGACCTGCTGGTATACCGCCGACCACTACAAGAGTTTCCGGAAGATCGTCGAATGAACTACACCAACATCCTGACGCGCCTGGAACACGCCGACGTCTATCACATGCCGCTGGATGGAGCCGATGCCCTGGTCGAAGCCGGCGAGGCCAACGGCTACCTCGTCTTTCGCGTCGACCTGACGCACGCCGGCAGCAAGAACGACCTGCTTGACGCGGTCGCCCGCGCCCTGGCCTTCCCGGAATGGTTCGGCCGCAACTGGGATGCGCTGCTCGACTGCCTGGCCGACCTGGGCTGGCATGCGGACAAGGGGGCTGAGGGCTACGTCGTCATCCTCGAGCACTGCGACGGCATCCACGGCCGGGCCGAGGCCGATTTCGTCCACTGCCTGCAGGTGTTCGATGCCGCCGCCGCCGAGTGGCGCGAGCAGGGCATTCCTTTCTGGTGCTTCGTGGACATGCAGGCCGACGGCATCAACTGGCTTTCCGACATCGCGTGATTCCATGCCCGGCACGAAGCGCCCCGTCTCCGTGCTGGTGGTCATCCACGACCCCGCCCTGAACATCCTGCTGCTCGAGCGCACGGCGCATCCCGGCTATTGGCAATCGGTGACCGGCAGCCAGGAGGCAGACGAGAACCTGCTCACCACGGCGGCACGCGAAGTGGGCGAGGAAACCGGCATCACCTGCCGGCCGGAAGACCTGGCGGACTGGCGCCTGACGAACCGCTTCGAGATTTTCGCCGAATGGCGCGACCGCTATCCGGCCGGCGTGACCCACAACGACGAACACGTCTTCAGCCTGTGCGTTCCCGCCGGCACGGCCGTGTCGGTCGCGCCCGGCGAACACCGCGCCTGGCGCTGGGTGCCCTGGCGCGAAGCCGCCGCCGCCTGCTTTTCCTGGAGCAACCGCGACGCCATCCTGATGCTGGGCGAAGGAAAGTCGCCCCCGGCAGGACGGCGGTAGAATTTTCCGTCCCTTTTCAGAGCGAACCACCATGACGACCGACACCCTGCCCGCGACCACCAAGGCCAAGATCCTCGGCGAAGCGCTACCCTACATCAAGCGCTTCTTCGACAAGACCATCGTCATCAAGTACGGCGGCAACGCCATGACCGAGCCGAAGCTGAAGGACTGCTTCGCACGCGACGTGGTCTTGCTCAAGCTCGTCGGCATGAACCCGGTGGTCGTCCATGGCGGCGGCCCGCAGATCGAGGACCTGCTCAAGCGCGTCGGCAAGCAGGGCCAGTTCATCCAGGGCATGCGGGTGACGGATGAAGAGACCATGGACATCGTCGAGATGGTCCTCGGCGGCCAGGTGAACAAGGAGATCGTCAACCTGATCAACCAGCACGGCGGCAAGGCCGTCGGCCTCACCGGCCAGGACGGCAACTTCATCCGCGCCCGCAAGCTGCTGCTGCCCAACAAGGACAACCCCGAGGAGATGATCGACATCGGCTCGGTCGGCGAGATCACCGCCATCGATCCAACGCTGATCGCCTTCCTCGATTCCGGTGATTTCATCCCGGTGATCGCGCCGATCGGCGTCGGCCCGCAGGGCGAGACCTACAACATCAACGCCGACGTCGTCGCCGGGAAGATCGCCGAGGTGCTCAACGCCGAGAAGCTGGTGCTGCTGACCAATACGCCCGGCGTGCTCAACAAGGCCGGCGAATTGCTCACCGGCATCACGCCGAAGGACATCGATGCGATGGTCGAGGACGGCACGCTCTCCGGCGGCATGCTGCCGAAGATCGGCTCGGCGCTCGATGCGGCCAGAAGCGGGGTGAAGAGCGTGCACATCATCGACGGCCGCGTGGAACACGCACTGCTGCTGGAAATTCTGACGGACGAAGGCGTGGGAACGCTGATCAAGTCCAAGTGAGGCCGACATGACACACCCTGGCGAAAAAAAGCTCCAGATCCTGCAAACCATCGCCACCATGCTGGAAAACCCGGCGGGGGAAAAAATCACCACCGCTGCGCTGGCGGCCAAGCTGGAGGTTTCGGAAGCCGCGCTCTATCGCCACTTCCCCAGCAAGGCCCGCATGTTCGAAGGGCTGATCGAATTCATCGAGAACGCGCTGTTCACGGTTGCCGGCCAGATCGCCGCCGACGAGGAAAGCGGCCTCGCGCAGGCCGAGTTGATGCTTGCCGCCACGCTGCGCTTCGCCGCCAAGAACCGCGGCCTGGCACGCGTCATGGTCGGCGATACGCTTGTCCACGAAAACCCGCGCCTGCAGGCGCGCATCAACCAGATCTTCGAGCGCCTCGAAGCCTCGCTGAAACAGTCCCTGAAAATCGCCCAGGCGCAAGGTACGCTGCCGGCCGACCGCGACTGCGCCACGCAGGCCGACCTGCTGATCTGCCATCTGCTTGGGCGTTTGCAGCGCTACGTCAAGAGCGGGTTCAAGGACGATCCGCTCGCCCGCTGGCCGACGCAGAAAATCACCTTACTTGCGTAAGCGTTCCGCTGCTTCCATCGCAAAATAGGTCAGGATGCCGTCGGCGCCGGCGCGCTTGAAGCACAAGAGCGCCTCCATCATCACCGCGTCGTGGTCGAGCCAGCCGTTTTGCGCGGCGGCCTTCAGCATCGCGTATTCACCGCTGACCTGATAGGCGTAGGTCGGCACGCCGAATGCATCCTTCACGCGCCGGACGATATCGAGGTAGGGCATGCCGGGCTTGACCATCACCATGTCGGCGCCTTCCTGAAGGTCGAGCGCAACCTCGCGGATCGCCTCGTCCGAATTGGCCGGGTCCATCTGGTACGTGGTCTTGTTGCCCTTGCCGAGGTTGCCGGCCGAGCCCACCGCGTCACGGAAGGGGCCATAAAAGCTCGACGCGTACTTCGCCGAATAGGCAAGGATGCGCGTGTGGATGTGCTTCTTCGCATCGAGCGCCTGGCGGATCGCGCCGATGCGACCATCCATCATGTCGGAGGGCGCCACCACGTCGGCGCCGGCGCGCGCGTGAGTAAGCGCCTGCTTCACCAGTGCCTCAATGGTTTCGTCGTTCATCACGTAGCCGGTCGGATCCTTCGGGTCGATCAGGCCATCCTGGCCGTGGCTGGTGTAGGGGTCGAGCGCCACGTCGGTGATGACCCCCAGTTCCGGAAACGCCTTCTTGAGCTTCGCGACGACGGTCGGCACCAGCCCCTTCGGGTTCCAGGCCTCTTCCGCGCCCGGCGTTTTCTTTTCCTTGCCGACCACGGGAAACAGCGCCAGGGCGGGAATGCCCAGCCGCAGAGCCTTCTCGGCGGCAGGCAGCAGCCGGTCGAGCGTCATTCGCTCGACACCGGGCATCGAAGACACCTGCTCGACCCGGTTGCGGCCCTCGAGCACGAACACCGGCCAGATGAAGTCGGCGGCGGTCAGCGTCGATTCGCGCATCAGGCGGCGCGAAAACTCGTCGCGACGCATGCGACGCATGCGCGTTCCTGGAAACATACCTTTATTAATCATGGTGTTGGTCCTGGCGAAAAAATACTGGAACTTTTTTGTCGAATATCTATCATATCAAGCGGAGGGTGACGAATCCTCCCCCGCTATTCCTCCCTGAGCGGGTGCCTCGGTGCCCACCGAGGCATTCGGGTCCTCGGCTTTCTCCCCTTTGGCCGAGGACCCATTCTCTTCTCCAAGCCAGCCCGCCACCACGCGTTCGCACTCTTCCATTCCGGTCTTCTTGAGGCTGGAGAACATCTGGACGGTCAGGGCAAGTTGCGGAAAGTCGGTCCCGGCGCGACGGCGAATGCTGGCGAGCGTCTTTGCCTGTTCCTGGCGGGAAAGCTTGTCGGCCTTGGTCAGCAAGCAATGAATCGGCTTGCCGGTGGTGGCGAACCAGCCAATCATGCGCCTGTCGAGTTCGGTGAGCGGACGGCGGGCGTCCATGATCAGCACCAGCCCGACCAGCGCGGTGCGCTGTGTCAGATAGTGTTCGAGCAGCCCCTGCCACTGGCGGCGCACGGCTTCCGGCACCTCGGCGTAGCCGTAACCGGGCAGGTCGACCAGCGCCGCGCCGTTTTTCAGGCGAAACAGGTTGATCAGCTGGGTGCGGCCCGGGGTCTTGGAAACGAAGGCAAGGCGCGTGTGCCCGGCCAGCGTGTTGATCGCCGACGACTTGCCCGCGTTGGAGCGCCCGGCGAAAGCGATCTCGCCGCCGCCCGCCTGCGGCAAGGCATGCGGGTCGGCGACGGAGATTTCGAACTGCGCATGACGGAACAAGGAGGCGGGCATGGGCGATCAACGAAATGGCTAGCTGGTATACAATACCGCGTTTGCCATCCGCGCAGTTCTCCGAGGAGCCCAACGATGCCCCGCCTGTCGTTCATGTCGATGATTTCCGTGGCCACTTTCGCCCTGGCCACTCCCGTTGCCGCACAAGATGCCCCCTACCAGGGCGATGCCGCCCGGGGCGAAGCCCTTGCCTCCACCATTTGCGCCGCCTGCCACGGCCCCGACGGCAACAGCCCGACATCGGCCAACCCGAAGATCGCCGGCCAGCACGCCCAGTATCTCTACAAGCAGATGATGGATTTCAAGCCCGGCCCCGACGGCAAGGTCGAGCGCACCAACGCCATCATGAACGGCATGATCGCCGCCTTCAGCCCGGAACAGATGAAGGACTTCGCGGCCTATTTCTCCTCCAAGAAACAGACTCTGGAAGCGGCCAAGAACCGCGACACCCTGACGCTCGGCCAGCGCATCTACCGCGGTGGCGACACTAAGAAGGGCCTGCCTGCCTGCGCCGGATGCCATGGCCCGACCGGTTCGGGAATTCCGGCCCAGTACCCGCGCATCGGCGGCCAGTTCGCCGAGTACACCGAGGCGCAGTTGAGGGCGTTTCGCACCGGCGAGCGCGCCAACGACGCCAACCGCATGATGCGCATGATCGCCGAAAGAATGACCGACGCCGAGATCCGCGCGGTCTCCGATTACATCGCCGGACTGCATTGAACCGATTTCACCGGGATCCCGGCAATGACGAGGGCGGCGCGTTGCCGCCCTTTTTGTTGGTGCGCATCACACCGGCGCATCCGCCGTACGCATGAAATTTTTCGGCATCCGGGCGCGCATCCTGCTGGCGGCATTGACGCCGGCCCTGCTCGTGACAATCCTGGTGACGGCCATCCTCACCGCGGAAAACTCGCGGCAGATGCAGGCCGAGCAGCAGCGTCGCATCGGCGCGGTTGCCCGGCATCTCGGCATGGCGGCCGAATACCATTTTTTCGTCGGCAACGACCAGGCGCTCGGACGTCTCATCGAATCGGCGCTGGGCGAACCCGACGTGGTAGCGGCAATCTTCCAGGACGTGCGCGGAACGGTGAAGGCCACCTCGCTTTCCGTTGCCGACATGCCCACCTCGGCAGCGGAAACATTCGATAACCAGGGTATCGGCACTCTGACCGGACGGGATGAATACTGGTACCGCCACGCGATTCGCGCCACGACCCTGGGCGAATTCGATCTCTTCGATGGCGGCTCCGCCGAGGATCCCCCCCCGCTCGTCGGCCACCTGTTGCTGAAGATATCGAACCGGGCCCTGAGCGACGAGATTCGCCGCTACACCTTCCAGGCCAGCGCCATTGCCGCGGCCGTCATGGCACTCGGCCTGCTGCTCGCGCTCGTGCTCGCCCGTCCCCTGATACGCGCGCTCAGACAGATCGTCGACGTGGTCGAGGCAATCCGCCAGGGTCGCCTCGACCAACGCGTCCGCAACTTCGGAATCGACGAACTCGGCCGGCTCGCTCAAGGCATCAACGACATGGCCGACACCGTCGGTCAGACACAGGCGGCGCTCACGGCACGGGTGCGCGACGCGACCGCCAGCCTGCGGCGCGAACGCGACGAGGCAGCGGCGGCGGCGCTTTCGCGCAGCCAGTTTTTCGCGGCGGCCAGCCACGACCTGCGCCAACCCGTGCAGGCGCTCAGCCTGTTCGTGGCACGACTCAGGCTCGACGCCCGGCAAAGCCAGTTCCTGCCGCGCATCGAGCAAATCGCCCGGTCTGCCGACAACCTCCAGGGATTGCTCGATACCCTGCTCGATTATTCGCGGCTTTCCGGGCAGATCTATCAGGTCGTCAAGAAACCGGTAAACACCGGCATCTTGTTGCTTCGCGTGCTCGACGAATTCGCCCCGGTCGCCGCCGAAAAGCGAATCGCACTGCGGCAGCGCGGGCCGGAATGCTGGATCCAGACCGACGAAACCATGCTTTACCGCATCCTGATCAACCTCGTCAGCAACGCCATCCGGCATACCGAAAGCGGAACGGTGCTGCTCGCCTGCCGGCGGGGAACGTCCCATGCGCGCATCGAGGTTTGGGACACGGGCTGCGGCATCCCCCCCGACGCCCATGAAGCCGTCTTCGAAGAACTGGTTCAACTGGAAAATCCCGAACGCGACGCCGCGAAGGGGCTCGGACTCGGGCTCGCCATCGTGCGCCGCACCGCCGCGCTCCTCGAACATCCGCTGGCCCTGTGCTCACGGGTTGGCCGGGGCTCGCGATTCTCCGTCATCGTTCCGCTTGCCACGTCCGCGCACGCCGTGGCGGAAACGCCGGCGCGCGACGGAAACGATCCGCTTGCAGGCATGCGCCTGCTCGCTGCGGCCCGCCCCGACACACCATCGGGACTGCCGATCGAAGCGCTCGAAAACTGGGGATGTGCGGTCGCCGTCGTCATGCCGCCGGAGATGCAAGACTGGATCGGGTTGCACGCGGCGCCCGACATCGTGCTCTGGGAATCCGACGAGAGCGAACTGGCGGCGACCCTGGCGCGGCTCGACCGGCTGGAAGAAGTGACGGGGCATGCCCTGCCGGCGCTGATCGTCACCCCGGGACCGGGACCGGCGCCGCACGATTCGCCGCGGGGTGCGACCCGCCTGCGGCTTTCCCGGCCGTTCCGGCTCGCCCGCCTGCGCGCCCTGATGGCCCGGCTCGGCGGGCCGCAAGACACGACGCAGGACGATCAGGGCCGATAAAGACGCACGACGGATGAACCGGCCGGCGGCTTCGGCGCCGCCTTCCAGGCGTGGCCGTAAATGATCTCGAAACCGGCCGGCAGCCCCTCTCCATCGGGTAGCCAGCCTGCGAAAACGCGGCGCCACGCGCGCCATGGCAGATAGCCGAGCAGGGCGTCGCGCACGCCGAGACGACGCTGGTCGACGAGAAAGGCGCGTGGCCGGCGGTAGCTCAGCGTAAGCATTTCCATCTCCATGACCGGATCGGCGAAACCGCAACCCATCAGCATGTCGCCGATGTCGTGCATGTCGGGGAAGCGGCGGATCGGCGCTCCGAGTCCCCGCAAGGCTTTCAGCGTGTCCGGCCCGAGCATGGCGAAGTGCAACAGGCCGCCGGCGGCCAGCACCCGCTGCATCTCGACGAATGCCGGACGCGGATCGTCAAGCCAGTGCAGCATGAGGTTCGACCAGACGAGATCGAGGCTGGCATCGGCGAGCGGCAGCGCACGCACGTCGGCGGCCACACCGCATGCTGCCCGACCGCGCAAGCGATCCCACCAGCCGGCGCGTTCCCTGACCGCGCGCAACATCGGCGGCGCGTAATCGATGGCGAGCGGCATGGCGTCCGGATAACGCCGCATCAGCGCGCGCACGCCGTCACCGGTCGCACAGCCGATGTCGGCAAAGCGGGCGGGCGCGAGGCGCACCCAGTCGAGGCGCTCGCCCATCCGGCGGCCGACCTCGCGCGTCAGGACAGCGGCATTGTCGTAGGATGCGGCGGCATCGCCGAATTCTTTTCTGAGACTCATGGACCGATCATCCGCAATGCCCGTGCGCTTGTCAATTTCCGCCGCCTCGCGCGCGCTGCTGAACCTTCTGCTGCCGCAACGTTGCCTGCTGTGCGGCGCGCCCGCGCAGGGGGTCGCCCTTTGCACCGACTGCGCGGACGACCTGCCGCAACTGCACCCCCCCGGCTGCCCGATCTGCGCCGTACCGCTCGCAGCGCCTGCCCCGGCCTGCGGGCAATGCCTCGCCTGCCCACCCGCCTTCGAC
>CAZGOH010000084.1:0-9430 GCA_964527195.1 uncultured Methyloversatilis sp.
GAGGCCATGCGCAGGTCGGTGTCGATGTTGACCTTGCGCACGCCGTTCTTGATGCCCTCGACGATTTCCTCGACAGGAACTCCATACGTGGCGCCCATCTCGCCGCCATTCTCGTTGATGATCTTCAGCCAATCCTGCGGCACGCTGGACGAGCCGTGCATGACGAGGTGGCAGTTGGGGATGCGCGCGTGGATTTCCTTGATGCGGTCGATGCGCAGCACCGCGCCCGTGGGCGGACGGGTGAATTTGTAGGCGCCGTGGCTGGTGCCGATGGCGATGGCCAGCGCGTCGACCTGCGTCGCCTTGACGAATTCGGCGGCCTCGTTGGGGTCGGTCAGCAGCTGGTCGTGCGACAGGGCGCCCTCGGCGCCATGGCCGTCCTCCTTCTCGCCCATGCCGGTCTCGAGCGAGCCGAGGCAACCCAGTTCGCCTTCGACCGACACGCCGATGGCGTGGGCGATGTCGACGACGTGCTTGGTGGTGTTGACGTTGTACTCGAAGGACGACGGGGTCTTGGCGTCTTCCATCAGCGAGCCGTCCATCATCACGCTGGAGAAGCCGGAACGCATCGACTGGATGCAGATCGCCGGGCTGGCGCCATGGTCCTGGTGCATGACGATGGGGATGTCGGGATGCGTCTCGATGGCGGCCTCGATCAGCTTGCGCAGATAGGCCTCGCCGGCGTACTTGCGGGCACCGGCCGAGCCCTGCATGATGACCGGGCTGTTGGTCTCCTCGGCGGCCTCCATGATGGCCTGGATCTGCTCGAGGTTGTTGACGTTGAACGCCGGCAGACCGTAGCCATTTTCGGCGGCATGGTCCAGCAGTTGGCGCATGGATACGAGTGGCATGGAAGTCTCCTCTTCTCGGTTAGGTTTCTGTAAATCAGGCTGGCGTATGCTCGCCGACCCGGACGATCTTCAGGGTGTTGGTACCGCCGGCCTGGCCGATCGGTTCGCCGAAGGTGATCACGATCAGGTCGCCGACTTCGACGGCGCCGGAGCGCAGCAGTTCCTCTTCGGCCTCGAACAACAATTCCTCGCGATCATGACCGACGTAGCGCATCATCAGCGGGTAAACGCCGCGATAGATGCTCACCTTGTAGCGGGTGCGGATGTCCGGCGTCAGGGCATAGATCGGCACGCCGCAATCGAGACGCGAAATCCACAACGCGGTGGAACCGGACTGCGTCAGCGCCGCGATGGCCTTGACCTTGAGGTGATGGGCGGTAAACAGGGCCGCCATGGCAATCGACTGGTCGATGCGCGTGAATACTCGGTCGAGGAAGTGGCGGTCGAGCGCGGCGGGATCGGTGGACTTTTCCGCTTCATGGCAGATGCGCGCCATAGAATGAACCGTTTCCACCGGGTAATTGCCGGCGGCGGTTTCGGCCGAGAGCATCACCGCGTCCGTGCCATCAAGGACGGCATTGGCAACGTCCGAGACCTCTGCCCGTGTCGGTACCGGCGAGTTGATCATCGACTCCATCATCTGCGTGGCGGTGATGGCGAACTTGTTGTGCTCGCGCGCCAGGCGGATGATCTTCTTCTGCAGCGCGGGCACGGCGGCGTCGCCGACCTCGACGGCCAGGTCGCCGCGCGCCACCATCACGCCGTCGCAGGCGTGCAGAATATCCTCGAGATTGTCGATGGCCTCGCAGCGCTCGATCTTCGCAATCACCTGCGCCTGCGAACCGGCCTTGTGCAGGAGCTTTCTCGCCAAGCGCAGGTCACCGCCCGTTTTCGGGAAGGAAACCGCAACGTAATCGACCTGCAGTTCGGCGGCGGTCTTGATGTCTTCCATGTCCTTCGGGGTCAGCGCCGGCGCGGACAGACCACCACCCTGCTTGTTGATTCCCTTGTTGTTCGACAGTTCGCTGCCCTGCCGCACGATGCAGTGGATCTCGGTTTCCTCGATGCGCTCCACATCCATCACGACGCGGCCGTCGTCGAGCAGCAGCGTGTCGCCCGGCGCAACGTCCTCGACCAGCTCGGGATAATCGAGACCGACGCGCTCCGAATCGCCGAGTTGGCATTCGGCATCGAGGATGAAGGGTTGGCCCGGCTTGATGAGAATCTTGCTGCCAGCGAACTTGCCGATACGGATCTTCGGCCCTTGCAGGTCGGCCATGGTCGCCACCGTGCGGCCGTGCGTACGCATCGCCTGTTGCAGCAACTCGATGCGCCTGGCGTGATCTTCGGGGGTGCCGTGGGAAAAGTTGAGGCGGACCACGTCGATGCCGGCGGTGACCAGTTTGTCCATCGTGGCCGGATCCGACGATGCGGGCCCCAGTGTGGCGACGATTTTCGTGGAACGTAGCATGTTCGCGACGGGCCGCTTGTCTTGCGGCCCGCCCGGGAAAGATTAAGCCTGGGCGCGTTTTTCCAGGATATCCACGGCGGGCAGAACCTTGCCCTCCAGATATTCAAGGAACGCACCGCCGGCGGTCGAAATATAGGACACCTTGTCGTAGATATCGTACTTCTGGATGGCGGCGATGGTGTCGCCGCCGCCCGCCAGGCTAAAGCCCTTGGCATTGGCAATGGCCATCGACACCGTCTTCGTACCCTCGCCGAACTGATCGAACTCGAACACGCCGACCGGACCGTTCCAGACGATGGTGCCCGCCTTGGCGATGATGTCGGCCAGTGCCTGCGCCGACTGCGGGCCGATGTCGAAGATCATGTCGTCGTCCGTCACCTCTTCCGCGCTCTTCAGCACGGCCGGTTCGTTGGCGTCGAACTGCTTGCCGCAGACGACATCGACCGCGATGGGAATCGAGGCGCCCCGCTTGGCCATCTTCTCGATCAGCGCCTTCGCGGTCGGAATCAGGTCATGCTCGCACAACGACTTGCCGACGTTCTTGCCCATGGCGGCGAGGAAGGTGTTGGCGATGCCGCCGCCGACGACGAGCTGGTCGACCTTCTCGGAGAGCGACTCGAGTACGGTGAGCTTGGTGGAGACCTTGGAGCCACCGACGATGGCGACCATCGGGCGCACCGGGTTGGCGAGTGCCTTGTCGAGCGCATCGAGCTCTTCCGTCAGCAGCAGGCCGGCGCAGGCGACCGGCGCAAACTGCGCGATGCCGTGAGTCGAGGCCTCGGCGCGGTGGGCGGTACCAAACGCGTCCATGACGAAAACATCGCACAGCGCCGCGTATTTCTTCGCAGTCTCTTCGACGTTCTTCTTCTCGCCCTTGTTGACACGGCAGTTTTCGAGCAGCACGCACTCGCCCGCGGCAACGTCAAACCCGCCGTCGACCCAGTTCGGGATGACGCGCACGGTCTTGCCGAGTTTCTTCGACATCACGTCGGCGACAGGCTGAAGAGAATCCTCCGGCTTGAACTCGCCTTCGGTGGGGCGACCGAGGTGGGAAGTGACCATCACCTTTGCCCCGGCCTTCATTGCATGCTCGATGGTGGGCATGGAGGCGGTGATGCGTGCGTCCGAAGTGACCTTGCCTTGACTGACCGGCACGTTGAGGTCGGCGCGGATGAAAACCCGCTTGCCGGCCAGGTCCAGATCGGTCATGCGAATGAAGTGGGGCATCGTTACGCTCCTTACTTGCCGGCGACGTGCTTGACGAAGCGCAGCATGTTGCAGGTGTAGCCGTACTCGTTGTCGTACCAGGCGACGACCTTGACGAAGGTCTTGTCGAGGGCGATGCCGGCTTCGGCATCGAAGGTCGACGGGGCGCTGTTGCCGACGAAGTCGGTGGAGACCACCTTCTCGTCGGTGTAGCCGAGCACGCCCTTGAGCGCGCCTTCGGAGGCGGCCTTCATCGCGGCGCAGATGTCCTTGTAGTCGGCTTCCTTGTTGAGTTCAACGGTCAGGTCGACGACGGAAACGTCGGAGGTCGGCACGCGGAAGGCCATGCCGGTCAGCTTGCCCTTCAACTCGGGCAGCACCACGCCGACGGCCTTGGCGGCGCCGGTGGAGGACGGGATGATGTTTTCCAGAATGCCGCGGCCGCCGCGCCAGTCCTTCGAGGACGGGCCATCGACGGTCTTTTGCGTCGCGGTGGCGGCATGCACGGTGCTCATCAGGCCGCGCTTGATGCCCCAGTTGTCGTTGAGCACCTTGGCGATCGGTGCCAGGCAGTTGGTGGTGCAGGAGGCCGCCGAAACGATGGTCTCGCCGGCGTATTTTTCGTGGTTCACGCCATAGACGAACATCGGGGTGTCATCCTTGGAAGGCGCCGACTGCACGACCTTCCTAGCGCCCGCGTCGATGTGCTTCTGGCAGGTTTCCTTGGTCAGGAAGAAGCCGGTGGAGTCGATGACGATCTCGGCACCCACCTCGTTCCATTTCAGGTTGGCGGGATCCTTTTCGGCCGTCAGGCGAATCTTCTTGCCATTGACGACGAGATTGTTGCCATCCACTTCAATGCTGCCGTTGAAACGGCCATGCACGGAGTCGTACTTGAGCATGTAGGCGAGATAACTCGGCTCGAGCAGGTCGTTGATGCCGACCACTTCGAGCTCGGGAAAGTCCTTGGCGATGGCGCGGAAAGCCATGCGGCCGATGCGACCGAAACCGTTGATACCGACTTTGATAGTCATGTGTGCGATCTCCTTGTAATCGATTAAACGAATGACTCGACGGCCTTCACGACGTTCTCCGCCGTGAAGCCGAACTCCTTGAACAGCACGCCAGCCGGAGCCGACTCGCCGAAACGGTCAAGACCGATGACTTTACCTTCCCCGCCGACATACTTCCACCAGCCGTCGGTAACCCCCGCCTCGACGACGATGCGCGGCAGTCCCTTGGGCAGGACGCTGTCCTTCCAAGCCTGGTCCTGGCGGTCGAACACGTTGGTACAGGGCATCGACACTACCGTCACGCCCACGCCCTTTTCCGCCAGTGCGGCCTGGGCCTTGAGCGCCAGATCGACTTCCGAGCCGGTGGCGATGATGACCGCCTTCGCCGTCCCGCCAGCGCCGACTTTCGAGAGCACGTAGCCACCCTTCTTGATCGCGTCGATCGTCGCGGCGTCACGCTTGACGAAGGGCAAGTTCTGGCGCGACAGCGCCAGCGAGGTCGGGCCGTCGAGCTTCTCGACACCCGCAGTCCAGGCCACCATGGTCTCGACCGTGTCACAGGGGCGCCAGACATCCATGTTGGGAATCAGGCGCAGCGAAGCGATCTGCTCGACCGGCTGGTGGGTCGGGCCGTCTTCGCCAAGACCGATGGAGTCGTGCGTGAAGACGTAAATCACACGCTGCTTCATCAGCGCCGACATGCGCAACGCGTTGCGGGCGTATTCGGAGAACATCAGGAAGGTGCCGCCAAAGGGCAGCAAGCCGCCATGCAGGGCCATGCCGTTCATGATGTGAGCCATGCCGAACTCGCGCACGCCGTAGGAGATGTAGTTGCCGGTGCTCTTGCCGGAGACGTGCTTGCAGCCCGTCCAGTTAGTCAGGTTGGAACCGGTCAGGTCGGCCGAGCCGCCAAGGAATTCGGGCAGCGCCGGGGCCAGCGCGTTGATGGCAATCTGGCTGGCCTTGCGGGTGGCGACGGTCTCGCCCTTCTCGTTGGCGGCAGCGATGGCCTTCTTGGCAAAGTCGGCCCAGTTGACGGGCAGTTGCTTGGCCATGCGGCGCTTGAACTCGGCAGCTTCGGCCGGAAACGCTTTAGCGTAGTGTTCGAATTTCTGGTTCCACGCGGCTTCCAGTTCGGCGCCCTTCTTCTTGGCATCCCAGGCTTCGTAGACTTCCTGCGGGATCTCGAAGGGGCCGAAGTGCCAGCCGATGTGCGGGCGGGCGGCGGCAATTTCGGCATCGCCCAGCGGCGCGCCGTGCACGTCGTGCGTGCCGGCTTTGTTGGGCGAACCGGCGCCGATCACTGTCTTGCAGCAGATCAGGGAAGGCTTGTCGGTGACGGCCTTGGCGGCCTCGATCGCCTTGTGCAACGCCTCGGGATCGTGGCCATTGACGTTGGGCACGACGTGCCAGCCATAGGCCTCGAAACGCTTCGGCGTGTCGTCGGTGAACCAGCCTTCGACGTGACCGTCAATGGAAATGCCATTGTCGTCCCAGAAGGCGGTCAGCTTGCCGAGACCCCAGGTGCCGGCCAGCGCGCAGGCTTCATGCGAGATACCTTCCATCAGGCAACCGTCGCCAAGGAAGACGTAAGTGCGGTGGTCAACGATCTCGTGGCCGGGCTTGTTGAACTGGTCGGCGAGCAGCTTCTCGGCCATCGCCATGCCAACGGCATTGGTGATGCCCTGGCCGAGCGGTCCGGTGGTGGTCTCGACGCCGGGGGTATAACCGTACTCGGGGTGGCCCGGGGTCTTCGAATGCAGCTGGCGGAAGCTCTTGATGTCGTCGAGTGACAGGTCATAACCGGTCAGGTGCAGCAGCGCGTAGATCAGCATCGAGCCGTGGCCGTTCGACAGCACGAAGCGGTCGCGGTTGGCCCACTGCGGGTTGTTCGGATTGTGGCGCAGGTGGTGGTTCCACAGCACCTCGGCGATCTCCGCCATGCCCATCGGGGCGCCGGGATGGCCGGAATTGGCCTTTTGCACGGCATCCATGGCGAGGGCGCGGATCGCACTGGTGAGATTGTTGAACACGGGCGGCTCGAAATCGCTGAAAGTGGCAGACATGGGTTCTCCTCTCCGGGGAATTCGCGATTATCCGCGAAACCCGGCTTCAATGGTTGTTGTGGGCAATCCGTGGGTGGCGTTTCAAAGCGCCATGGCGCGACGCTTGTTCTCCATCAGGCGCAGGATCATCGGCGTGAAGATCAGCTGCATCGCCAGTTCCATCTTCCCACCCGGCACGACGATGACGTTCGGGCGCGACATGAAGGAGTCGTGGATCATCGAAAGCAGATAGGGAAAGTCGATGCCCTTCGGGTTGGCGAAGCGGATCACGACGAAACTCTCGTCCGGCGAGGGGATGTCCTGGGCGATGAAGGGGTTCGAGGTATCCACGGTCGGCACGCGCTGGAAGTTCACGTGCGTGCGCGAGAACTGCGGGGTGATGTAGTTGATGTAGTCCGGCATGCGGCGCAGGATCGTGTCCACCACGGCCTCGGTGGAGTAGCCGCGCGCGCCCTTGTCGCGGATCAGCTTCTGGATCCACTCGAGGTTAATGATCGGCACCACGCCAACGAGCAGATCGGCATGCTGGGCGACGTTGACCTTGTCGGTGACGACGCCGCCGTGCAGGCCTTCGTAGAACAGCAGGTCGGAGGGCGGCAGGTCCTGCCAGGGCGTGAAGGTGCCCGGTTCCTGCTTCCACGGCGCGGCCTCCTCGTGGTTGTGCAGATAATAGCGGCGCTTGCCCGTGCCGCTTTCCCCATACTGCCGGAACAGGCCTTCAAGCAGTTCCAGTTCGTTGGCGTCGGCACCGAAGTGGCTGAAGTGATTGTTGCCCTTTTTCGCCTGTTCGGCGGCAACCTCCTTCATGGCCTTGCGATCAAATTTGTGGAAGGAGTCGCCCTCGATGATGGCGGCGGAGAGTCTCTCGCGCCGGAACACATGGGCGAACGACTTGGTGACGGTGGACGTGCCCGCGCCCGACGAGCCCGTGATGGCGATGATGGGATGCTTGACCGACATGAACGTCTCCGAAAATGAAAGAAGAAATCAGCGGAACAGGGAACGCGAGGAAAACAGCGGCATGTCGTAACTGCTCGGATCCTTGCCCTCGATGTATTCCTGATGATAGCGGTGCAGACGGTCGACCTCCTCCTTCGAGCCGAAGATGAAGGGCGCGCGCTGGTGCAACTCGGCGGGCTTGAGGTCGAGAATGTGATTGCGGCCGGTGATCGCCGCACCGCCGGCCTGCTCGATGATGAAGGCGATCGGATTGGCTTCGTAGATCAGGCCGAGGCGACCGCCCTGTTCGCGCGTGCGCTCGTCGTGCGGATAAAGGAACACGCCGCCGCGCGTCAGGATGCGATAAGCCTCGGCGACGAGCGAGGCAACCCAGCGCATGCCGAAATCCTTGCCGCGCGGACCGTCCTTGCCCTGCATGCACTCCTGCACGTAGCGGCGCACCGGCGGCTCCCAGTATTTTTCGTTGGACGCGTTGATCGCGAAGGTGGATGCCTCGACGGGAATCTGGATCCCGGGATGCGTCAGCATGTATTCGCCGATCTCACGATCAAGCGTGAAGCCGTTCACGCCGTGCCCGGTGGTCAGGATCATGCGCGTAGACGCGCCATACTGGATCAAGCCTGCGCACAGCAGTTCCTTGCCGGGACGCAGGAAATCCTCTTCCTTCGGTTTGCGCTTGGCGTCCTGCAGCCGCATGATCGAGAAGATCGTGCCGGTCTGGAAGTTGATGTCGAGATTGCCGGAGCCGTTGAGCGGGTCGAAAGCCAGCAGATACTTGCCGCGCGGCTGTACCTGGGAGATGCCCTCGATGTCCTCGGAAGCGATCGCCGCCAGATGGCCCGTGTTCATGGCGGCATGGAGCATGACCTCGTTGGCCATCGACTCCAGTCTCTGGTTGAGATCCTTGCCGGTCGCGAGCAGCGCGCCCTTGCCGACCTGATTGGCGATGATCTTGCTCGCCGTGACGATGTCGTTCAGCAGGCCGCTGAAATCGCCTGTCGCCTCCGGAATCTTGCGTTGCTCCTCGTTCATGAACTGGGACAACGTGATGCGCCCAACCTCCATGTTCCCTCCTGTGTGACCGCCAATCGTCAAGGACTTATTGTCTTTCTGCTCGCAACCGTCCCCCATCCAGAAAAATCCCCGCCCCCTTGCGGGGGCGGGGCCAAACTGGCAAACGCCAGAGGGAGTGGAGAACCTGTCATCGGCATGCATGAAACAGCCGGCTGCCGAGCAGATGAGCGGACTCTAATAGGCGCGACCCATAAGCGCCAGTCACTTTTTCTTATGATGTGAATAAGGCCATTGCTGCTGCAACGCAACAACCACATGATCCGCCGCACCGCGTGCCACGCCGGGAAGACCCATAAGCTCCCTTCGCGCGTTATCGTCGCAATGATAAGATCGTTCGAAAGTCGGCGCCCGCAGGACGGCGACCGCAACAACAGGGGAGTGTCGAATGAAGCATGTCACCTTGCGGCAGCTCAAGGTCTTTGAATCCGTGGCGCGCCATTTGTCCTTCTCGCGCGCCGCTGAAGAGCTGCACCTCACCCAGCCGGCCGTATCGATGCAGGTCAAGCAGTTGGAAGAACAGGCCGGCCTGCCGCTCACCGAAATGATCGGCAAGAAAGTCTTTCTGACCTCGGCCGGCGAGGAAGTCGCGCGTCACGCGCGCCGCATCGCCCAACAGTTGCGCGAGGCCGACGAGGCTCTCGATGCCTTGAAGGGCATGCGCGGAGGCCACCTCTCGATCGGCGTCATCAGCACGGCGAAGTACTTTGCGCCCCGGCTCCTTGCCGAATTTCGCCGCCGCCACCCCGGGGTCGATCTCAGCCTCGGCGTCAGCAACCGCGAGACCCTGGT
>CAZGOH010000085.1:0-9415 GCA_964527195.1 uncultured Methyloversatilis sp.
TTGTCGAACACCATGGCGATGACCCGGACGAGGATGCGTCCCTTGGGCTGCACGGTGATCCACTGGTCGTCGATGGTCAGGAGCCCCGCCTTTTCCATCTCGCGCAGGTCCTGGAGTTCGGCCGAGAAGTAGGACTTGAAGTCGATGAGATGCGCGATCTCGATGGATTCGATGGAGAGTTCGAAATGGCACATCAGCGCCTGGATGATCGAGCGGCGCAAGAGGTCGTCGGCGGTCAACTCCAGCCCGCGCATGACCGGCAGCACGCCGCGGTCGAGCGCGTCGTAGTACTCGTCGAGCGTGCGGTAGTTCTGGCAGTAGGTGGGGCCCACCTTGCCGATGGCCGAGACGCCGAAGGCGAGCAGGTCGGCCTCGGCGTGCGTCGAGTAGCCCTGGAAGTTGCGGTGCAGCCGGCCCTGGCGCTGCGCGACGGCGAGTTCGTCGTCGGGCTTGGCGAAGTGATCCATGCCGATGAAGACGTAGCCCGCGTCGGTGAGTCGGCGGATGGCGAGCTGGACAATCTGGAGCTTGGCGTCCGGGCTGGGCAACTCGCTTTCGAGAATGCGCCGCTGCGGCTTGGCGAGGTTGGGCAGGTGGGCGTAGTTGTAGATCGAGAGGCGGTCGGGCGAAAGCTTGATGACTTCGTCGAGCGTGTGGTTGAAGCTGATCACGTTCTGCTTGGGCAAGCCGTAGATCAGGTCGGCCGAGATGCCCTTGAAGCCGAACTCGCGCGCGGCATCGATGACCACGCGGGTTTCGTCGAGCGTCTGGATGCGATTCACGGCCTGCTGCACGCGCTCATCGAAATCCTGCACGCCGACGCTCATGCGGTTGAAGCCGAGCTCCGCGAGCAGCTTGACGGTGTCGCGATCAACCTTGCGCGGGTCGACCTCGATGGAGTATTCGCCGTCGGGCAGCATCTTGAAATGCTGCCAGGTCATTTCCATCAGGCGGCGCATCTCGTCGTGCGAAAGGAAGGTCGGCGTACCGCCGCCCCAGTGCAGCTGGATCACGTCGTGCGGTCCGTCGAGCGCCTCCGATTGCAGTGCAAGCTCCTTGCCGAGGTACTTCAGGTACTTCGCCGAACGGCCGTGATCCTTGGTGATGATCTTGTTGCAGGCGCAGTAATAGCAGATCGTATTGCAGAAGGGGATGTGAAAGTATAATGAGAGCGCCCGGCCGATCCCGCCGATCGTGCGCTTGCCCAGCCAGGATTGGTGGGCGGCGGCGTCGAAGGCTTCGACGAAACGGTCGGCGGTCGGGTAGGACGTGTAACGCGGCCCGCTGACGTCAAATCGGCGGATGATCTGCGGATCGAAAATCAGTTCTTGATAATGGCTCACGGCGAGAACGGCACAATGGCAGCAACGGCAAACGACGTCGGCTTCGTCCGACGCCAAGCGAGGCTCGCAGGATGCAGCAAGCCCGCCGCGTGCACGTTGACGCAGATCAAAGCCGCCGAATTTCCGGACGCTACCGGCCGATGCACGCCAAGGTAGCGCGTCTTTCGGTGGCTTCGCTGCGCGAAGCCTGTTCCCAGTGCAACCTGCGCGAGCTGTGCCTGCCGGTCGGCCTGAGCGACCGCGAGCTCGGCCAGCTCGACGAGCTCGTCAGCGTGCGCCGCCGCGTGTTGCGCGGCCAGCATCTCTATCGCGGCGGCGACCCCTTCGAGGCCCTGTACGCGATCAAGACGGGCTTTTTCAAGACCGACGTGCTGCTCGAGGACGGCCGCGATCAGGTGACCGGCTTCCAGATGGCCGGCGAGATCCTCGGGCTCGACGGCATCGGCACCGAAAAGCACACCTGCAACGCCATCGCGCTCGAGGACAGCGAAGTCTGCGTGATTCCCTTCGGCGATCTGGAGAACTACTCGCGCGAGATCGGCGCCTTGCAACACCATTTCCACAAGGTGATGAGCCGCGAAATCGTGCGCGACCACGGCGTGATGATGCTGCTGGGCATCATGCGCGCCGAGGAGCGGCTGGCGACTTTCCTGCTCAACCTGTCGCAGCGCTTCACCGCACGCGGCTACTCGCCCACCGAATTCAACCTGCGCATGACGAGGAACGAGATCGGCTCCTACCTCGGCCTCAAGCTGGAAACCGTCAGCCGGGCCTTTTCCCGTTTCCAGGAAGAGGGGCTGATCACGGTGCACCAAAAGCACATCCAGATTCTGGAAGTCGCGGGCCTCAAGAAACTGCTGTCCTCACGCGGCGGCTGATTTCCCCGCCAGTTCGCGGCGGAACGCCGTGGCGGCGCGCGCAGCGCCCATCAGGTTGATGCCGAGCCACAAACAGCTCGCCGCGAAGGCCATGCCCGCCACGGGGGCCAGCACGGCAAGCCAGACACTCGCGAGCAGTAACAGTAGCGCCAGAAGGTGCATATGGAACTGGCGCCGCATCGCCTGTTCCGCGATCATCCGGTTCATCGGCGGCGGCATCACGCCAGGAGGGCAGATGCGCTGCAGATGCAGCCAGTGGATGAACGGCACTATCTTGTAGAGCATGCCGCTGATCGCGGAGACGAACACCCCGACCAGCGCCAGCAGGCCCAGCCAGGGTGCCGCGCGCGCGTCCTCGCCCAGAGCGGGCAGGAGATTCATCAGCAACGTGGAAGCGAGCAGACCGAGCAGGCTCGCCATGGCAAGGCGGAAGAATCGCAGCGTCGTGTCGGAAAGCTTGCGGCGGCGGCGCATCTGCAGATGGAGCGTGGTGGCCGCGAAGGCGGTGCCAAGGCCGAGGCCGGTGAGAAACAGTCCCGCGCGCGCGCTCTCCGACACACCCCGCGGTTGCGCCAGCAAAACGAACGTCCAGGCCAGCAGGACGGCGAGGAGCAACCAGGGCAGGATCCGTGCAAAACGCGGGGGGTAGGCGGGCGTCAGCTGGAACATCGGCACGACGTAATAGGCGACGCCGACCAGCAGCATCAATCCCCACCCGCCCAGCCCCCAGGCAGCGTGGATGTCGGTCAGCACGGGCAGGGGCCAGGCGCTGCCGCGTGCCATGCCGGCGGCGAGGATGACTCCGAAAGCGAGCGTCATCGCCAGGCCGACCAGCGCCAGGCGCAGCGCCAGCATGGTCGGGCCGCGCGCCGGGCTGTGCCAGAGCGCCACGCCGACCACGGCGGCGAACAGGCCGATGGCCGGCAGGAAAAGCAGTGCGGCTAGCATGAACAAGGCCGGCCGGTAATCGAGAAATGCCACCGCGAGCGCAATGGCGGCCAGCACCAGCAGGGGGTGGATGATGCCGGCCACGAGACGCGGGCGCCAGACGTTCCCCCCCGCGGCCACCGGGACGAATTGCAGCAGCGCACCGCACATGGCCTGCAGCATGAAGCCGGTGGTCAGCAGGTGTGTGGCGGCGAGCGCCTCAAGGCTCCAGCGCGACGCGAACACGGCTTCGCCGCGGCAAGCGAGGAGCAGGCCGGCAGCCACCCCGAACCACGGGGCCGTGAGAAAAAACCGATAGGGGACAAAGAGCGGCGGGGCCTGTTCGAACGAGAGTTCGGGATGCATCGATGCTCCACCGCCACTTCCGGAACGGGTCAGACGGCCGCGTCGAAGGCTCCATCGGCGGCGCGGCGGATGCGGATCGCATGCGTGCCGTCGGGGTGCACCTGTTCCTGCCAGACATAACCGTTCCTGCCGAGAATGTCGAACAGCGGGCGCGGATGGCAATACACCTGCAACAGGACCTCGCCGCGCTCGGGCAGTCTGTCGAGCGCGGCGAGGGTACGCTCGAGCGGTTCCGGCGGCTGCATGTCGCGGCCGTCGATTTCGACGACAGCAGCGGTCAGGTCGTCTGGCGACATTGCAGTTCGCGCTGCCGATCCAGCGCCGTGTCGAGGGCATCGATGCCGCCCGCCAGCGAGCGGTCGCACATCGGGTAGAGAATGTTCTCCTCCTTCATGTTGTGCTGTTGCATGAAGATGAGGAGCGTCTCCGCTGCGCCGACGAAGGCATCGGTGTCGCGCGCGTTGGCCGCTGCACGCAGCTGGGCAGCGAGTTCGCGCAGTTGGGCATGTTCCATTCGCATCATCCGGGTCGGCCCGCCGGTCATGCCGGTGGCGGATTCGAAGGCCGGAAAGAGCACGTTTTCCTCCGTCAGGAAATGGGTTTCCATCTCGTCGAGAAATTCCTGCAGGACGGTGTCAGCACGTTTCCAGTCGGCCGCGGCAACCGCGGCTTCCGCGTCGGCAAAGAGGGCATCGCAAAACTTGTGGTGGTCGTGCAATGGGGCGGTAAGTGCGTTCATGGAATGCACCGGCGGCAAGGCGGGCCGGATGGGTTGGTACGGCTTTGGATTCTTGCCGCTGGTCGCCACCGCGACATTGACGCGGGTCAAGCGGGCGCGTTGTCCCGGATCAGTCGCGCGCCGCTTCGTCCGCCAGGCTTTCCAGTGAGCGGCGAATCTCGCCGATGGTGCGTTCGAAATCGCTGGAAACCTGCATCAGGGCAGCGGAGAACGGCCCGCCGTAGGCTGCCTCGATTTTCGCCGAGCGGGCCAGCACGCTGCCGAGCTCGACCAGCTGGGTGGTATCGGCGATCGCCAGCACCAGCTGGCGGCGCGCGCCCGCCGCACCGGCGTTCAGGGTCATTTCGCGTAGCAGGTTCATCTGCTTTTGCAGGTCGAGGGCGAAACGGCGCAACTCGTTCGACAACACGCCAAACCCCAGCGCGGACTGGCCGGCGCGCTTGGCGAGAAAAATCGCGTTCATCGCCATCAGCCCGATCTTGCCCGCCGTGGTCAGCACCTTGCGGATCTCGTCCACGCCGCGCACCTGCGGCCCCGCTTCGTTTTCGTGCATCTGGACTGCGGCAGTCATGCAGGTCTCCCGTCTTTTCAGGGCAGGGCGGGACGCGTGATCGCGTCGCCCCTGCTAAAGCGATAATCGTCGAAAATCTGCGCGGCGGACAGCAGGGCATAGCTGCCGTCAGGCAGGCGCTGCGTGGTGTCCTTGAGGCGATACGCGGTGTGGCCGCAGGTCCACAGGTCGAAATTGCGCATGTGGGTGCACAGGCAGGTCTTGTCCCAGACGCGGATTTTTTTCTCGTCCGGGTGCGCCGCCACCTCGCGGTTCCATGCCTCGACGTACTGGCAATTGCCGCTGGCATCGAGGAGATAGCCGTAGGCCTCGCAGTTCGGGCGGATGCCGTTGCCGATCGCCGGGCTGCCTTTCAGCATGCGCATCAGATAGCCGGTCGGCGAGATGCCGTTGACGACGATGTCGTCTTCTTCGGCCTTGAAGTATTCCTGCTTGATGTCGTCGGGCAGGCCGCATTCCTTCGCCACGGTGAAGCGCGTGGCGACCTGCACGGCGGCAGCGCCGTTCTCGAGAAAGGTGGTCGCGTCGCCGCCGGTGAAGATGCCGCCGGCGGGAATCAGCGGGATGTCGAGCCCTTCCGTCGCCAGCCAGGCGCGAATCTCCGCGACGATGGTGGCAAGGTCGAACTTCGCCCAGTCCATGCCGAAGCCGAGATGCCCGCCGGCCAGCGGCCCTTCGACCACGACATAGTCGGGCAGACGCCCGGTGCGCGCGCTCTTCTTGAGAAAGATCTGCAAGGCACGCAACGAGGAGACGATGATGCCGAGCTGCGCGTCGCGAAAGCGCGGGTGATCCTCGATCAGCGCGAAGGAGCCCAGATGCAGGCCCGCCGCCAGCGTGATGCCGTCGATGCCCGCATCCAGCGCGGAACGCAAGCGCACGCGCAGCGTTTCCTTCGGCGCGTTCATCGTCAGCTTTTCCATGCAGTTGATGAGGATGACCCCGCCACCGCGCTTGGCTTCCATGGTGCGCCGCACGTGGGTTTCCGTGGCCTCGGCAAGCAGCGCGAGATCGAACTGCACGTCGGACTTGTCGCTGCTATCGACGTTGTATTTGTATTGCTTGAGCTTGTCCTTGACGTACTTGGTGTTGTAGCGCCGATCAGAGATCGTCGGCACCATGGCGTCCGAAATATGCCCGACGCCGCCAAGTCGCGCCGCTTCCAGCGCCAGTTCGGCCGTCGAGATATCCACCCCCATGCCGCCAATGACGATCGGGACCAGCTCTTGCCGGCCCAGACGCAGACGGAAATCATCCACACATTTCATTCGCGTTGTCCATGTCGCCGCGCCCACCGACCGTCCACCGACCGCCGGTCGCGCAGCCCAAGTCGTGGGCTGCAATGATAGCCGAAGCATGGATCGGCGCATAATGCGCGCATGCGTACCTTGCTCATTCTCTGCGGCCTGTTGTTGTCCGGCGCCGCCTGCGCCGGCGGCATCGACCAACTCAAGGCCTTCTGGGCAGAGACCCAGGCGGCCGAGGGGACGTTCGCGCAAAGCGTCGTGGCCCGCTCCGGACGCCGCCCGCAAAACTCGACGGGAAGCTTCGCCCTCGCCCGCCCGGGCAAGCTGCGCTGGGCCTACGACAAGCCTTATCGCCTGCTGCTGGTGACCGACGGTGACAGGCTCTGGACCTTCGATGCCGACCTGAACCAGGTGACCATCGGCAAGATGGAAAAGGCGCTGGGCGCCACACCGGCGGCGTTGCTGACCGGCGAGGGGCTGGACAAACACTTCGCGCTGACGGATGCCGGCTCGGTCGACGGTCTGGCGATCGTCGATGCCGTGCCAAAGAATGCCGACAGCACTTTCGTGCGCGTGCGCATCGGCCTGTCGAACAAACTGCCACGCCTCATGGAGGTGCAGGACAACTTCGGGCAGACCACCACCCTGCTCTTTACGGAGTTCCGGCCGAACCCGAAGCTGCCGCAGGACACCTTCCGCTTCGTGCCGCCCAGGGGGGCGGATGTGGTCGGCGAATGATCTGCGCATGGGCGAAGACCTTTTCGACGTAACGCCGCATGCCCCACTTGCGGAACAGTTGCGACCAGCGACGCTCGCGGAGGTCGTCGGGCAGCAACACCTCCTGGGGCCCGGCAAACCGTTGCGGCTCGCCTTCGCATCGCGCACGCCACACTCGATGATTCTCTGGGGTCCGCCGGGCGTCGGCAAGACGACGCTGGCGCGGCTGATGGCGGATGCCTTCGACGCCGAGTTCATCGCCCTCTCGGCCGTGTTTTCGGGTGTGAAGGACATCCGCGCCGCCGTCGAGCAGGCCGAGCTGACGCTGGCGCAGCGCGGCCGCCGCACGCTGCTGTTCGTCGACGAGGTACATCGCTTCAACAAGGCGCAACAGGATGCCTTCCTGCCCTATGTCGAACGGGGCTTGCTGACCTTCGTCGGCGCGACCACCGAGAATCCGTCCTTCGAAGTCAACTCCGCGCTGCTGTCGCGCGCCGCCGTGTATGTGCTCAAGCCCCTGACGTCCGACGAATTGCGCGAACTCTTCCAGCGTGCGCACGCGCGCGCCTTCCCCGAGATCGAGTTCGCGGAGGATGCCGTGGAGCGTCTCGTCGGTCACGCCGACGGCGATGCGCGCCGGCTGCTCAACGGGCTGGAGACCTTGCGCACCGCCGCCTCCGCCGCCGGTCGCCGTGTCGTCGGGACCGACTTTCTGGAGGAGGCGCTCGCCGCCGACCTGCGCCGCTTCGACAAGGGGGGCGACGCCTTCTACGACCAGATATCCGCGCTGCACAAAGCGGTGCGCGGCTCGGCGCCGGATGCCGCGCTCTACTGGTTCTGCCGCATGCTCGACGGTGGGGCCGACCCCCTGTATCTGGCACGCCGTATCCTCCGCATGGCCAGCGAGGACATCGGCCTCGCCGACCCGCGCGCGCTCACCATCGCCCTGGAAGCGGCGCAGACCTACGAGCGCCTCGGCTCGCCCGAGGGCGAACTCGCGCTCGCCAACGCCGTGCTCTACATGGCGGTGGCGCCCAAATCGAACGCCGGCTACGTCGCCTATGGCGCAGCACGGCGCTTCGTCGCCGGGGAACCCAGCCGGCCCGTACCCGAGCACCTGCGCAACGCACCCACAAAACTGATGAAGCAACTGGGCTTTGGTCGCACCTACCGTTACGCGCACGACGAACCGGAAGCCTACGCAGCCGGGGAAAGCTATCTTCCCGAGGACATGCCGCCCGTCAATTGGTACAAGCCAACGCCCCGCGGCCTCGAACAGAAAATCGGCGACAAGCTCGCGCGCCTCGCCGCGCTCGACGCGGAATACCGCAACCGCTCGAAAAGCTGATCAGCCGGTCCAGTGCTCGGGATGGTTGGCGACGAACTGCGAGAGCGCAAGGCGGGCCGTGCCCAACGCATCGGCATGCCCACACGCCTCGGCGTCACACACCGCGCTCTTCAGGAGGCATCGCAACACCTCCGTGCCGTGAGGTCTGGAATGAACTACGTTAACGGCCCAGTGCCCTTCGCAGCGTTGGTAGCCAGGCTTTCCTGGTAACCGCACCGTTACCGAATCGAATCCGAACCGGTCTGCCTTCCCGAACAACGTCGGCGCCGAAGGCATCGGCCCCCCGCAGTTGGCAAGCCTCATCCATTTTCTCGGCCTGGGCGAGCAGGCTCGCCTCGTCGGCGAGCGAGATGAAGGGGGCCGCCAGCAGCCGGCTTCCCTCCAACCAGCCAGCCTTGGCAAAGCCGCCTACGGTCAGGATTTTGGCCGGGTCGAAGCGATAAAACCGGAAATCTCCGAGTTGCAGGAAGCGATCAGCATGCGGGTGGTAGCGCAGGTAACGTGCGAGCAGCAATGGATCGGCCTCGATGGGAAGCACCTCGCCCACCAGGGAAACCCGCGCCATTTCACCCTCGCCCAGCGGTTTGGCGATCATCAGGCTGGAACGGGGACTGGCCGCCAGGTTGCGGCTATGTTCGGCCAGGGCGGAGATCAGGAAGATTGGCCGGTGATGTTCGTCGGTAACGAAAGGTATGGCGCTGGCAAACGGAAAACCCTCGAGGGTGGTCGAGTGCGTTGCCAGCGCGGCATCAGGCGCCGAATGCAGCAGGTCGATCAGGAATTCGAGGCGGGACAACATGGGGCGATTCTAACGGGTGTCTCTCGTCGGTTTACAACCGGAACGAGTCGCTTCCAGTGCGCGGGGCTGAGGCCGGAGCGTTTCAAACAGGATGCCTTGCGATCATTGGCGCGAAAACCGGTGGTTCGATCAAGGCTGATGGCTTCATGACCCTCCGGCGCGTAACGGACCTGTTTTTGATGCTCGTGGCGGAGAAAGAAAAGGGGAGGCAAGTTTGCCTCCCCGGAACGACAACTACGCGCCGCGGTCAGGACGGACGCGAACCCGTGGGGAACGGCCAGGCGGCCGCCGGATTCAACGAGGACTTCAGTCCGGGTGCGGCTGCCGTCGAGGGCGCAGGGGCCGGCGCGGCAGGCTTGGGTGCAGCGACTTTCTTAGCGGCCGGTTTTGCGGCAGCGGCCTTTTTGGGTGCAGCGGCCTTCTTCACGGCTGGTTTTGCAGCAGCGGCTTTTTTCGGTGTAGCAGCCTTCTTCACGGCCG
>CAZGOH010000086.1:0-3748 GCA_964527195.1 uncultured Methyloversatilis sp.
TCAAAGTAAGCCAGATGCCAGGGCTGTGGGCCTGATTCGTCCTACTTTGTGAGCAGGTACCGCCATGAACACGACTTCGAGCGTCATTCCCGACACCGCCCTTGCCGGCGCGCTTTTCATCGTTTCCGCCCCGTCGGGCGCGGGCAAGACCACGCTGGTCAGAAAGCTGATGGAACGCGACACCGGCATCCGCCATTCGATTTCCTACACCACCCGCCAGCCGCGCCCGGGCGAGCGCGACGGCCACGACTACAACTTCATCGACATCCAGACCTTTCTCGCCATGCGCGAGCGCGGCGAATTCCTCGAGTGGGCGGAGGTGCATGGCAACTTCTACGGCACGTCGCGTGCCTGGCTGGTCGAGGAGATGCGCGCCGGGCGCGATACCCTGCTCGAGATCGACTGGCAGGGCGCGCAGCAGGTGCGCGCGCTGATGCCGGGTGCGGTCAGCATTTTCATCGTGCCGCCCTCGATTCCCGAACTGGAACGACGCCTGCGGGCACGCGGCCAGGATAGCGAGGATGTCATCCAGCGCCGCGTCGCGGCCGCCCTGGGCGAATTGCGGCATGTCGGCGAGTTCGATTTTGTTATAATCAACAACGACTTGCGGGAGGCTTTGGACGATCTGGTCGCTGCCGTGCGTGCGGCGCGCCTGAGTTTTCCGCGCCAGCGCGCGCGCAGCCCGGAAGTCTTCCGCTTTCTCCCATCTCTCTGAAGTCAAAGGAATAACCATGGCCCGCGTGACCGTCGAAGATTGCCTCAAATCCATCCCCAACCGTTTCCAGATGACATTGGCGGCGACCTACCGCGCCCGCCAGATCACCATGGGCAGCACGCCGCAGGTGGAGGTGGACAAGGACAAGCCGACCGTGCTCGCCCTGCGCGAACTGGCCGAGGGCCGTTACGGCGCGGAAATCCTCAAGCGCGCGCTGAGTTGATTTTGCGGGAGCGGGAGACGACGCGATGGTGGCAACGGTGGCGTCTTCTCCTGGAGTCAGCCGCGCTTTTTCGACGGTCGGCGACCCGCCGCCGATCCTCCCGGGTGACATGCATCCGCCGGTCGATCTGGCCGAGGATTTCGACCACTTTGTCGCGCAGCTGCGCGCCTACCTGAAGCCGGAAGACGTCGACCTCGTCGCCGCCGCCTACCATTTCTCCGCGAACGCCCACCGCGGGCAGTTTCGCTCCAGCGGCGATCCCTACATCTCGCATCCGCTCGCCGTCGCCGAGACGCTGGCGCACTGGCGTCTCGATCCCCAGGCGCTGGCCGCCGCGCTGTTGCACGACGTGATGGAGGATACCGACATCACGAAGGCGCAGATCGCGCAGGATTTCGGCAAGATCGCCGCCGAACTGGTCGATGGCGTCTCCAAGCTCGACCGGCTCGAGCACCAGTCCTACGAAGAGGCGCAGGCCGAGAACTTCCGCAAGATGCTGCTGGCGATGGCGCAGGACGTGCGCGTCATCCTCATCAAGCTCGCGGATCGCATGCACAACATGCGCACGCTCGATGCGGTGCGGCCCGACAAGCGCCGCCGCATCGCGCGCGAGACGCTGGAAATCTACGCGCCGATCGCCAACCGGCTCGGCCTCAACACGCTGTACCGCGAGATGCAGGATCTCTCGTTCCGTTACCTGCATCCGCTACGTTACCGCGTGCTGGCGAAGGCGATGCGTTCCGCGCGCGGCAATCGCCGCGAGGTGGTCGGCAAGATCCTTGAGGCGATCCGGCGGCACCTGCCCGAATGTCAGGTCGATGCGGAAGTGATGGGCCGCGAGAAGCACGTCTATGGCGTCTATCGCAAGATGCGCGACAAGCGCCTGTCGTTTTCGCAGGTTCTCGACATCTACGGTTTTCGCATCGTGGTGGCCGACGTGCCGAGCTGCTACCTTGCGCTCGGCGCGCTGCATGGCCTCTACAAGCCGGTGCCGGGCAAGTTCAAGGATTACATCGCCATCCCGAAGGCGAATGGCTACCAGTCGCTGCACACCACGCTGATCGGCCCCTACGGCATGCCCGTGGAGCTGCAGATCCGCACGCGCGAGATGAACCACGTGGCGGAATCCGGCGTCGCGTCCCACTGGCTCTACAAGGACGCCGCGGCCTTCTCGGAACTGCAACGCACCACGCACCAGTGGCTGCAATCGCTGATCGACCTGCAAACCGCCAGCGTCGATTCGACCGAGTTTCTCGAACATGTCAAGGTCGATCTCTTTCCGGGCGAGGTGTACATCTTTACCCCCAAGGGGCAGATCCTTTGCCTGCCGCGCGGGGCCACGGCGGTCGACTTTGCCTATGCGGTGCATACCGACATCGGCAACCGCTGCATCGCCTGCAAGATCAACCACGAGAACATGCCGCTGCGCACCGAGTTGCGCAACGGCGACCGCGTCGAGGTGTTCACCGCGCCGAACGCCACGCCCAATCCGAGCTGGCTCGGTTTCGTCAAGACCGGCAAGGCGCGCGCGCAGATTCGCCATTACCTGAAAAACCGCCAGAACGAGGAATCTGCCGCGCTTGGCCGTCATCTGCTCTCGCAGGCGCTGCACGGCCTCGGCCACCGTCTCGAGGAGCTCGGCAGCGCCGCCTGGCGGCGCTTCCTCAATACCTTCGCGGGGAAGACGCAGAAGGAAGTGCTCACTGATATCGGCCTCGGTAAGCGCTTGCCCGCGATCGTCGCGCGGCGCCTGCTGGATGGCCGTGCTTCGGGCGGTGCGGTGGCGCGCGCCGCCGGGGCGATTCCGATCAAGGGCACCCGCGACCTGGCGATGCAACTGGCGCGCTGCTGTCGGCCGATTCCCGGCGATCCGATCGTCGGCGTGATCCGTGCCGGCCAGGGTCTCATCGTCCATACGCACGATTGCTCTATGCTGCGCGGCAGCAAGGTCGGACGCGGACCGGGAGGCGGCAAGGAATGGGTCGACGTGGAATGGGACGCCGAGGTGCGCGGACCGTTCGAGGTGCTCGTCAAGATCGTGGCGGAAAACACGCCCGGCGTGCTGGCGCGCATTGCCGCAGGCGTCGCCGAACACGAGGCGAACATCTCCGACGTACGCATGGACTCCGATGCCGGCAGGACCACCTCCCTCTACCTGACGCTGCAGGTGGAAGGGCGCGCCCATCTGGCGCGCATCCTCAAGAATCTGCGGCGCCTGCCGGCCGTGACGCGCATCACGCGCCTCAAGGAAGATCACTCAACCGCTTGATGATGAAAGGACGAATACCGATGGCTTACGAATCCGAACACACCCGCTTCATGCGCGACTGGATGGCGCAGCACCCCGAGGAGATGGAAGTGCAGAAAAGCGGTCGGGCGTTGTGGTGGGATCGCGGCGCGCGCGACCCCGACGTCGAGCGGCGGTGTGCGGAAGCCCGCGTGCCGCAGAAGCCCTACTACTACGACGCAAACTAGGGAAAAGTACCGGGGCGGCCGGCGGCATCGCCGTGCCGCCGGCGCCGACTTTCCCGGGCAGCGGTCAGCCCCCGGTCAGCGCTTGCCGCTTTGCGCCATCAGGGCGCGCGTCTGCTCGATGTTGTTCTTGATCATCGTGTATTCCTCCGAGCCGTGCGTCAATTGCTTGAGCAGCAGTTCCCAGTCGGCGATGGCCTTGCCGTACTGTTCGGCCTCGAAGGCCGCCGTGCCGCGCAGCCAGAGGCCCTGCATGTTGGTCGGTTCGAGCTTGAGCGCCTTGTCGACCAGTTCGAGCACCTTCGGACTGAAGCCCTGTTCGACCACCGCCAGGGCAT
>CAZGOH010000086.1:3758-8485 GCA_964527195.1 uncultured Methyloversatilis sp.
CTCCTTGGTGAAACCGCGCTCTGCGGCGGCCAGCGCATCGGCGTAATCGACCAGCAACTCGGCGCTGGTGTCGAGCATCGGGCCGGTGCGCGCGTAGGCGGCGACGGCCTCCGGGAAGCGCTCCATCACCTTGTAGGAGCGGGCGAGCATCGCCCAGCCGCGATGGTTGTCCGGTTCCTTTTCCAGTTTTGCGGCCATGCCCGCGACCATCCGGGCGATTTCGTCGCCGCCCATGTGGCCCTGTTCCTGCGGGGGGGGAGGATTGATCGCCAGCGGATTGCCGAGGGCCATGTAGGCAAGAATGGCCCCAAGCACCACGAAGCCGCCGAGGGCAACCGGCAGGGCGCGGTTCGGGGCGGTCGCCATGGCGGCGCTGTCACCGCCGGCGCCATCGGTCGTGTCCTCGAGCATGCGACGCTGCAACTCGGCGAGCGCCTGGTCGTAATCTTCCTGCGAGAGCATGCCCGATGCGCGGTCGCGCTCCATTTCGGCCATCTGGTCGCGGTAGATGGCGGTGTTCATCTGCTTGTGCGACAGGCGGGCGCTTTCCGTGTTGTCCGCGCGACGCCACAGCGGCCAGACGACGAGGGCGATTGCCGCCAGGGCGAGAATGATGGCGCCGATAATGAATCCGGTCATGACTGGTTATCCTTGAGAAGTGCCGCGGCGCGTTTCTTTTCCTCTTCCGACAGGGGCGTTTCGACGAGCTGGGCGCTGCGACGCTTCAGGAAGCGCACGAGGGCGAACAGCCCGATGAACAGGAGGATGAAGGGGCCGACCCAGAGCACATAGGTTTCGGGCTTGAACTGAGGCCGGTAGAGAACGAATTCGCCATAGCGGCTGACGAGGAAGTCCTTGACTTCGCGGTCGCTCTTGCCTTCCTTGATGAGACCGCGCACTTCTTCGCGCAGGTCCTTGGCCAACTCGGCCTGCGAGCCGGCGAGCGCTTCGTTCTGGCAGACCAGACAGCGCAGTTCCTCTGAAATTGCGATCAGGCGCTTTTCGACCACCGGGTCTTCGGCCATGGGGGCGGCTTCGCGCGCCTGCAATGGCAGGGCAAACAGGAGTGCCGCGAGCGCGGCGATCGGCAGCTTCATCGCTTGAGTTCCTCGATCAGGGGCAGGATCTTGTTGGCCAGAACGTCCGGATTGACTGGGCCGATCTGCTTGAAGCGGATGACCCCCTGCTTGTCGATCAGGTAGGTCTCGGGTACGCCATAGACGCCATAGTTGATGCCGACACGGCCATCGAGGTCGACGGCCGAGAGGGCGTACGGGTCGCCAAAGCGCGCCAGCCAGCGCAGGCCGTCGTCGCGCTTGTCCTTGTAGTTGAGTCCGACGAGCGGCACCGCGTCGGGCCGCTTGGCGTACTCGACGAAATGCGGGTGTTCCTCGCGGCAGGAGACGCACCACGAGGCCCAGACGTTGAACAGCCAGACCTGGCCGAGCATGTCCTGCGGCGAGAACTCGCGTTCCGGATCGTGCAGCGTCGCCAGGCGGAATTCCGGCGCCGGCTTGCCGACCAGTGGCGAGGGTACCTCGCGCGGATTCAGGCGCAGGCCGACGGCAAGCAGGGCAATGAGGAGGATGAAGCCGACCAGGGGGAGGATGAACTTGTTCATGCGCGGACTCCCGCGGCGACGGCGCCCGCACCGGCCTTCGCCTTGATGCGGTAACGGCGGTCGCTGGCGGCGAGCAGGCCGCCGATCGACATCAGCAGGCAGCCGCCCCAGATCCAGCCGACGAAGGGCTTGTAATACACGCGTACCGCCCAGGCCTCGCCCTCGAGCGGCTCGCCGAGCGAGACATAGACGTCGCGCGTGAAGCTGGGGTCGATGGCCGCTTCGGTCATCGGCATCGTCGAGCTGTCGTAGTCGCGCTTTTCCGGATACAGCTTGCGCAGGAACTTGCCGTCGGCCAGATGCACATCGAAGGTGCCGACGGCCGCCGAGTAGTTGGGGCCGCGCGCCTGATGCACGCCGTGGAAGGTGAAGGTGTGGCCACCGACGCTGACGACCTCACCCGGCTCCATGCGCACGTCGCGCTCCTCCTCGTAGGTGCTGACCATCGTCACGCCGACCACGAAGGCGGCCATGCCGAAGTGGGCGATCTGCATCCCCCACCAGGAGAGGGTGGGCTTGCCGGCCTTGAGGCGCTGCGCCGTCTGCAGGGCGACGGCGGCCGCGACCCATACCGCCAGCGCCAGGGCCAGCGCGGAGTAGGCATGCCATTCGCCGGCGAGGAAGGGAATCGCGATGCCGGCCGGAATCGCCACGGCGGCGGCGGGCCACAGCTGGCGCAACATGTCGTTCACGTCGGCGTGCTTCCAGCGGGCGATCGGCCCGGCAGCCATCAGCACCAGCAAGGGCAACATGATCGGCACGAACACGGCGTTGAAGTAGGGCGGGCCGACGGAGATCTTGCCGCCGCCGAGGGCGTCGATCAGCAGCGGATAGAGCGTGCCGAGCAGCACCGCGCCGCAACCGACCACCAGCAGCACGTTATTGACGAGCAGCAGCGTTTCGCGGGACACGAGCTCGAAACGTCCGCCGAGGCTGACCTTGGGTGCGCGCGCGGCGAACAGCAGCAGCGAGGCGCCAACGACGATGGCGAGCAGCATCAGGATGAACACGCCGCGTTTCGGGTCGGTGGCGAAGGCGTGCACCGAGGTCAGCACGCCCGAACGGACCAGGAAGGTGCCCAGGAGCGACAGCGAGAAGGCGGTGATGGCCAGGAGCACTGTCCAGTTCTTGAAGCTGCCGCGTTTTTCGGTGACGGCGAGCGAATGGATCAGCGCGGTGGCGATCAGCCAGGGCATGAAGGAGGCGTTCTCGACCGGATCCCAGAACCACCAGCCGCCCCAGCCGAGTTCGTAATACGCCCACCAGGAGCCGAGCGCGATGCCGAGCGTGAGAAACACCCAGGCCACCGTGGTCCAGGGGCGCGACCAGCGCGCCCAGGCGGCGTCGAGCTGCCCGGCCAGCAGGGCGGCCATGGCGAAGGCGTAGGCCACGGCCATGCCCACGTAGCCCATGTAGAGCAGCGGCGGGTGATAGATCAGGCCGGGATCCTGCAGCAGCGGGTTGAGCGAACGGCCTTCGGCGGGCGCCGGCAGAAGGCGGTCGAAGGGATTGGAGGTCAGCAGCACGAAGGCGAGCAGGCCGACGGTGACGAGGCCGAGCACGCCCAGGACGCGCGCCACCATCGCTTCAGGCAGTTGGCGCGAGAACATTGCCACCGCCTGCGCCCAGCCGACCAGCATGAACACCCACAGGAGCAGCGAGCCCTCGTGGCCGCCCCAGACGGCCGACAGGCGGTACATCAGCGGCAGCTGGGTGTTGGAATGGCCGGCGACGTATTGCACCGTGAAGTCGTTGACATAGAAGGCCCAGGTCAGGCAGCCGAAGGAGAAGGCGATCAGCAGGAAGGCCGCCAGAGTGGCTGGTCGCGCAACGGCGATCCAGTCGGCGCGGTTCTTGTGCGCGCCGACCAGCGGCAGCACGCCCTGGACGATGACGACGAAAAAGGCAAGTAGCAGGGCGAAATGGCCGAGTTCTGGGATCATGGGAAACCTTGTGCCGAAGTTGTGCCTGAGCGGCGAGGGAGGGGCTTATTGCTGGAAGGTCTTTTGCGCCTTCTGGGCCTGCTTGATGGCGTGGTCCGCCTCGGGCGGCATGTAGTTTTCGTCGTGCTTGGCGAGCACCTCGGTAGCCTTGAAGCTGCCGTCCGGCTGGATGCGGCCCTGCGCCACCGCGCCCTTGCCTTCCTGGAACAGGTCGGGAAGGATGCCGGTATAGGCAACCGGTACATCCTTGGCCGTATCGGTGATGACGAAGTGCACGGTGAGGTTGTCGCGGCGGATCGAGCCTTCCTTGACGAAGCCGCCGATGCGGAAGATGCGGTCCTGCGGGGCCTTGCCCTCGGCCACCTCGCTGGGGCTGATGAAGAAGGCGATGTTGCTGTCCAGGGCGTTGAGCACGAGGGCGGAGGCGATGCCGATGGCGGCCAGTCCGCCGGTGATCAGGGCGATGCGTTTATGACGTGGTTTCACTTGATGGCTTTCACTGAGGGTCCAGGGTATCCGCCAGGCGCTCGCGGCGCAGGCTGCGCAAAATATCCCTACGACGCTTCGCGGCGAGGATTGGTTCCACGACCATCAGCAGGGCGCAGGCGCCGAAGCTGCCCCAGACGTAGAAACCATAGCCGCCCATGGCGAAAAAGGCGGCGGGGGATTCCCAGTTCATTGCCCGTTTCCTTTCACTTCCGGCAGTTCCTTCACCCACTCGGTGTGGGCTTCGCGTTCGAGGATGATCGCGCGCACCCGCGTCAGGGCGACGGCGATCGAATACATCCAGAAGGCCAGTGCCATGATCAGCATGCCCCACAGCATGGTGGCAGCCATCGAGGGTGCCTTGGTCAGCGAGACCGAGGCGCCCTGGTGCAGGGTGTTCCACCACTTCACCGAGAAGTAGATGATCGGCACGTTGACGACGCCGACCAGCGCGAGGATGGCGCCCGCCTTGTCGGCGCGTCGCGCGTCGTCGATCGCGGCCTGCAGAGCGATGAAGCCGATGTAAAGGAAGAACAGGATCAGCGCCGAGGTCAGGCGTGCGTCCCACACCCACCAGGTGCCCCACATCGGCTTGCCCCACCAGGCGCCGGTCCATAGGCTGAGGAAGGCCATGATCGCGCCGGTGGGCGCCAGCGCCTGCGCCATCATGCTCGACA
>CAZGOH010000087.1:0-8433 GCA_964527195.1 uncultured Methyloversatilis sp.
GCAGGTGCTCGATTCGATGGACATCGAGCGCGAGCGCGGCATCACCATCAAGGCGCAGACGGCGGCGCTCCAGTACCAGGCGCGCGACGGCAAGGTTTACAACCTGAACCTGATCGACACGCCGGGGCACGTCGATTTTTCCTACGAGGTATCGCGCAGCCTGTCGGCCTGCGAAGGCGCGTTGCTCGTCGTCGATGCTTCGCAGGGCGTCGAGGCGCAGACGGTGGCGAACTGCTACACCGCCATCGAACTCGGGGTCGAGGTCGTGCCGGTGCTCAACAAGATGGATCTGCCGCAGGCCGATCCCGAGGGCGCGCGCGCCGAGGTGGAGGAGGTGATCGGCATCGACGCCACCGATGCGATTCCCTGTTCGGCGAAGACCGGCATGGGCATCGACGACATTCTCGAGGCGGTGATCGCCCGGGTGCCGGCGCCCAAGGGCGATCCGAACGCGTCGCTGAAGGCGCTGATCGTGGATTCCTGGTTCGACAACTACGTTGGCGTGGTCATGCTGGTGCGCGTCGTGGACGGCACGCTGAAAACGAAGGACAAGATCCGCCTGATGTCGACGGGTGCGGTGCATCTGTGCGAGCAGGTGGGGGTATTCACTCCCAAGTCGCAGCCACGCGAGATGTTGTCGGCCGGCGAGGTGGGTTTCGTCATTTCCGGCATCAAGGAACTCAAGGCCGCGAAGGTCGGCGACACGGTGACGCTGGCCGACAAGCCGGCCGCCACGCCGCTGCCCGGCTTCAAGGAAGTCAAGCCGCAGGTGTTCGCCGGCCTCTATCCGGTTGAAGCGAACCAGTACGACAGCCTGCGCGAGGCACTCGAAAAGCTGCAACTCAACGACGCCTCGCTCCAATACGAGCCGGAAGTTTCGCAAGCGCTCGGCTTCGGCTTCCGCTGCGGCTTCCTTGGCCTGCTGCACATGGAGATCGTGCAGGAACGGCTGGAACGCGAGTTCGACCAGGATCTCATCACGACGGCGCCGACCGTGGTCTATCAGGTCAGGCTGCGCGACGGCACCGAACTGCCGGTCGAGAATCCGTCGAAGCTGCCCGAGGTGCAGAAGATCGAGGAGATTCGCGAGCCGATCATCACCACGGCGATCTTCGTCCCGCAGGACTATCTGGGTGCGGTCATCACGTTGTGCGAGTCGAAACGGGGTTCCCAGGTCGATATGCGCTACCACGGCCGCCAGGTGCATGTGACCTACGAAATGCCCCTCGCCGAGGTCGTCTTCGATTTCTTCGACAGCCTGAAGTCGGTGTCGCGCGGCTATGCTTCGCTCGACTACGAATTCAAGGAATATCGCGCCGCCGACGTCATCAAGCTCGACATTCTCATCAACGGCGAACGCGTCGATGCGCTTTCTGTGATTGTCCATCGCGCCAATGCGCATTACCGGGGCAGGGAACTGGCAGCGAAAATGCGCGGCCTGATCCCGCGCCAGATGTACGACGTGGCGATCCAGGCGGCCATCGGCTCGACCATCGTCGCGCGCGAGAACGTCAAGGCGATGAGGAAGGACGTGCTGGCCAAGTGCTATGGCGGTGACATCACGCGCAAGAAGAAGCTGCTGGAGAAGCAAAAGGCCGGCAAGAAGCGCATGAAACAGGTCGGTCGCGTCGAGATTCCCCAGGAAGCGTTCCTGGCCGTGTTGCGGGTGGGCGACAAATGAACTTCGCGCTGATACTTTTCATCCTGCTGGTTGTCAGCGCCGTGCTCTGGGCGGCCGACCGTTTCCATTTTCGCAAGCGGCGCGCGCCCGGTGCGAAAGAGCCGGTGTGGGTCGAGTACGGTGCGAGCTTCTTCCCGGTCATCCTCATCGTCTTCGTGCTGCGTTCCTTCATCGTCGAGCCGTTCAAGATTCCCTCGGGTTCGATGATTCCGACCTTGTTGATCGGCGACTTCATCGCCGTCAACAAGTTTTCCTACGGCATCCGCCTGCCGGTGATCAACAAGAAAATTGTCGAACTGGGCGAGCCGCAGCGAGGCGACGTGGTGGTGTTCCGCTATCCCCCCGACCCTTCGCTCGATTACATCAAGCGCGTCGTCGGCCTGCCCGGCGACCGGGTGGCCTGGCAGGACAAGCGGCTGACCATCAACGGCAAGCCCGTCGAAACCGGCCGCGCCGGCGAACATTTCGATACGGAGCGCCTCTACTACACGCCCCGCTATGTCGAAAAACTTGGCCAGGTCGAGCATGCCATCCTGATCGAAGACGACGCGCCCGCCTTCGTGCCCCATGTCGTGCAATTCCCGCAGCGCGAAAAATGTCTTTACAATACCTCGGGCTTGATCTGCGAGGTGCCGCCGGGACATTACTTCGTGATGGGCGACAATCGCGACAATTCGCAGGACAGTCGGGTCTGGGGGTTCGTGCCGGATGAGAACCTGGTGGGCAAGGCGTTCTTCATCTGGTTCAATTTTGGCGATTTGCAACGCATCGGCAGCTTCCGATGAGGAGGCGTCGAGGGGGAGAGATGGGATGAAGCGCAAACAAGCGGGGATCGGTCTTTCCGGGCTGCTGATTTCGGCGGTGGTGCTGGCGTTGGCCGGCCTGCTGGGCATGAAGATTGTTCCGGAAGTCATCGAGTATTACCAGATCGTCGGTGCCGTGAAAAAGGTGGCGAACGACCCGGCCGCGGCAGTCAGCGTCACCGCCGCCAGACAGGCCTTCGACCGGCAGGCCACGGTCGATAGCATCAAGGCGATCACCGCGGCCGACCTCGAGATTTACAAGGAAGGCGACATCAACGTTGGCGACCGCACCATGAACGAGAAGCTGGTGATTGCCTTCGCGTACGACCGGCGGATTCGCCTGTTCGGCAACGTGAGTCTCCTGATCGAGTTCCAAGGGTCTTCGAAGGGCTAGGGGTTTGAAACACGGCAGGCTGGAGCGTTCCCTTGGCCATGTTTTCAGCCAGCCGGAATTCCTGCGCCAGGCGCTGACGCACCGCAGCCATTCCATCCCGCATAACGAGCGACTCGAGTTCCTCGGCGACAGCGTGCTCAACTGCACCGTTGCCAGCCTGCTTTTCGACCGTTTTCCGGCGCTGCGCGAAGGCGAGCTTTCCCGGTTGCGCGCCAGCCTGGTGCGTCAGGAAACCCTCGCCGACATTGCCGCCCGACTCGGTCTCGGCGATGAACTGCGCCTCGGCGAGGGGGAACTCAAGAGTGGCGGTTTCCGCCGTCCCTCCATCCTCGCCGACGCCCTCGAAGCGGTGTTCGGCGCGATCTATCTGGATGCCGGCTTCGACGCGGCGCGCGCGACCATCGCCGCACTCTACCGGGAGCGGCTGGCCGCCCTCGACCCGAGCCGGGCGGGCAAGGATGCCAAGACCGCCTTGCAGGAGTTTCTGCAGGCGCGCCGTATGCCCGTGCCCGACTATCGTCTTGTCGATACCCGCGGCGAGGCCCACACCCAGGAGTTCGAAGTGCTTTGCAGCGTGCCGGGCCTGAACGCGGAAGGGAAGGGGTTCGGTACCAGTCGGCGCGGCGCGGAACAAGAGGCCGCCCGCGCCGTGCTCGACCTTCTGGAGGCGAAATGACATCCGGAAATCAGGAATTTCGCGCCGGTTACGTGGCCATCGTCGGCTGCCCCAATGTGGGCAAGTCGACCCTGATGAACCGCCTGATCGGGGCGAAGATCAGCATCACCTCGAAAAAGGCGCAAACCACGCGCCACCGCATCCACGGCATCCTGACGACCGACGCATGCCAGTTCGTTTTCGTCGATACGCCGGGTTTCCAGACCGGACACCGCACTGCGCTCAACCGCGCCATGAACCGCAACGTCACGGCGGCGCTGGCCGAGGTCGATGCGATCCTCTTCGTCATCGAGGCGAACCGCTGGCGCGAGGAAGACCGTGCCGTGCTGGCGATGCTGCCCGCGGACAAGCCCGCGATCCTCGTCATCAACAAGGTTGATCGGGTAGTGGACAAGGCGCGCCTGCTGCCCTTCATCGCCCGTTGTGCCGAGGCCCATCCGTACGCCGAAATCGTGCCGGTCAGCGCCGAAAAGCGCGACAACCTCGCCGCTCTGCTCGGTGCGGTCGGCAAATATTTGCCGGTGGCCGCGCCGATTTTCGACGCCGACGAACTGACCGACCGTTCCGAACGCTTCCTCGCCGCCGAACTCCTGCGCGAAAAGCTGTTCCGCAATCTCGGCGAGGAACTGCCCTACGGGGTCGCCGTCGAGATCGAAAAATTCGAGGAGGTGGAGGGCGTGCGGCGCATTCATGCCGCGGTGATCGTCGACAAGGAAGCGCACAAGGCCATCGTCATCGGCCGGGGGGGCGAGCGCCTCAAGCGCGTGGCGAGCGATGCCCGCAAGGACATGGAAGAACTCTTCGACGGCAAGGTCTGGCTGGAAACCTGGGTCAAGGTCAGGAGCGGCTGGGCCGACGACGCGCGCGCCCTGAAGAGCCTCGGTTACGAATGAGCGGCCGCCAGCGCGTGGATGGCGCGGCGGCTTTCGTGCTGCATGCCTATCCCTATAGCGAAACCAGCCTGATCGTCGAAGTTTTCGCCCGCGAGCAGGGCCGGCTGGCGCTCCTGGCGCGCGGCGCGCGACGGCCGCGCTCTGCCCTGCGCGGGGTGCTGATGGCTTTTCAGCCGCTCGAACTGTCCTGGTTCGGTGGCGGCGAGGTGAAGACGCTGGCGAAAGCCGAATGGGTTGGCGGCATGGCCCTGCTCAAGGGCGCGAGCCTGCTGCTCGGCTACTATCTGAACGAACTGTTGCTCAAGCTGTTGCCGCGCGAGGATGCCCACGCCGTGCTGTTCGACGCGTATGCCGCCGCGCTTGCGGCGCTCGCGCGTGGCGCGACCGAGACGGCGCAGTTGCGTCGCTTCGAAAAAACGTTGTTGCGCGAGCTGGGCTACGGTCTGGGCCTCGAACGCGATGCGACGGGCGAACCCGTGGTGCCGGACCGGCAGTATCGCTACCTGATCGAGCGCGGCGCGGTACCCGCCGACGAGGCGTCTGCCGGCCAGCCGGTGGGGGGGCGCACCTTGCTGGATCTGGCGGCGGACAATTACGCCGATGCCCGCACGCTGTCGGAAGGCAAGCAGCTGATGCGTTATCTTCTCGGCCACCATCTGGCCGGGCAGCCCTTGCAGACCCGGCGGGTGTTCGTCGAATTGCAGGATGTTTGAACGAGTGGAGAAAACATGCGTTATCTGGGAGTGAATATCGATCATGTGGCGACCCTGCGCCAGGCGCGCCGCACCTACGAACCCGATCCGGTCTGGGCGGCCGCCGAAGCGCATCTCGGCGGCGCCGACTGCATTACCGTGCATTTGCGCGAAGACCGTCGGCATATCGTCGATCGCGACGTCGAACTGCTGCGCCGCACCGTGCAGGTCAAGCTCAATCTGGAAATGGCGGCGACCGACGAGATGGTCGGCATTGCCTGCGCGTTGCGCCCCGAAATGGTGACGCTCGTGCCCGAAGGCCGTCATGAAATCACGACCGAAGGCGGCCTCGAGGTGGCCGGGCAGGAGACGCGGCTCATGGAGGTGAACGCGCGTCTGGCGGACGCCGGCATCTACGTCAGCCTGTTCATCGACGCCGAACCGCGCCAGATCGAGGCTGCGGCACGGGTGGGTGCGCAGGCTTGCGAAATCCATACCGGGCCGTATGCCAACGTGTTCCATGCCCATGGCCGCGACATCGCCAGCCCCGCCGCCCAGGCCGAGCTCGCGAAAGTCGCCGCTGGCGGCACGGCGATTCGCGAACTCGGCATGCGCTTCAACGCCGGTCACGCCCTCAATTACGTCAATGTCCAGCCGGTCGCCGCGCTGCCCGGCATCTGCGAGTTGCACATCGGCCACGCCATCGTCAGCCGCGCCGTCTTCGTCGGCCTGCGCGAGGCGGTGCGCGAGATGAAGGCACTGTTGCAATAATGCGCTGCACAGCATGATCCACGGCATCGGCACCGATCTCGTCGCCGTCGAGCGTCTCGCCGAAATGTGGCGGCGCCATGGCGAGCGGGCGCTCGACAAGTTGCTGGCACCGCAAGAACGGGCCGATTGTCGCGCCAGCAGCGCCCCCGGCCGCTTCCTGGCAAAAAGATTCGCCGCCAAGGAGGCACTCGGCAAGGCGCTCGGCACGGGCATTCGCGCGCCGGTGCTGCTGCCGGCCATCGCCGTGACGCACGATGGACTCGGCAAGCCGGCATTCGCCTTCGCCGCCGAACTCGCCGGCTGGATCACCGCGCGCGGTCTGGTCTGTCACCTGTCGCTTGCCGACGAGGCCGAACATGCGCTGGCTTTCGTCATCGTCGAAAAAGTTGTGGAGCAATCATGAGTCATGGTCCTCTGGTCATCGATGTCGCCGGCACCGAACTGACGGATGTCGAGCGCGGGCGCCTGCGCCATCCGCTGGTCGGCGGCGTGATCCTGTTTTCCCGCAACTATCGCGATCCGGTGCAGCTTGCGGCGCTGTGCGCCGAAATTCACGGCCTCAGGACGCCGCGCCTGCTGATCGCCATCGATCATGAAGGCGGACGCGTGCAGCGCTGTCGCGAGGGCTTCACGCGCCTGCCGCCGATGCGTTCTTTCGGGGAATGGTGGGAGCGCGATCCGGTCGCCGCGGCCGCCGGTGCGCGCAACACCGGTTGCACGCTGGCCGCCGAGTTGCTTGCCTGCGGGGTCGATCTTTCCTTCACCCCGGTGCTCGACCTCGACTGGGGGCGCAGCGCGGTGATCGGTGATCGGGCTTTCCACGGCAATCCGCGCGCGGTTGTCGAACTGGCGGGCAGCCTCATTGCCGGGCTGCGCGAGGCGGGGATGGCTTGTTGCGGCAAGCATTTTCCCGGCCATGGGTGGGTGGCCGCCGACTCGCATGTCGCGATCCCCGTCGATGATCGCAGTCTGGACGCAATGGCTGACGACCTGATGCCTTTTCGCGCACTGAAACTGGACGCGGTGATGCCCGCCCATGTCATCTATCCGCAGGTCGATGGCCGACCTGCCGGTTTTTCTCCTGTCTGGATCGGCAAGTTGCGCGACGAGTTCGGCTTCGATGGCGTGATCTTCAGCGACGATCTGTCGATGGAAGGTGCGAGCGTCGCCGGCGGCATCGTGGCGCGCGTGCAGGCCGCCTGGGATGCCGGTTGCGACATGCTGCTCGTCTGCAATGCTCCGGATGCCGCGGCCGAGGTGCTGGCCAGTTGGCAGCCCGCTCCCGACGCCGTGCGCGCGGCGCGGGTCGCGCGCCTGCTGCCGGCCACGCCCGACCCCCGGGGTGCCGCCCTCTAGGGCGATGCGCGCTGGCAGGCCGGACAGGCGTCACTGCTCGCGCTGACTGCGACGACAGGCGCCTGACGAACCTTTCAGCGTTTCAGTTCGATGCGGCCGACGACCTCGTTGCCGCGCCCGCGATACTCGAGCGAATCGAAACTCAGCAGGCGCGACATCGCGATACCGCGTCCATGGGTATCGAAGGCCCGCTCGGGCGACATGTCCAGATAATCTCTCCAGTCGAAGCCGGTGCCCTCGTCGAGGATGGTAAAGGTCACGGCGTCCGGACTGCGCTCCAGCAGCAGACACGCCGTGCGCGCGGAAAAGCGCGGGTCGGCGAGGCGGCGCTGGATTTCGTCGCCCAGCGCATCGGCAGCGATCAGACGGGATTTTTCGTCGTAACTGATTGCCAGGTTGCCGTGTTCGACGGCGTTCAGCATCAATTCGGTCAAGCCCAGGACGACCCGTGCCGGGTCGGGCGCGGCGTGGGCGACCTGCATGGCCAGTTGGCGGGCCTCGACGTGCGTGCGGAAGCGGAACTCCCCCTGTTGCAAAGGGTGCACGCCGCTTTGCGCCTGAGGCAGGCTTTCCTGCAGCGCGACGAAGTCGCGGTGGTCTTCCACCGCGGCGCGCACGATGGAGAGGAGCGTCTCCTGCGGAAACGGCTTGGTCAGGTAATAGTAGGCGCCGGCGGCGAGTCCCGCGGCGACTTCTTCGTTGGCCGTGAGCGAGGTCTGGATGATGACCGGCACATGCTGCAGTGCGGGATTCGCCTTGATCTCGGGAAGCAGCGACAGGGCATCCATGTCCGGCAGCAGGCGATCGAGCAAAATGGCATCGAGGCGCGTGCCGGCAGCGGCGAAGAGCGCGCGCGCCTCGTCGCCGGTGGAGGCCGTCGCGACCTCGATCCCAGCGTCGGTGAGCGTGTCGCGCAGGATGTCGCGCAGTATCTCCTCATCCTCGACGACCAGGACACGCACGACTTTCTCAGTTTTCATGTCGATCCCTCATGTCCTTGTTTCCTGCCTTCGAAATAAGACATGCTGAACAGGAAATCAAGTCGAGGCCGGCGCAGCGTCTTTCCAGGTGCAAGCAATTTCAGGATGCAGCTTCAGGCCTAGTAGATCGTTCCATCAACATAGATACACATCAAGCGATGCGGGTATCTTTCCAGTCCATTTTTTC
>CAZGOH010000088.1:0-8420 GCA_964527195.1 uncultured Methyloversatilis sp.
TGCCCTACCTCAAACCCGGAACAGCGATGCTATTCCGGCCTACCTGAGTAGTTACAGCCCATTTATGATTGGCTTGAGTTCAGAAATTGGGGATGACTCCGTGGAGTACTATCACGTGAGCTCGTTCGAGAGCAACGGACTCATCGCAGAGATTAACGAAAAACTATGCGCCTGCGGTTTCCCCCTACCGACGGTAGATGACTGACGCAGTCAGCTTTCAGACTTCGCACCAAGTGAATTCCGCCGCCGTTTGTTACTTCTCGCAATCCGATGACAACAAGGAACTCGCATGATCCGAACTGAACAAGGTCCAGATTCTTCTGACCAAAATGCCGAAATGGTTTTGGAAAGGGAGTGGCATCGCCAGAAAGCCGAGACAGAACGTCAAGAGATATTGAAGAGCAAGCACCTGTTTGAGGAAGGCGAAGCTTACCAAGCGAAGCAGCGAGAAGCGTACAAGAAGAAGAGCGCAGCGGACCGCACTTTTCTGGAAGCAACGGAGTTCGCCCGCAACCAAATCAAGTCAGACGGCCTCGAAGGCGAGATTCGACCGTACTACGAAATTCGGTACACAGTTGCCCAGGGTCTCAAAGCCGCGATCCACGGGCGCGAAGACGGAATTGCAACGCTGGTCCTCCAGAGAGACATTCTGTTGCGTCTGGACTCGATCAAGTCGTTGCTATGGATAGTAATCGCATTGCTCGGCTTTATTGCCTACAAGGTTGCGTAGTAGTAAACAGGGAGGAGACCACGGTTTCCGCCGTCCCGCCAGCGCCGACTTTTCTGAATCCATGACGCACAGGGAAAAAGACCATGCCGATTCTCTCTATCTTCTTTGGCATCATCGTACGCATGTGGCACGACGATCATCCGCCACCCCATGTGCATGTGGAGTATCAGGGTTTCGAGGCGCTGGTGGATATTCAGACCGGTGAGGTAACCGAGGGACGGCTGCCCAACAAGGCGGCGGCAATTGTCAAGGAGTGGTGCGAACGGCATCGGAGTGAACTCTTGGAAAACTGGACGAGAGCACAACAATTCGAACCCTTGGAGCGCATACCAGGAGCGGATCAGGATGATTAAGGTGATTGCGGCCCATTACCTGGGCGATTTTCGTTTGGCGCTGAAATTTTCCGATGGCGCGGCAGGAGAGTTTGATGGGCAAGCGATCTTGCAGCGGAGCGGGCCGTTGCTCGATCCTTTGCGATCCGAAGCCTACTTCCGCCGCTACTTCGTCGACGCCGGCGCACTGTGCTGGCCGAACGGGCTGGAACTTTCGCCGATGCGCCTGCGCGAATCCATTCAACTCGCCGAAACCGCGTAGTCCCCTATAAAACGACGATACACCGCTTACCACATGCCCCACGAAACGCCCGACCTGTTCAACGACGTAGTCGAAACCCCGCCGCCCCCTCCCCCCGCCGCCCCACCGGCGTCGACTTTTCCCGAGGACGCCCTGCCGCTCGACGCCTACGCCGAGCGCGCCTATCTCGCCTACGCGATGAGCGTAGTGAAGTCCCGCGCCCTGCCGCAGGTGGAGGACGGCCTGAAGCCCGTGCAGCGCCGCATCCTGCATGCGATGAACGAGATGCGCCTTGCCGCGACGGCCAAGCACGTCAAGTCGGCGCGCGTGGTTGGCGATGTGATCGGCAAATTCCACCCGCATGGCGACAGCAGCGTCTACGACGCCATGGTGCGCGTCGCCCAGGATTTTTCACTGCGCTATCCGCTGGTGGACGGACAGGGCAACTTCGGCTCGCGCGACGGCGACGGCGCGGCGGCGATGCGCTATACCGAATGCCGCCTGACACCCATCGCCGAACTGCTGCTCTCGGAAATCGACCGCGGCACCGTGGACTTCGTACCCAACTACGACGGCACGATGACCGAGCCGTCACTTTTGCCTGCCCGTCTGCCCTTCGTGCTGCTCAACGGCGCCTCGGGCATCGCCGTCGGCATGGCCACCGAGATTCCGCCGCACAACCTGCGCGAAGTGGCCGAGGCCATCAAGCTCGTCATCAGAAAGCCGAACGCGCAACTCGACGAGGTGCTCGCCGCCCTGCCCGGCCCGGATTTCCCCGGCGGCGGCCAGATCATCTCCACATCCGCCGACATCCGCGCCGCCTATGAATCCGGGCGCGGCAGCATCCGCATGCGCTGCCGCTGGCGCATCGAAGAACTGGCGCGCGGCCAGTGGCGCGTCATCGTCCAGGAACTGCCCCACGGCGTTTCCACGGCGCAGGTGCTCTCGGAGATCGAGGCCGTCACCAACCCGCAACCACGGCCGGGCAAGAAGGACGTCTCGCAGGAGCAGAAGAACCTCAAGCAGGTGATGCTCGGCGTGCTCGACGCCGTGCGCGACGAGTCGAACGAGAAGGAGCCCGTGCGCATCGTGCTGGAGCCGCGCACCTCCAAGGTGCCGCAGGACGAGTTCATGGCCGTGCTGCTCGCGCGCACCAGCCTCGAAGCCAATGTCTCGGTCAACATGACCATGATCGGCACCGACGGCCGCCCGGCGCAGAAGCCGTTGATGACGATGCTGCACGAGTGGATCACTTTCCGCCACGCCACCATCGAGCGCCGCTCCGCCCATCGCTTGGCCGAGGTCGAGCGCCGCCTGCATATCCTCGCCGGCCGCATGCTGGCCTTCCTGTCCATCGACAAGATCATCAAGACCATCCGCGAGGCCGACGAACCCAAGGCGGAACTGATAGAAAAGTTCAAGCTCAGCGAGATCCAGGCCGAGGACATCCTCGAAATCCGCCTGCGCCAGTTAGCCCGCCTCGAAGGCATCAAGATCGAGCAGGAACAGAAGGCGCTGGAAGAAGAGGCGAAGGAGCTGCGCCGCATCCTCGAAGACCGCAAGGAACTCACCCGACTGGTCGTGCGCGAAATCACCGAGGACGCCAAGAAGTTCGGCGACGAGCGCCGTACCCTCATCGAAGCCGTCGCCCCGGTCAGTACCGCCGAAGTGGCGATTCCCGACGAGCCCGTCACGGTCATCGTCTCGAAGAATGGCTGGGTGCGCACGCGCCAGGGCCACGGCATCGACCCGAACAGCATCTCCTACAAGACTGGCGACTTCCCCTATCTTGTGCAGGAAAGCCGCACGATCTGGCCGCTCGTCGTCATCGACACGAATGGACGCGCCTACAGCGTGCGCGTCGCCGATCTGCCCGGCGGTCGCGGAGATGGGGTGCCGATCACCACGCTGGTCGAGTTCCAGGATGGCGGCAAACTCGTGCAGGCGCTCACGGATGCACCCGAGGCACAGTACCTCTTCGCTAATTCCGGTGGCTACGGCTTCGTCGCCAGTATCGCCGACCTCGTTTCACGCAACCGCGCCGGCAAAGCGTTCATGTCGCTGGACAAGGGCGAAAAGCCGCTGATTCCAACAAAAGTCGGTGGTGGCAACACGGCGGCTGCCGTTTCAGCCAGCGGCCGCTTACTGCTATTTCCGCTGGCCGAGTTGAAGGTCATGGCCAAAGGACGTGGCACGATCATTCAGGCGCTGGACGCCAAGGATGAACTCGCTGCGGTCGCTGTGGGCGATGGCAGCGCCTTCACCATCAGCGGCATTGGTCGGGGCGGCAAGCCGGCCGAATACCGGCTGACGACGAAAGAACTGGCCGGCCACCGGGCTGTGCGCGCCCGCAAGGGTCAGGCCCTGGCCGCAAGAATCAGGCCCTCGGCGCTACACGCAGACTGATCTGTTGCCGGTAGGCAACGCGGTTGCGTTCTCCTGAAAATTGTTTTTGATAATTGTTCTCATTGTTTGTGATATGATGAGAACCACTATCAACAATCCTCTCAACTCCCTTGGAGAACAACCGCATGAAACCGCAACGCCTCGCCCTCCTGACCCTTCTGGCCGCCACCTTCGCCGCCCCCCTGGCCCACGCCCAGGAAAAGGTGCTCAATCTCTACTCCGCTCGCCACTACCAGACCGACGAGCAGATGTACGCCGACTTCACCAAACAGACCGGCATCAAGATCAACCGCATCGAGATGAAAGAGGATGAGCTGCTCGAGCGTATCCGCAACGAGGGCGCACTGAGCCCGGCCGACGTCTTCATCACCGTCGATGCCGCGCGCCTGGCCAAGGCGGACGAACTCGGCCTGTTCGCGCTGATCGGTTCGAAGGCGGTCGAAGCCCGCATCCCCGCCCACCTGCGTTCGCCCGACTGGGCCGCCTTCTCCACGCGCGCCCGCGTGATCATCTACAACAAGGCGACGATCAAGCCCGAAGACGTGAAGAACTACGAAGACCTCGCCAGCCCGAAGATGAAGAACCAGGTGTGCAGCCGCTCCGGCTCTCACCCCTACAACCTGTCGCTGCTCGCCTCCCTGATCGCCCACCACGGCGAAAAGAAAGCCGAGGAATGGGCGAAAGGCGTCGTCGCCAACCTCGCGCGCGCGCCCAAGGGCGGCGACACCGACCAGATCCGCGCCGTCGCGGCCGGCGAGTGCGGCGTCGCCATCTCCAACAGCTACTACTTCACGCGCCTGATGCGCTCCACCAAGCCGGAAGACCAGAAAGTCATCGAAAACCTCGGCGTGATCTGGCCCAACCAGCAGTCGCAGGGCGTCCACATGAACATTTCCGGTGGCGGCATCCTGAAAAATGCACCGAACAAGGATTCCGCGCTGAAGTTCATGGAATACCTCGTCTCGGATTCCGCCCAGCGCTACTTCGCCGACGGCAACAACGAGTGGCCGGCGGTTGCCGGCGTGAAGGTCAACAACCCCGCCCTTGCGGCGCTCGGCGAGTTCAAGGCCGACACCCTGCCGATCCCCACGCTCGCGAAGAACGCTGCCCTGGCGCAGAAAATCTATGACCGCGTCGGCTGGAAATAAGCCACACACGCCAGAGCCCCGGCCGGCCCGGGCTGCGGAGAACCCTTCCGTGGCCCGGGTGACCAGCGAAAACCTCTTCGCCGGCAAGACCGAAGTCGTCATCACGCACGGCGGAGAAACCTACCGCCTGCGCCTGACGCGCCAGAATCGTCTGATCCTGACGAAATAGCACGAACCGACCGTTATCTAGCCAGCCATTGCACCCTGTGCATAGCCAGCCAAAACGTCTTTCAAGACGAGGTGAAGCCATGCACAACAATCACTACCCACTCAAACCTGGCCGTTTCGCGTCGCTGCTCGCCGCCGCCAGCCTGGCCATGCCGGCTTTCGCCGAAGGCCCGATGGCCACCGACGATGCCGGCACGCTTGACAAGGGGGGCATGAAAATCGAAGCCGTGCACGGGCGCGACCACAAGGCGCGCAGCAACGAGCTGGGGTTCGGCTACGGCCTGATCGATAACGTCGAGGTCGGCCTGACTTTCGCACGCGAAAATGATCGCGACGCCGATCCATCCACCAGGAAGCGCGGTACCGGCCTCGGCATCAAGTGGGTGCCGATCCAGAACGATACCGGCTGGTCGCTCGGCCTGAGCCTCGGCTACGGTGATGCGCGCGTCGATGATCGCGAGACGCCGGACAAATTCACCGAGAAGGAGGTTTCGTTCTCCGCTCTCGCCAGCTACCGCCTCGATAATGGCCAGGTGCTGCACATGAACCTCGGATCGACGCGCACCAGGACGCTGGCGGACGACGACACCACAGGCGAACGCAATACGGCCGGCACATGGGGCATCGGCTACGAATTCCCGCTGATGAAGCGCCTCCACCTGACGGTCGAAGCCTTCGGCGAAGAAAAATCCCGCCCCGACAAGGCCGTCGGCCTGCGCTACGAAGTCATGGAGGGCCTCAAGCTCTACGGTTCCGTCGGTCGCGGCAACGACCGGGGCTTCGGCAACCTCGGCGTGGCCTGGGAGTTCTGAAGATGCGCACCCTCGGCGAACTCAAGCCGGGCGAGAGCGCCCGCGTCACCGGCTACGCCAGCGAAGACGCCAGCTACCGCCACCAGTTGCTGGCGCTCGGCCTGACGCCGGGGGCGCAAGTCGAGGTAGTGCGTTTCGCACCCCTCGGCGATCCCATGCACATCCGCGTGCGCGGCTCGGCGCTGTTCTTGCGCAAGGCCGACGCGAACATCATCCGCGTGGAGGCACCCTGATGTCCATCGCCTATCGCATCGCCCTGGTCGGCAACCCGAACTGCGGCAAGACCACCCTGTTCAACGCGCTCACCGGCGCGCGCCATCGCGTCGGCAACTGGCCGGGAGTCACGGTCGAGAAGAAAACCGGCACCTATCCCCACGCCGGCCAGACGATCGAGGTCGTCGACCTGCCCGGCACGTATTCGCTCGACGCCGCGCAAGCCTCCCTCGACGAGCGCGTCGCGCACGACTACATCGCCGCCGGCGAAGCCGACCTGATCATCAACATCGTCGACGCCGCCAACCTCGAACGCAATCTCTACCTCACCACCCAGTTGGCGTCGATGGACGCGCCGCTGCTGGTGGCGCTCAACATGGTCGACGTCGCCGCTGCCCGGGGGGCGCCCGTCGACGCCGCCGCGCTGGCCGCGCAACTGGGCTGCCCGGTAGTGCCCGTCGTCGCCGCCCGCGGCGAGGGCATCGAGACGCTGAAGGCCGCCGTGCATGAAGCCGCCGCCAGAAAGCCCCATGCCGCCATGGCCGCCATTTCCGCCGACCTCGCAGCGGACCAGGACGACATCGCCACCGCCGCCGCGCGCTACGCCGCCGCCGGCCGCGTCGCCGTCGCCGCTCTGAAGGACGTCGCACCCGCCGCGCATCCGCTCACCGAGCGCATCGACCGCATCGCCGTCCACCGCGCGCTCGGCATCCCGATCTTCCTGCTGATCATGTACCTGATGTTCATGTTCACCATCCAGATCGGTGGCGCCTTCATCGATTTCTTCGACCAGGCGGCCGGCGCGTTCTTCGTCGACGGCTTTGCCGCGCTGCTCGGCGTCCTCGGCGCGCCCGAATGGATCACCGTGCTGCTCGCCAAGGGCATCGGCGGCGGCATCCAGACGGTGGCCACCTTCATCCCGATCATCGGCTGCCTCTACCTGTTTCTCTCCGCGCTCGAGGATTCGGGCTACATGACACGTGCCGCCTTCGTCATGGACCGCTTCATGCGCGGCATCGGCCTGCCCGGCAAGTCCTTCGTTCCGCTCGTCGTCGGCTTCGGCTGCAACGTGCCGGCGATCATGGCGACGCGCACGCTGGAACGCCGCCGCGACCGGCTGATGACCATCGCCATGGCGCCCTTCATGTCCTGCGGCGCGCGCCTGCCCGTCTATGTGCTATTCGCCGCCGCCTTCTTCCCGGCCGACGCGCAAAACGTCGTGTTCGGCCTGTATCTGCTCGGCATCCTCGCCGCCGTCGGTACCGGCCTCATGCTGAGGAACTCGCTGCTCGCCGGCAAGCCGACGCCCTTCGTCATGGAGCTGCCACCCTATCACGTACCCACCCTGAAGGGCATCCTCATCCACAGTTTGGATCGCCTCAAGGGCTTCATCGTCGGCGCCGGCCGCATCATCGTGCCGATGGTGCTGGTGCTCAACTTCCTCAACGCCATTGGTACCGACGGCAGCTTCGGTAACGAGGACAGCGACAAATCCGTGCTCGCCGAAGTCGGCCGCAGCATCGCGCCGGCCTTCGCGCCCATGGGGCTGACGCAGGAAAACTGGCCCGCCACCGTCGGCATCTTCACCGGCATCCTCGCCAAGGAAGCCGTGGTCGGCACGCTCAACGCCACCTACAAGGCGCTCGGCGAGCAGGACGCGATCACAGCCGGCGAGGAAGCGGTGGAAGAGGAAGGCGGCTTCGAACTGGGCACCGCGCTGACGGAAGCCTTCGCCACCATTCCGGCCAACCTTGCCGACGCCCTCGGCGCCTGGGCCGATCCGCTCGGGCTGGCGGTCGGCGACCTGTCCGACGCGGAGGCCGTGGCCGAGCAACAGGAAGTCTCGACCGCCACCTTCGGCGCCATGGCGACCCGCTTCGACGGCGCGGCCGGCGCCTTCGCCTACCTGCTATTCATCCTGCTCTACACCCCCTGCGCGGCGGCGCAGGCGGCCGTCTATCAGGAAAGCGGCACGCGCTGGACGCTGTTCGTCGGCGCCTGGACGACCGGGATGGCCTATGGCCTTGCCACGCTGGTCTACCAGGGCGCGACCTGGGCGAGCCATCCGTCGGCGTCGCTGGCCTGGATCGTGGGTATCGTCGCCGCCTTCGCGCTCGTGCTGTACGGCCTGCGCCGTTTTGGCATGCGCGAAGAGCGCTGGGACATGACGCTGGCGCCGGCCGGCGGCGGTTGCAGCGGCTGCGGCAAGGGCGACCGTTGCGGGCGGGTATAGTGCTCCCATGAGCACGCACGATCTGGCCGCCTGGCGGCACAGCCACGACTTCGGCACGGCAAGGCAGCAACAGGCCGAGCGCCGCACGCTCTGGGTGGTCGGACTCACCTTCGCCGCGATGATCATCGAACTGGCGG
>CAZGOH010000089.1:0-6227 GCA_964527195.1 uncultured Methyloversatilis sp.
AACTTGTAATAGACGATCTTGACCCGGACGGGGAGCATCCGGTCGATTTTTTTTCTTAACCTCTTGATAAAATGGCTGGCCATGTGCTAACAATTAATGGCTGCTGGATTGGATGTCAATAGCAATTTGTTTAGCGGATCAGCAATCGATACGCGCACAAGTGAAGTCAGTACCGGCGAGGGCGATTTCAACGCATTCACCGCCCCTGGAATACCTGTCCACGCAAGGCTTCCTGCGTAATCGAGTCGCCGGGCGGGGAAGGCTTCGGGGGATACTCTACAGTCTCGTCGATCAAATACACAGGGCGCGCCTTCACTTCTTCATAAATCTTGGCAATGTATTCGCCTATCACACCCAAACTTATCATAATGAAACTACCAATAATAAGTAGTGTGAGTATTGTGGTCGCAAAGCCAGAAACGGCGTTGCCATGAAACCACGACCACAACGTTTCGATGGTGAGCCACACCCCCAGTGCCAAAGTAAGCAATCCCATGACGGTGACGATGCGTAATGGTGCGCTTGTGAATGACACCAGAGCTGTCAGCGCCAATTCAACCAGTCCGAAAAAAGACCACTTGCCTACGCCATCGCTTCTTTCCGCCACGTCGAAGAGGATTTCGACGTTCTTGTAGCCCACCCAGTCGGCCAATCCCCGGAAAAATCGTCTTCGTTCCGGCAGTTGTCGGGCAATGACGTCGACAACTACACGGTCCATGAGTTTGAAATCTGAAGAATTCTGGATATTGATCCCGCCGAGCCACGAAATGACTTTATTGAACAGCATGGCGCGGAGCCGCATGGCGACGCTGTCATGCTTGCGCTGGCGTTTGACGGCATGGACCACTTTGGCGCCCGATCGCCAGGCATCGATCATTTGCGGAATCACACTGGGGGGATGCTGAAGGTCGGCGTCCATGGTGATCACAGCGTCCCCCTGTGCGGCGTTGATCCCCGCCAGCAGGGCGCCTTCCTTGCCGAAATTTCGACTGAATCGTATGCCCCGGATTCGGTGATCGGCACTTGCCCGGCTGGCAACCATGGCAAACGTCCGGTCGCGGCTGCCGTCATCCACGACGATGATTTCCCAGTTCACGCCGCATTCGTCCAGGATGCCGCCTATCACATCGAATGCGCGATTGATGCCGGCTTCCTCATTGTGCGCCGGGAGCACGACGCTGATCAGTGCTGGTGCTGTTTCCGTGCCTGACGATGCTGGTTTGTCTGTCATGGACTGACCTCCTGTACTACTTGCAGGCGCTTTCGTATAGCCCGCAGATGTCGGTAACCGATCAGGCGGATGTTGTGGGCAGCGAGGGCGCTGGACAGAATGGGGTGAGTCAAGGTACGCCGCTCCAGGTCCCAGTCGTGGTAGGCACGCAGCCGTTCATCCGCTTTGCCCTCCTTATCGGCAAATCCGGGATGACACATGAGTTCGTAGATGTTTCCTGCCTTCAGCCTGATCAGTAGGCGCTGGAGATACCGCGGAGAAATGCGCCCGCTCTCGCCCATGCCAAGAAAAATGGGCGTAGCGGACGGCCTATGCATGCGATTGAGCAGGGATAGCGCAGCCATGATGCCATCGCGCAAGAGGGCGTTTGCAGACCATGTTCCAGGCCATTCCGGCGTGGCGAAGCGGACGTGGTCGATGCCGTACTCGTGAGCAAGCTCCAACGTCATCGGATAAAGGGACGGCAACATGTGGATATGCTCGTGGGAATTCAGGAAGCGGAGTTTCAGCTTGCTCGCAAGGCAGCGATCGATTTGAGCGCGCCATTCGTCGCGGATCAGGCCGAGCGGTATATGGCGCGCGAGGATCGCCCGAGCAATCGGGAATTTTCCTGGAAAATGGCCGTTCCACTTGCCCAGAGCGTTTCCGAGGGACTTGGTCAGGGGCTGACGATCGGTGAGGTTCAGGTGTACGCCAAGATCCAGGTCGGGCTGTTCGTGTAGCCAAGCCGCATGCTTTTCAAGATGCGGACTGTTCGCGAACACCCCTGTGGCGGTAACCGTGCCCGCGCAGGCGCATTCGAGGATGCCTTGGCTGACGTGATCGAAATAGCCGTAATCATCGGCATTGATGATCAGGTAGGCGGGAGTTGCGTCACCGGTTGAGGGGGCTTCCTGGATCTCGTTCATGCGCGTTGCGCCGTTTCTTCGCGTGGCGGCGACACGAGAATGATCAGATGGTTGCTATCCGAGCCGACGACCCGATGATGCAAGGTCAAACCGCTCGTGATCATGCTTTGCCAATGTCTGCTCTCCGGGTCCCGCACGATGCGGTTGTCGGGTACGAATACCAGGTAAACCGGGCGATCTCCACGCATTTCATGAAAGACCTGGGTTATACGTCCCGAGACCGCGGACAGGTCGGTCACACTGGGCAATGGGAGAGTGCGGACCGGGCGGGAGGCAAGGTAGCCCAGTAAAGGGCCCTGGTTCGACAGGATGAGCGCGTTCTCTGGGAGAGCCTGTATAGCTGCTGGGATGGACGCATCCTGGGCAAGACGCTGCTTGATCTGATCGGTGAGAATCCGTCCGTCCGTAAGAAATGGCCGTGCCGCTTCGACCACACTGGTGTTTTCGGCGAAGGCTTGCTGCATGGCGCGCTCCACGCGCAAATCGTCGACGATGAACCAAAGCCGGCTTGTCAGCAGGATCGCCACTACCAGCGCAAGGGCCAGTCTCGCCACCCGACCGCCAAGCGCCAGCAATGTCACCAAAGTGACGGCGAGCAACAGCCAGGCGAATTGCATCATGTGACGCAGGAGGTAGCCGAAGTCGAGCCCATGGTAGGTATGGGCGATGACCAGCATGGAAGCGCTGGCGAAACAGAACAATGCGCCGAACAACAGGGTAAAGCGCGTTGCGGGGCCGAAATACCTCCATCCCCGCAATAACCCGACGGTGATAAACGCGAGTAGGACCATGGCAAGGGCGACCAGTATCTTGAAGTCCCAGGCAACATATTTGGCCAGGTTCGAAGACCCTGTGATATCCCAGAACAGGCCATGGAGAAACACGCGGAAAGACTCCAGCAGCGTGGCATGTTCACCCACCATGAGCACATAAGGTTGTGCCTCGCCGAAGACCAGGATATTTCGAGCCAGCAGCAGGGCGATCACCGCCGCGCTGCCCAGCAGCATCCAGCCACAATTCCTGAGGGCCACGGAAACCGGGATCACTCTGAACAGAGTCGCACCGACATACGCGGCAATCATGGCCATCAAGACGGCGGTTACAGAATTACGCAGTGCGTAGGCAAACCCCAGAAGCAAACCGGCAGTAATCAGCAAAGCGAAATGTGGCCGTTGCCCGATTCCACGAATCATCATGCCGATAGCTGTAACAATCAGCAGCAGCGTGGGCAAGTCGGTGTTGATCGTGGAGCCATTCAAATAAATGCCAGGCGAAAACACCACCAAAACGGCAACAACCGCGGCCCAGCCGAAATGAAGGATGGGCAGCAGCGCAAACATCAATGCAAAGGGCAGCAGTAGCCAGGCAGCACGGGAAATCGCAAATGCCGCGTTTTCCACGCTCAAGCCCAAGGCGGCGAGTGCGGAGATGGCCAATGCGAAACCCGGCGGATGATAGGCTGTAGGGGCATAGTCAAGATCCGGCGCCTCGGTTTCATTGACGACACGTACGATGCCGCGTCCTTGCAAAAAATTCGTGGCGTCAGTCATGTATCCGATGGCATCGTTTCCCACCGGAAAACGAACCTGGGCCGTGACGCTTGCCAATACCCAGATCAAGACTGCAAGAGCCATAGCCAACAGAATAGTGATTTTGTTATGCATATTCGGGAACATTTCGGCGGGTCCGGTGGCGTTACTCAATGTTGTTGAGCGGCCGGGTGGCTTGCAAGGCAAATCCTGTTCGCCCTGTCATTGTTGACGAAGGTTGTATCAGTGCGCATCACTGAAGGTCCAGAACCTATTGCCGATGAAATTCCACATCAGAATTAGAACGGTCGAAATCACCTGGCTCAACAAATAGTGCAAGGCCATAAGTTCGACGAGCACGAACATGAAACAAGCATTCAGCAACAGTCCAAGCGCCGCGACAACCAGGAACTTCGTGAGGGCTTCCCCGTGACGTTTATTGCTTTCAAAGGTATAGCGACGATTGAGCACATAATTAACCAGCGCACCCAATGTCGCACCGGCTGTCGATGCCGCCACTTCGTTCGCGGCGATCGTCTCCACCAGCAGGATCAACAGGGCATAGTGCGCCGCTGTGCCGATCACACCCACCCCCGCGAATCGCAGGAACTGCACATGGAGTTTATTCACTCCCGGTCTGAACTCGATGAACATCTCTGAGCACGCTTACCAGGCGTAGCCCAGCCTCTGCGCGCTGGATCCAACCGCGCGCTTCAGCAACCATTTTTCCAACGGGTTGACCTGCGCTTTTTCCCCACCTCGCTCCGAACTGCCGACTTTTCGCGCCAGCACCTCGTGGTTGGTGCGGATGCCCAGATAGTCATCCAGCGCGGAAAGCGGTGGGGTTGGGCCAATCAGATCCTCATAGCGCACCAGCATCGCTCCAACGGCCTCGGCCCCCGCCAGATACCCCTCGATCAGCCGACGCCAGTGCGTGCCGAAGGCGGTGGGGGTGAAGACGGGCCGGTCGGGAAAGGTGTCGTACCAGCTGCGGCCGTAGCGGCAGTAGGAGCGATAAGCTTCCAGCGGATTGCGGTACAGCAGCACGAAGCGCGCGTTGGGGTAGAGCCATTTCAGGTAGCGCGCGTGCTCGATGCCAAGGCGCACCTCCTTGAGGCCCCAGCGCGCGGCGCCGGCTTCGGTGGCGGGGGCGGCGAACAGCGCGTCGTGAAAGCGGCGGTGCGCCTGCCACAGCGACTGCGGCGCGGGGAACAGGTTGGCGACCCAGCTGCCCGTCAACTGTTCGGGCGGCGTGCCGTCGTAGAAGTACTCGGCCGGCGGCCAGCCGGGGCGGAAGGCCTTGAGCGTGCCGGCCATGGCCTGGATCGGGCCGCACTCGTCGTAGGGTTCGCCCCAGATGAGCACCCGCTTGTCCGACATGATCAGGCGCTGCATCAGCGTGGAGCCCGAACGCCAGCCCGCCGAAAGCAGGAAGATCGGCGCGGCGGGGTCGTCGGTCGGCGCGGGGCGGACGGCGCGCACGGCGGCGAGGCCGCCATCGATGCCTGTGTAGCCCTTGAGCAGTTGGCGATGCTGGGCCCAGGCCTGGGCGGGGCCTTTGAATGCGGTCTGGATCGTTCTCAACATGGGGTCAGGTCCTGGGGGCAACGTAGGCCAGCGTGCCGTGGGCGCGCACCTTGTCGAGCAGCGCGGCGCGGGTGTCGCCGAAGCCGGATGCACCGGATTGATAGCGCGCGAACAGGGGCGCGATGTCGGCGGCGATGCGGCGTTTGAGGCGGTTGTAGCCATGCTCGACCAGCCAGGCGCCAAGGCGATACGACAGGCGATCGCGGACCGCCAGGGCGCGGCGCAGGCTCGCGTCGCCGAGGTCGGCCGGGTGCTGCAGCAGCAGGTTGGCGAGCATCGTTGCGGCGCCGGCGGCATCGATCGCACCGTTCTTGAAGCGCACCAACACGTCGGAGGCCTTCACCTCGGGAAAGCGGGAGCAGTAGAGCGTGGCGTCATCCCGGCGGAAGTAATACAACGGCTCGGCAATGTGGCAGAAGCGGAAATGCTTCGCCGCGCGCAGGAAATAGTCGTAGTCCTCCACCAGGAACAGTTCCGCGTCGTAGTCCCCGACCGCCTCATACAGGCGGCGGGTATAGAGGAAGCAGGCGCCGATATGGTTGCCCTGCTCCAGCCGCAGGGTGTCCGGCAGACGGTCGTGCTGGGGGGAGATTGGCCTGCCTTGCGCATCCTGCTCCGAGAACAGCCAGTAATCCGCGTAGACGAAGTCGCAGTCGCCAGGTGCCAAGGCTTCCACCATCCGCTCGATGGCCGTGGGGGCCAGAAGGTTGTCGTCGGAGGTCCAGGTCAGGTAGTCGCCACGGGCCAGGGCAAAGCCCCGGTTGAGCGCACGCGGCAGCTTCAGGTTGGGGTCGTTCTTGACGTAGCGCACCCGCGGGTCGTCGAAGCTGGCCACCACCTGGGCAGTGTCGTCGGGGGAATTGTCGTCCACCACGATCAGTTCGAGATTGTCGTGGGTCTGATCCAGCACGCTGCGCATGGCCTGGGCAAGCAGGTGAGCCCGCTTGTAGGTGGGCAGGACGATGCTGACCA
>CAZGOH010000089.1:6327-8267 GCA_964527195.1 uncultured Methyloversatilis sp.
CCGCCGGAATCGGTAAGGACCAGGTAGGCGCGCTTCATGAGCTGCACCAAAGGCAGATAGTCCAGCGGGTCCAGCAGGCGGACGTTTGGCAGGCCGGTAAGATGCCTGCCCACCACCGCGCGCACGTTGGGATTGCGGTGCACCGGATAGACCAATTCGATGTCGCCTTCGTATTTGCGGGCCAGTTCGGCCAAACCCTGGCAGATGGATTCGAAGGGGCCGCCGAAGCTCTCGCGCCGGTGCGCGGTGACCAGCACCACGCGCCGGCTGTCGAAAGGGATGCCGTCCAAGGGGGAACCGGCCAGTTCGAAGGGGCGTTGCGACACATCCAGGAGGGCGTCGATGACCGTATTGCCGGTGACCGCAATCGCCGAATCCGCAAAGCCCTCATTCAGGAGGTGCTGACGGGCCTTGCCGCTATGGGCGAAGAACAGGTCGGCCACCGCGTCGATCATCCTGCGGTTGGCTTCTTCCGGATAGGGATGGTGTTTGTCGAATGTGCGCAGGCCCGCTTCCACGTGGCCGATCTTCACGCCCGCGTAGAAGGCCGCCAGGGCCGCCGCCATGGAGGTGGTGGTGTCGCCCTGCACCAGCAGCAGGTCGAACTGCTCCTGCCGCAGGATCTTGCCCACCTCCGCCAGCACGGCGGTGGTGATGTGCTCCAGGGTCTGGTTTTCTCGCATCAGGTCGAGCTGATAGTCGGCGCGGATGCCGAACAGTTCGATCAGCGGCGCCACCATGTCCTTGTGCTGGCCGGTCAGGCAATTGCGGTTTTCGATCAACCCCGGGTGGCGTTCCAGTTCGGCGATCAGGGGGGCCATCTTGATGGCCTCGGGGCGTGTCCCGAAGACGGTGAGAACGCGGATGGGGGCGTCAGGCACGGGCGGCCTCCCGATCCAGTTTCATCTTCCAGGCATCCAGGAAGTACTTGGTGCCCCAACTGATCTCGCCGCCGGAAATGTATTGGGCCCCCTTGCCGTAGCTGCCGAAGAAGCCGCCGGACTTGTTCTGGATCTTCTCCAGGTAGCGGATCGCCCGGTCGGCGCGTTCATGCTGGCCCAGGTGCTGCCAGATGATGGCGTACTGGGCCAGGCCGGTGGAGCAGACCCATTCCACATCGGGGTAGGCGGGCACCGCGCCATTGGCCCGCTGGTGTTTTTCCACGTCGGCCATGCCCTGGCGGGCCAGATCGAGTTCGCCCAGTTCGCACAGGGCCTCCATGGCATAGGCGTGGAAATGGGACAGGCGGTTGAACGGCACCAGGTCGGGCTGCGCCTTGTAGTAGTCCAGCACGCGCCGGGCGGCGGCCTCGTACTCGGGCACCCCCAGTTTCCTGCCCGCTTCCACCAGCGGGGGGAGCACATAGGTGTGGATGAGGTCGCTGGCGATGCCGGTCCACAACTCCGTGGAAGGCGTGGTCAGGCGACCGTTGGCTTCGATCTGGGTAAGAATCCAGTCGCTGGCCCGGCGCAGGGATTCTTCGCTGCCTTCCACATCCCCCAGGGCCGCGACCAGGCCGCGCATGATCTGGCCGGTGTCGAAGGTGTAGGGCACTCCGTCCGGGGCGGGGAAAGCGCCGTCGGGCAATTGGATGGACAGCAGCCAGCGGGTGCAGGCCCTGGCCAGTTCGGGTTCGTTCCAGGCGTAGAGGGTGGGGATCCAGTAGCCGGTCACCTCCGGATAGGCGACGGGCTGTTTGGTATGCACGATGATGCCCTGGCCGGGAATCATGTGATCTTTGAACCAATCCATCCCCCGCTCATAGCTGGGTTTTTTCTTTTTCCAGAAAAACAACTTGATTCCCCTCGGTGCGGATGTGGCCTCTAATCGGCCGAATCAATCCGTTTCTTTAATGCGGATGACCTGGTCCGCCTGGATGGCGCTCAGGGTTTGCATCTTGCCGCTGGGCCAATGCACGATGATCCTGTCCACCGTGCCAT
>CAZGOH010000090.1:0-7375 GCA_964527195.1 uncultured Methyloversatilis sp.
GGCAGTTTCGCGCGCGCACGAGGGGGGCGTCAGGGGGAAGGGGTTCGGTGGGGCGGCTAGAAAAGTTCCACCTGCCGCCGCTCCACCTGGTCCGCCCGATCCACGATCTTCTCGATCTGCCGGCTGGTGAGGGGCGGCTGGCAGGCCAGCCCGATCTCGTAGATCGCCTGCGCCTTGCTGGCTTTCTCGCGCATCGTCAGCCGGTCGAACTCGGCGCGGATGGCGCGGTCGCGGGCCTCGCGGCGGGCCTCGACGCAGGTCGGCACGTCGAGCACGGAGCCGCCCCAGGTGGCGACGAGCTTCCGCATGGCTTCCGGCCCGACGATCGCTTCGAGCATGGCCCACTTCTTCGCGCCGGCCGGATTGTTGTCCGGATGCTTGGGCACGGCGATGGTCTGCCCGGCCAGGCGCTTGAGCAGAACCAGCGCGGCCTCCTCGCCCAGGGCGGCGATCAGGTGCAGCGCCGTGTAGGGCAAGAGGCCGCGCACGGCTTCCAGATCGGCGGGGGTGAGGGGGCGCATCATTTCCGGTGCGCCTGCGTGCGCGCCAGCGCGCCGGCGAGGGCGTAGAGCTCGCTCATGTCCATCATTTCGAGACGGCGCTCGACGCCGTGCTGGCGGCGCGCCACGCCCTCGGCGTAAGCCTTGCCGGCGCCGAGCGAACGGCAGGTCGCGCAGATCTTGCGCAGCAGCGGGCGCTTGCCTTCGATGGCGGCGTCGATGAAGGCCCACTCGTTGTCGCGCTTGAAACCACCCTTGGGCTTCTGCTCGCCGAGCTGGGCGACGAGACGGGCCAGCGCGCCACCTTCCAGATCGCCGGCCGAGCGGTGGCCGGTGCGCGCGTACAGGATGTCGCGGTAGGTGTCATCGTCCCATCCCTGTTCCTTCTTGATGCAGTGCAGGCGGGCGAGCAGTTGGTTGCGGGTGGCGGGCACGGCGCGACTCAGGCGGCGACGATCTGCACGGTAGGGTCGCCCTGAACGAGCTTGACGTGGCGTTTGAGTTCCCTGCCGACCGGATCAGCAGCATCGGCGATCATGGCCGTCAGCTTCGGCGTGACCACATAGGTGGTCTTTTCATCAACGAGATCGCCAAAGCGGTCGCCGAGCAGCTCGCGCACCAGGTCGACCTCGCGAATCGTCCACTTCGCTGCGCCCTTCTTCAGGCTGATGCGGCACACGCCGGGGATGAGGATGGCAGCCGATGGCGAGAGGCCGTCGAAGCCTTCGAGCACGTCCTTCTTGATGGCGTCGAGCTCCTCCTTGATTTCTTCGCCCGCGCACTTCTTCTCCCACAGCGCGACGCACTGCGCGATCAGGTCGGGGTGGGCGGGGGTCTTGGCGTCGCCTTCGATGATGTAGCCTTCGAGCGTGACGACGCGATTGCGGTGGGCGGTAGATGCGTTCATGCGGTTTCTCCTGCGGGGTGGTGGATGGGTGGGTTGAGGCGGTAGAACCAAAGATTGCCCTGCCGCCGGCAGGCGATGTCGAGGCCGTTCTCGCGCAGCTCGGCGATGGCGGAATTGACGGCGCAGACCTGGGCATGGGAAACGATCTCGGCGGTGCTGTATTCGCGCCCGCCTTCGAGCAGCCGGGCGACGCGTTGCAGGCGCGGCGAGGTTTCGAGGCGGGCATGTTTCATGACGGGCTCCTTTCGCGGTAACGGAGGGTGGCCGGGATGTCGAGCGGCGAAGCGCTCTTGCGCCGGCAGCTGTCGCACATGCGGTTGTGCGGCCCTTCGCTGGCGAAGGGTTTGCCGCAGGTCAGGCACTTGCGCTCCTGGCAGGCCGCCTTGCTGCGGCGCGGCTTGACAGTCAGGGCGGCGCGCGGGCTGCCGTTGAGCCGCCAGTTGATGGCGGCGAGCGACAGGCCGGTGAGGTCGGCGATCTCGCGGTAGGTGGCGCCGGCAGCACGCAGGGCGCGCAGGGCGTGGCTGTCGTGACAGACGGCACTCATACCTGAGCCTCCACGTTGCAGCCTTCGACGAAGCGCGCCAGGGCGCGCATGTCGTCGGCGTCAAGCGTCATGGTTTCCTCGCCCTTGACGATCATCAGCGAGCGATCCGACCACCAGCCGAAGCGGGCCGGCTGCCGGCGTTCGAGGAAGGCGGGGATTTCGATGCGCTCGGGGGTGTTCATCAGTGCACCCTCCGGGCGGCGTCCTGGATGCGCATCAGCTCGGCCTCGGCGCGCGTCAGTGCCCAGCGGATTTCACAGCCGTAGCGCGTATTGAGGAAGGTGAGATCGGACGCGGTGATGCGGCAGGTGCCGGCCTCGCGCCACAGCGGGCTGGACGGGCGCGGCGGGGCGATCTCGATGCGCACGCCGGTCGCGACGATCAGCACGGTGAAGACGGTTTCGCCGTCCATGAGCAGACGCTCGACGCAGCGCGCCGCATCGAGCTGGCCCTTGATCGCCAGCGCGTTGATCTGGGCGCGTTCTTCTTTCGACAGGTTCATGGCTTGGCCTCCTGTGCAGCGGGTTTGTATGGGCACGTCTGGCAGGCTTGCCAGGCGGCATGACGGGCACGGCCGCCGAAGGGTTCTGGCGCGTGGGCGCGCTTGCGGCAGTGCGCGATGGGGACTTCGTCGCCGTCCTGCGGGCAGCGGCGCATTCCTTGATAACGCTCGAAGATGGCGGCTTCGAGCTTGACGGCGCCGGGGTAGTCGCCATTGACGTAGCGCGACAGCGCCGGGCGCGAATAGCGCAGTTCGCCGGCAACACCGGCCAGCCCGCGCGGATGGGCGGCGGCGGCGGATTGCACGAGGGCGAGGGCGTCAGATGGCATGCACGGTCTCCGTGTTGGGGTCGTAGACCACGTTTTGCGAGACGCGCCAGACGGGGGCGTTACGTCCGCCATCAATCACCAGCCGGTAACGCAGGCAGCCGTTGCTGGTGGGCGAGGTGGGCCTGGCCCGGCCTTCGACCCTAAGGATGCCGGCCTGCACCAGGGCGCCCAGGTATTTGCCGAGATTGCCCTCGGCATCGCGCTCCATCCCTTCGGCAACCGTGGCGAGCAGATCGGGCAGGGTGAACACGCGGTGGCGGCGCATCACCCACCAGGCGCGTTGCCTGAGGCCGATGGTCTTGGTGCGCAGGGCGATCTGACCGGGGTTCATGGGCATGGCTGCTCTCACTTCTTCACCTTCGTCAGCACGTCTTCACACAGGCGCAGGCCCTTCACGTCGGGGGCGGCGAGGATCGTTGCGCCTTTCTTGGCGGCCACCGCTTCGAGCATGCGCCCGGCGTTGGCCATCAAGCGGTAACGCCCCCGGCTTTGTTCATGCACCAGCCGCGCGATCTCGGCGTCGACAGCCACCTCGCACAGTTCGCCGAGGTAGGCGGCGACGTCCTCGACGCTGGCCGGCTTGAGTTCCGGCGCGGCCGAGATGCGCGTGGCAATGTGCGCCAGGCGCTCTTCGCCGAAACGATGCGCTTCGCTGGTGTGGGCGACCAGCACGAGGATGACGCCGGCGCGCTCGGCGATGCGCCGCAGGTATTCGATGCACTCGGCCTTGTGCGGCAGGCCGTGCTGCGCTTCGTCGAGGATGATCGGGAAGCCGGCGCGCTTGAAGTAATCGACGAAGGCCTTGTCCTGCGCGAAGCGGCGCGGCTCCTTCACGCCGGTCTGGTCGGCCAGGTAATCCCGGACAAACGTAATGCCCATGCCGGGCACGCCGTCGATCAGCACGGCGTTACTCTTGGCCGCCCAATGATCCACGGTGGTGGTCTTGCCGGTGCCCGGCGCGCCGGTCAGGCGCAGGATGCAGGCTTCGCGGCTGCCGCGATTCTCGACGGTGGCGATCGCATCCATGAAGCGCTGGTGGTTGCTGGTTTTGACGTAGTGTTGTTTCATGTAAACTCCGCTTGCGTTGTGTTGTTGCTGCAAAAAAGGCCGTCGCGTGACTGCAATCACCCGGCGGCCGCCTCCTTCGAAGGGGTTTCTGCATCCCCTTCCGGTTTCTTGCCGAACCACGTAGCGAACATCGCCATCGTTTCCTCGTGGTCGTATTCCTTTTCCGCCGGCTTGGCGGCCGGCAGGAAGTCGAGCAGGGTTTTTTCCGGCGCGGCTTCGACCGCCTCGGGCTTTGGCTCGATCCACTTGACGATTTCCGGGACGCGCTCGGCTTCGGCTTCCAGCGTCAGCGCCCGCTCCGCTTCGGCGCGTTCGATTTCCTTGCGGGCGCGGGCGATGATGCCGTCGGCGCGTTCGTCGCGTTTTTGTTCGATGTAGCTGACCGGGAAGGCGGCGCGCTTGTTGCCTTCGAATTCGGCCGGGCCGATCTCGCTGCCGTCCATGCGGTAGAGCCAGACCTGCCGCGCGTCGTGAATGTCGAAGCGCACGCGAATCTGCTCGCCCTCGGCGAGGCGATCCACCAGGTCGGCGCGGAAGTAGGTGTTGTTGTAGAGGCTGACGACGCCGCGCTGGTGGGTGCGGATGTCTTCCGGCATCCACAGGGCGCGAATCTCGTCGTCATCGACGCCGAAGGCGATGCTGGTCGGGTCGAGCTTCTCGGCATAGACCTCGTTGGGCGTCTTGCCGCCCAGCGCGCTGTGGTTATGGCCGCCGTTGTAGGCTTCCACGCAGGCAGCCAGGTCGGCAACGAATTGCTCGAACGAGGGCAGCAGGGGCGAGTCTTCGCCGGCCCGGTCGGCCTTGGCCAGCGCCTGGCCGACCTTGCGGATTTCGTCGCGGTCGCCGTCCTTGGTCAGGAAGGTCGGGTAGCTCCGCGCCAGCGTCATCAGCACCGACGGCCACAGGCGTTCAATCACGCCGCGCCCCTGCGGGTTGCCGGGAATGCCGGTCTGATGGTCGAAGCCTTGCCGCGCGGCGGTGCCGGTAACGGGGTGGTCGATCTTCTTGCCGGTCTGGCCCGATCCCTTGTCGCTGTAATACACCAGCGGCCGGGCGCGGGTTTGCATCTGGGCATGGCGGAAGGCAGCGGAGACGGCCACCGTCGATTCGGCCAGATCGACCGACCAGCCGACGATCTTGCGCGACACCCAGTCGAGGATGACGGTGACTTCGGGCCGGAAGGCCTTGCCGGTGAGCGGGCTTTTGACGCGCGCCTTGAAGGTGTGGCCGTCGCCCACCCACAAATCGTTGGCCTTGAACATCGACACGTCGCGCGAGATGTAGGGCAAGAGCGCCCGGTAGGCCGCGCCGGTCATGCGGCCGCGATACTTGAGGGTGACGGGCAGGTGCTGCGCGATGCGCCGGAACACGTGCACGGAGGGCTGCTTGAAGCCGTGTTCGGCATACCAGCCGGCCGCGTTTTTCCAGGCTTCGGAGACCGGCGGGCGGCAGGGGCGGCAGTAGTGGCGCAGGAAGGCGGCGATATCTTCGGGTTTCTGGCCGGTTTTCTGGACGCGGCCGGCGATCAGGTATTTGCCGGCGTCGCCTTCGGTCAGGCCGGCGCGATAGAAGGCCATCATGTGTTGCAGGCGGCTGATCTGGGCGGAGAGTCCGCCCAGCGGGCCGGCGTTCTTCCTCGGCTTGAGATAGGTGGCACGCGCGGCAGCGAGAAGTTCGTCCTTAACGTCGCCCCCAACCAAGCGCGTTGCGAGTTCGACGATGGCGCGCTTTTCCGAGCAATCGGCCAGCGCCATCGCGGTGTCGACGGTGCGGCACAGGATCAGGGCGTTATCGCGGTAGGCGCGATCCTTGTCGTCGAGCGCGTTCTCGGCCTTGGGTTTCCTGATCTGGCCGCGTGTGACGAAGGCGCCGTCGGCGCGCTTCTTGGGTGTAGAAAGGCCCGCCGCCGCGTTACTCTTGGCGGCGGGCAAGGCCCCGGCGGCTGAAGATGCCGGGGCGAGGAGTGTCTGCAAAGTCGGCGCCGGCAGGACGGCGCCGGCATGGGCGCGACGGTGTTCCCAATCGTCGAGGGCGCGCTGGTAGTCGGCGGGAAGGTGGTCGTAGTCGTATTTCCGGCCGCGCCCCGTTCCACCAAGCGGCTTGAGTCGGTCGTAGACGGATTGTTTGGTTTTACCTGTCGCCTCAACGATGTCCATCGCGGTGTAAAGCCGGGTCATGGCTTCGCTACCCCGATATGCTGCTCATAGGACGCCTTGGCGATGCGCCCGGCCAGATCTTCACAGCGCGGCGCCAGATCGTTTTCGAGCCGCTCCATCCGTTCGTCGATTTCGCCGGTGAAGCTGAAATTAAGCCGCGTGCCGTCCTGCCAGCGCTTTTCAGCGTCTCTGGCCATGCAGGCGATTTCACAGGCCGTCCGATAGCGCTCGTCGGCGCACAGCACCAGGCCGGCTAGGGCATTAAATCCGCTTTCCGGGCCATACAGCCCCCCTAGCGACCAGTCGCCGTCGGGGTTGAAAAAGTCGCCGCCGGCAAACACGCTACGCACCGCCGTGGCGAGCAACCCGAGCACCTCGGAATGCCACGAATCCAGTTTTGCGCTTTCTTCGAAACTGCCGACAAGTGCGGCGTAGTCGCGCCAGAGCGACAGGTCGGCGTCTTCCGCCACCATCTCGCGCAGCCGCTGGAGCTTGGGCGCGTAGTCCGGCAGGCCGGTTTCGTTCTTGAACAGTTCGCAACCCGCCAGCGCCATGTCGATGGCGATCAGCCGTCCGGCGCGGCAGGCCGCCTGCGGCTGCGCGGCGGCGCGCAAGGCCCACAGGGCGAAGCGGATGCCTTCGGTGGCAACGATGACATCCAGACCGAGCGGATAATCCTGCGCCGGACGCTTGATCGCCCAGGTGACCTTTTCGAGCTTCTCGATGTGCGCCCCAATCTTTTCGCCCGCGCCGTCTTCCTGCCAGGCGGCTTTGAGCAACGGGATGGTGGTGTGCAGCCTCATGCGTTCTCTCCCAGTAGTTTTTTGAGGGCCTTTTCCTGCCGCGCCAGCTCGTCTTTCATGGTGGCGATGCGCCCGAGTTGGCTTTCCAGCGCCTCGCGCCCCACCGACAGGCGCGCGCCGCGCAGTTCGGCCAGCCAGGCGGTCACGTCATGGGTTTCCACCGCTACTTCGAAGGCCGGCAGGTATTCGAGGGGGAAGCGCCAGCCCTCGCGGCTCTCGGCCGTCCAACTGTCGAGCTGGTGCTTGCTGATGTCGTGGCCGGTGAGTTCCGCCATCTTCGCCGCCACCTGGTAGCGCGTCAGCGGCGTGGCCTTGAGCAGCTCGGAGAGCAGGTGGCGCAGGGCCATGCCCACATCCAGCGCGCCGACGCTCGGAACCACCGGCGCCGGGATGGCGAACAGGTCTAAAGTCAGAGGGTCGGCGGCGCGGCGCATGGTTATTTCCCCCCGCCATCTTTGCCATTGACCGGCGCCGGTAACGCGTTACCATTGGCTTTCCTGACGTGCCGGCCGCGCGCCAGGTAACGCCGCGATCCGTCCGGTTCGTAGCGGGTTGGCCAGATC
>CAZGOH010000091.1:0-7272 GCA_964527195.1 uncultured Methyloversatilis sp.
GTGAACCTGACCCTCCACGATCATCGGATTGACGATCACGCCGAAGTCATCCACAGCGGTGTAACCAACGACGCGCGTTACGCCCGTCTCAGGATCGATCTCAACCTCGCAGATGTGGCATCCGGCGGGGAACGTGAAGTTGGTCGGATCGTAAAATGCGCCTTCCTTCAGCCCCGGCTCCATTTCCGATGTTGGAATCTTGTGCGCCGTGTAGGCGCCAAGAGCAACAGAGGTGAAGTCAATCTTCTTGTCCGTGCCCTTGACGCGGAACTCGCCGTTTTTGAACTCGATGTCGGCTTCCGCCGCCTCCAAGAGATGGGAGGCGACCTTCCTCGCTTTGGCTTCGATCTTGTCGAGCGCCTTCACGATCGCGGACATGCCAACAGCACCGGACCGCGAGCCATAGGTTCCCATGCCGAACTGCACCTTGTCGGTATCGCCGTGCACGATCGAAACGTTGTCGATCGGAATGCCGAGTCGCTCCGACACGAGCTGCGCGAATGTCGTCTCGTGGCCTTGGCCGTGGCTGTGCGAGCCCGTCAGGATCTCGACCGTGCCGACAGGATTGACGCGGACCTCCGCCGATTCCCACAGGCCGACCCCGGCACCGAGCGAACCGACCGCCGCCGAGGGCGCGATGCCGCAAGCCTCAATGTAGGTCGAGTAGCCCATGCCACGCAGCATGCCGCGCCGCGCGGCTTCACGCCTGCGTTTGCCGAACCCTTTGACGTCGGCGACCTCCATCGCCTTCTCCAGCGAAGCGCGGTAGTCGCCAGCGTCGTACATCATGATCACCGGGGTCTGGTGCGGGAACTTCTTGACGAAGTTGCGCTTGCGGAAGTCGGCTGGGTCAATCCCCATCTCGCGCGCGGCGCACTCAACCAGCCGCTCGACCACATATGTCGCTTCCGGCCGCCCGGCCCCGCGATAGGCATCGACCGGCGCCGTGTTCGTGTAGACCGTGTCGACGGAGGCATGAATTGCCGGGATGTCGTACTGGCCCGACAGCAATGTCGCATAGAGATAGGTCGGCACCGAAGAGGAGAACGTCGACATATAGGCGCCGAGATTGGCGATGGTCTTGACGCGCAGACCGAGGATTTTGCCGCGTTCATCCATGGCAAGCTCGGCATGTGTAACGTGATCGCGGCCATGGGCATCGGAAAGGAAAGCTTCCGTGCGGTCGGCAACCCACTTCACTGGCCGCTTCACCTTCTTCGCCGCCCAGACGCAGACGGTTTCTTCCGCGTAAACAAAGATCTTGGAGCCAAACCCTCCACCGACATCCGGTGCGATGACGCGCAGCTTGTGTTCCGGAGCAATACCAATGAAGGCGGATAGCACCAGGCGTGCGACGTGCGGGTTCTGCGATGTTGTCCACAGCGTGAAGGCGTCCTGCCCGGAATCATAATCGCCAACGGCCGCGCGCGGTTCCATGGCGTTCGGCACCAGACGGTTGTTGACGATGTCGAGCTTCGTGACGTGCTTTGCATGCGCGAAGGCCGCATCGGTTGCTTTCCTGTCGCCGAGCTCCCACTCGTAGATCGTGTTGCGGGGCGCAACGTCGTGCACCAGTACCTTTGAAGATTGCGCGCTGGCCGTGTCGACGACAGCAGGTAGCACTTGGTAATCGACCTTGATCTTCTCGGCCGCATCGCGGGCAATCGTCAGCGTCTCCGCGATCACGACCGCGACATGATCGCCTACATAACGCACCTTGCCTTGAGCTAACGCCGGATGCGGACCGGCCTTCATCGGGGAACCGTCCTTCGAATGGATCATCCATCCGCAGATGAGTCCGCCCACCTTGTCCGCCGCGAGATCGTCCCCCGTATAGATACCGAGGACACCTTTCACGTTCTTCGCCTCGCGCAGGTCGATACCTTTGATCGTTGCGTGCGCATGCGGCGAACGCAGGAAGTAAGCGTAGGCTTGGCCGGGCCGATTGATGTCGTCGGTGTACTGCCCCGCGCCAGTGATGAAGCGATGGTCCTCTTTGCGGCGCACGGCGGCGCCGATCCCCGTTGGGTTCATGGCGGTCCTCCGATCACTTCACTCTGCGGCTTGCTTCAGGCCAGCCATCGCTTGCGCGCCCGCACCGATGGCCTTCACGATGTTATGGTATCCTGTGCAGCGACAGATGTTGCCTTCGAGCTCATGGCGGATCGTCGTTTCATCGGGAATGCCGTGGCGGTTGGCGATGTCGATCGCCTGCATGATCATGCCGGGCGTACAGAAGCCACACTGCAAGCCGTGATGCTCGCGGAAGGCCTCCTGCATCGGGTGCAGCTTCGCGCCGTTTGCCAAGCCTTCGATGGTCACGACGTTCGCGCCGTCGCACTGCAGCGCAAGCAAAGTACAGGACTTCGCGGCCAGACCATCCACATGAACCACACAAGCGCCGCACTGGCTGGTATCGCAGCCGACATGCGTACCCGTGAGGCGCAAATGCTCGCGCAGCAGCTGGACAAGCAGTGTGCGCGAATCGACCTCCGCGGACACAGCACGCCCGTTCACGGTCATTGACACCGTGGCCATACAGAACCTCCCTTGCGGCGGTGACGACCTCCGCCGAAATCCGTTTGTCGTGGGCGCCAGGCGCCAGCGTCATGCCGGAACTCACGCGCACGGCTAGTCTGTTCCCGTTGTTAGAAAGGGTCAAGACAGCATGAATTTGAGGGTTGCCTGAGACAGCGCACCAAGACAGCGCAGGATTTGAGCCGAATCCCACCGTATCCGTCCCACGCCTACTGCTGCTCTGGATACGGCGCCCGTATCATCGACCGGGCTGAGACGACCCAGCCGCCAGACTTGCCGGCCTCGGCTCCGAGCCGCGACAATACCGACGCATCGAGACCGCCGAGCTGTGCTCAGGAAGTGTGCGACGTTGTAGTATCAGGCCGCGCTTGATCTTTCCGCCTTCGATCTTGAAACCGCTCGACGCACGAATGCGGGACGGCTGTAGCGAGCGGCCTCGAGGCACGGTAGATTGCCGATCTGTGTGCCGCCGATGAGGTACACGGTCGCTGCCATACGTCCTTGGTCGCAGCCACCGAAGAATTCGATGCGGAAGTCGGGAATGCCACGATAGGCAATGCCGAGAAGCTGTCGAACCGCCTTGCGTCCAGCTAGGCCGTGTGGACGAATTGACTCAGGTATCGGTTTGAGGATTCCGGCGCGGAATCTGTTGTGATTCATGGATTGCCGACTGATTCTGGAGGTCGGCGATGTCCACGAAGATGGCGGAGACGGATTGGGCGGTGGTGGTTGAGGCGTTCCGCGCGGCGCTGCCGCGGCGGGGCGCCAAGGCGCGGGATGATCGGCGGTTCCTGGAGGGGCTGCACTTTTTCTCGGTTCACAACATCAGCTGGCGCGCGCTGCCGGAGCGCTTCGGTAAGTGGAACAGCGTTTGGAAACGCTTCGACCGACTGAGCAAGGCGGGGGTGTTCGAGACCTTCTTCGACCACCTCGCTTCGCTGTCCTCCTCGGCGCATCTGGTGCAGATGTTCGATTCCACCGTGGTCCGCGCCCATGTCTCGGCCGCGGGCGCAAAAGGGGGCAAGACGGTCAGGCCCTCGGCCGCTCGCGCGGTGGCTTCTCGACCAAGATCCACCTGAAGACCGATTTCGACGGCCATCCCATCGCCTTCGATCTGACCGGCGGCGAGAAGGGTGACGCGCCTCACTTCGAGGTCCTGCTCGGCCTTGGTCCTGACATCGACCCGCGCGCCGCGATCGGCGACAAGGGCTATGCCAGCAAGGCCAACCGTCAGGCGGCGCGCGAGCGCGGGATCATTCCCGTCATCCCAACAAAGGCCAACGAAAAGAACAAACCCAACTTCTTCCCCGCGGCTCTCTACAAAGGCCGTGCCCGCATCGAACAGGCGGTCGGCAAGCTCAAGCGCTTTAAGCGCATCGCCCTACGCTGCGAGAAGACAAAGCGAAACTTCCTCGCCTTCGTTCAGCTCTCCGCAGCCTTCATCTTGTGCCATTCCGTCCACACGGCCTAGGGCCTGTCCTCAATTGAGCCAAATGACGGCTGCTGCGAGGTGAATGGCGGCGAGGAAGTTTCGCGCGGTTTTGTCATAGCGTGTGGCGATGGCGCGAAACTGCTTGAGTTTGCAGAAGAAGTTTTCGATCAGGTGGCGCGCCGCATAGAGTTCCCTGTCATAGTCGCGCGGGTTTTTGCGGTTGCTTCGTGGCGGGATGACCGCTGTCTTGCCAGCCTTCTCAAGCGGCTCGATCACACGTTCGTCGGCATCGAAGCCCTTGTCGGCGATCACGATCGTTGCCGCGAGGTCAGGAAGCAGCGCGTCGGCGCCTTCCAGATCATGCGCCTGGCCCGGCGTGAGATGGAAGCCGGTCGGCTTGCCGAGCGCATCGACAGTGGCATTGATCTTGGTGCTCAGCCCGCCTTTGCTACGCCCGATCGCTTGCGCACCGTTTTTTTGAGCGCTCCTGCACTATGCTGATGCGCCCGCACGATGGTGGCGTCGATCATCGCGTATTCATTGTCGGCATCAGTGGCCAAGTGCTTGAAAAGATTCTCCCAAACGCCGCTCTTGGCCCAGCGGCTGAAACGGGTGTGCACGGCTTTCCAATCGCCGAAGCGCTCCGGAAGATCGCGCCAGGGGATGCCGGCGCGATACCGATAAAGCACCGCCTCGACAAACAACCGATTGTTCCTGGCGGTCACTCCCACATGGCCTTCCCGGCCCGGCAGAAGATCCCTTATACGTTCCCACTGATCGTCACGGAGAGCGTAGCGGCGCATCGGTCAGCTCCGAATCAGGCTGACCTCCCATGAATCACTCGACGCGCCGTTTGGGAATCCGGTAATTGAGGACAGGCCCTAGTGTAATGCGGGCTCGGCGCGCGATGCAGCGTGCCGTTCCAAAACGCTGTCGCTGCAAGCGGATCATCTCGGCGTTGCGGCCATCCTCATCCTCCGCTGCCGGGGCTCCGTTGCCGGGGCTTGCGCTCTGTGGCTGGATGCCGAAGATGCGCGGTACCGTGTTGCACCACCACGATGGGTTGAATGCTCTACTTCGAAGATTTTGCGCCGGGCGCCGTTGCGACGCACTGGCCACTGACCGTCACCGCCGAGGACATCATTGCTTTTGCTGAGGAGTTCGACCCACAGCCCTTTCACGTCGACGCCAGGGCGGCGGAAAACACTCTTCTTGAAGGGCTGGCCGCGTCCGGGTGGCACACCTGCTCTCTCATGATGCGCTTGATTGCGGAGGGTTTCCTGCTGTCGTCGGCATCGATGGGGTCGCCGGGCATCGAAGAGGTGAAGTGGTTGAAGCCGGTGCGTCCGAATGATCGTCTCACGCTCACACGAACGGTTGTCGAATCCCGGCCGTCGAAATCGCGGCCGGATATGGGCCTCGTGAAGTTCGCTTTCGTTCTGACCAATCAGGCCGGCGAGCGCGTCGCGACCATGGACAATCTCATCATGTTCGGGCGCAGGCCGACGGCTGTGATCGGAGCTGTGTGATGGCGTGGTTCGAAGACGTCCGGATCGGGGAAACCATCGAGCTTGGCACCTATGCGTTCACTGACGAAAACATCATTGCCTTCGCGCGACGTTTCGATCCTCAGCCTTTTCACATGGATCGCGCTGCGGCTAAGAAGAGCCATTTCGGCGATCTGTGCGCCTCGGGGTGGCACACGGCTGCCGCTTGGATGAAATTGCGCGTCGCGCAGCTGAAGGCACGCGAGGCTGATCGCGGCATCAACGAACCCCTCGAGGCGTTCGGTCCGTCGCCCGGTTTCCAAGACCTGAAGTGGTTACGTCCGGTCTATGCGGGCGACGTCGTCCGTTATACGACTCGGGTTACCGAAAAGCGCGAGCTGCGGTCCCGGCCGAAATGGGGCATGGTGACGAGCCGCAATGAGGGGTTCAATCAAAAGGGAGAACTCGTCTTCGCCTTCACTGGGCACGTTTTCGTGCGCAAGCGCTTGTCTGACTGAGACAGCCTCCTGCATTGGTAAGCATTTCATCGCCACAGCGCCGGGGATCGTGCCGAAATGGGGGCAGAGGGAGGCAAAGCGCTCTTTCCCATCGTCACCTGGGGCGTTCGCGGCCTGTAGCGTTCGCGGCCTTGAGCCCGTCACGATCTAAAGGTAGAAATTAGATGTTCGAATTCTGGCCGGACTACGGGCCGTTTCGTCTGGTCGTCTCGCTGGAGGCGATCTTCGGCGCACGCACCTCGACCTCCCCATGACTTCGACCACCCCGCTTCCGCACGTTCGCGTGTGGTGGCACTACCAGAGATGCGTGTTAAAGGAACGATTCATGCGCACCGGAACCGTGAAGTGGTTCAACGCCGAGAAGGGCTACGGCTTCATCCAACCGACGGGCGGCGGCCCGGACGTGTTCGTCCATATCTCCGCCGTCGAGCGGGCGGGAATTCCACCTCTCGTCGAAAACCAGCCGATTGGCTTTGAGCTCGTAACGGATCGCCGCACGGGCAAGACCTCTGCGGGCAATCTTGTCCTCGTCGACAAGGCCTGACCGGGCAAACATGATTGCAAAAACGGGGCCGGCAACGGCCCCGTTTTCGTTACGCTGGCACGCGTACGGTCGCGCGCAGTCCGCCCATCGGGGATGTTTCGAGAGTGATGTCGCCACCGTGGCTCGTCGCAATGTCGCGGGCGATCGCAAGGCCGAGCCCGGTTCCGCCCTCGTCCTGATTGCGCGCACCATCCAGACGATAGAAGGGCCGGAACACATCCTCTCGCTTGTCCAACGGAATGCCCGGACCATCATCGTCGACGACCACTGTGAGGTACCCGTCGGCGTGGATGCCGGTGATGGCGATCTTGTCGCCAAATCGGCCTGCATTTGCCACGAGATTGGTCAAGCAGCGCTTGAACGCTTGCGGGCGAACCACAACGACGGAATCGCCGGTGAAGGTCACGGTGGTACAGTGACCCAAGCGCTCGGCGTCTTGTTTGAGCGTGTCGAGAAATGCCGCCATGTCCGTTGGCGCCGGAACCTCGCCTGAGTCACCGCGGGCGAAAGCAAGATAGGCTTCGAGCATCCGCTGCATTTCTTCAATGTCGCGCTGCAGCTCGTCCACCTCTGGACCCTCGCCGAGAAGCGCGACCTGCAGCTTGAAGCGCGTCAGGATGGTGCGCAGATCGTGACTGACGCCGTTGAGCATCGTGGTACGTTGCTCCATTTGTCGCTCGATGCGTCGGCGCATCTGCAGGAACGCAGCTGCGGCAGCTCTGACTTCACGCGCCCCGCGCGGTTTGAAACCGA
>CAZGOH010000092.1:0-7268 GCA_964527195.1 uncultured Methyloversatilis sp.
CGAGCACGGCAGACTGCGCAGCACCAAGTCCCGCCGCTGCCAACAGCGACTTCAGGCGGTTCCCGGCCTGCCACAGATCGTGGATCTTCTTCCCCGCCGTGGTCTGCCCGGTTCCAGGCACGATAGCCGAGAGGATATTGCCGCCGATGCGCCCGACCCCCGCTGCCACACTGCCCGGCGTCGCTGCTTGATAGGCATCCTCGGCCCGTTTATTGATTTCCGAAACGCGCCCCCTCTCATTCGTCCCGGCCAGCTTGTCGAACCCGCTGGCGAGCAGATAGGCTGGCCCGTCGATCAGGTCGCGCGCGCCACGCAGCAGACCGCGCCCCAGATTGCCCAGTGCCGAATTCTCCTGCCTCGCCATCGGCACATCGTCAAAGGTCAGCGCATTCGACTTCTTCTCACCAGCCGTCGGCACATCGTCAAAGGTCAAGGCGGCCATGTCAGTCGATCCCGTGGTCGAAGATGCCGGCCGCTTCCAGCCGGCGGATGATTTCAGCCTTGTCGCGTTTTTCTGCAACCGCTTGACGCGCCGCCAGCACCGAAGCTCGCCGCTCATCTTCTGACATGCCAGCACCGGCTTCCTCTTGCGCGTTAGCCTTGAACATCAATTCCAGCCACTTTTTATAGTGCCTCTCAATCTTCGTCAGCGCCGCGTACAAGTCAGAATGCTTCTGAAGCTGGTCGAGCGCCGTCACCGAGTTTTGCAGTGCGAACAGCTCCTGCACGGCCACCTGACCAAGCGCCCCGCCAGTTTGTGTCGCCAGATCGCGCATCAACTGCAATCGATCGAAACCCAAGTTTGCGCGAATCGTCTGGATATGCCCGTCGAGCTTGCGAGCCTCCGTTATCGGCAATGACTTGAGCAGGCCACCCGCGCCGGCTGTCGTCGGGCCAGTGAGCTTCTTGGCCTTCTTGACCTCGTCCAGCACGGAATTCGCCATATACGTCAGAACCTCCTCGCGCTTCTTGCGTTTCTCACTCAGTTCGCGCGCCTTGATGTCGGCCGGCCCGCCAGGGATCGGTTCAACCCGCGAACCATCCTCGACCCATTGGTAGTTTTCTGGCGGCTTGCCACGCGGAACCGCTGCTGTTGCTTCCCCAGTCGTCGCACCAGTCGTCGCACCAGTCTTCTGCGCGTTCATCTCATGTCGAATCTGCGCCGCCCAGGCCCGGTTCTTGTCCGCCGAGGCAAGCGCATTCTCCGCCTGGCCGCGATTCTCCAGCGCGGCACTCTGGCCGACCTCGTTCAGAACTTCCTGCCCGGTAATCTGCGACAGAACCCCGTTGGCGCTCTGCTGGTAAGCAGCCCCCTTGTCAGCAGCATTGAAAGCATTCAGCGCCTGCATCTGTTCCGGGCTGTATCCGCCCCTCAAGGCCCGCTCCTGCGCCAGATTGGTGCCAGAAAGCGTCGTGATGAATTTGGCGATCTGCTCTGCATTGCTGTTGCCTGTTCCGCCCAGATTCGCAAGATGCGCGGCACGCCCTGCACGATACCGTTGAATCGTCTCCGGCGTCGCCCAGTCCGGCGGCGGCAATGGCTGCGGTGCCAGCGTCATCTGCTGCACGTGATCCTCGCGCGGTTCGCTCATGCCCCAATCGCCTCGCGCGATGTAGCCATCGAGCGCCTTCGCCTGCGGCTGCGTCAACCCGGCGATCTCCGTTCCGAGCGTCGTTGCGAATTCCGGCGTCTGGAACTTCCGCCGTTGCTGGCTGGCTAGTACCTCCTCGTCATACTTGCGCGCCATCGCATCCGCCGAACGCATCTGCGCCGCCATCAATGCCTGACGACCGAGATTCGTCATCGTGTCGTCAAACCCCTGCTGATAGGCTGCTTTGCCACCCATCAGCGCCCGACCGAGCTTCGTCCCGGCCTCACCCCAGTTGAACCACTGCGAAGGCATCATGTCACCCCACTGGCCTGATTACTGCATCAACTACTGGCGCCGGCTTTTGCGTCCCAAACATCTTGCCGTTGGCAAGGCTGCTCTGCATCCCGGCCATGCCGATCCCGGTCATCAATCCGCCAAGCCCCGACTGGAACCCATCCGGCTTGCCGGCCATCGCAATCCCATGCTGTGCGGCAAGCGCATCGCCGGCCGCTTTGCGGGCAATCGCGCCCAACTGCGTCGCATAGTTGGCATTCGTGATGCCCTCGTTGGTCAGCATGTCGCCGGCCCCGCGCATCCGGCCCATCAACTGCGCGTTCCGAATCGCCTGTTCCAATTGATTCGCCGTCGACGTTGCCTTCGCGGTCGAGAAATCCTCAGACAAGCGACCTGCCGGCATCGACATGGCCGGAGCCGTCTCGCGCGACCTTACCAGCGACTGCGCCAGACTGTCCCCAGCCTGCTGACGGGCCTCATTGAACCGCTGCAATCGCGCCTCCGGGCGATACTCCTGCGCGTTATCCAGCGCCGTCAATTCCGCCTTGCGGCTCCATGCGTCCTGCTGCGCCAATGAAGCGTTGATCGCCTGCTGCTGACGCTCAGCGGCCTCATCCTGCGCCTGTTGCTGCATCAGCATCCCGACACCGGACATCGCCGCCGACGCCAACATCGCCTGAGTTGCGGTCATCGCCTCGCACATATCAATCCCCCCTCACGATCCGCCCGTTGTTGCTGCTATTGTTGGCGAAGAACGCGCCAAACTGATCCTTGGCCGCCTGCTGTCCGGCCTGCTGTCCGGCCATCTGTTGCGCCCCGGCATACATCGCCAGCAGATCGTTGAACACGTTATTCATGCGCCCGGCCATCGCGTTTTGCCGAGCAATTTCGGCATTCGCCTGCAAGCCGCTCATGGCCGAAGAAACCGCCGAGGACTGATCCATACCGGCCAGAATCTTGTTGATGATGCCCAGCCGCGATTGCTCGTCCGCCGAACGCATCCCCGAAGCCGCCGAATCAGCGCGATTCGCCACGTCCAACAGGCCACGGTCATAACGCTTTTGGAATTCCGTGTCCAGATCGAGACCCGCCGAACCGCCGAACGCACCAGAACGCGCCTTGGCGAAATCCATCTGGCGCCGCGCCGCCTCCCGATCTTCTTCGAGTTGATCGGCATAAAAAGCCCGCGTGTCATCGCGCACCGTGTCATAAATCGAGTTCCGCGACGGATCGGCGAAGATGTCATTCACCGCCCTCGTCGCTGCATCAATCCGCGCCTGCCGTTGCGCTTCGCGCGCCGCTGCCCCGCCGTCGCCGCCACCGCCGCCACCGCCAAAGCACATAATCAATCTCCTTTCGTGATCCCGAACACCAAAAAATCCTCGCCGCCCTTGCCGTAGCGCGACAGTCGAGCCTCCTCGCGCAAGCCGATGGCTTTGAGCCACCGATGCGCATCCTCATGAAACGCCGCCGAATACGCCTGGATGCGATGCACCCCGCCCTCGGCGAACAACGCCCGGATCGAACGCCGGCACACATGGGCAATCTCCAGACCCAGCGCACCGATCTTCTCCGTACCCACCAGCCACGCCTGACCGCAGCCTGGATGATGCGTCGCAACCCCTCCCATCGCCACCGGTTCGCCGTCGAGCAGCGCCGCCAACTTCGGGCCGGGCAGCCTCATGCAGTCCGCCGCGAAGTCGTAGCGCGAATCGTTCCAGCGCGTCGCCATCACTTCCGCGAAGTCGTCAGCGCGCATGTGCTGCGCAACGTGCAGGGCGATAGGCCAGTCGAGCGTCGCAATCACATCGTCCCCATTGATTCGAAGTGATAGGTCAGCGCGTGCAACTCGAACGGTTCGTTGGCCTTTTGACGCACAATCGGCCCGATGCCCACCGAGCACAGTTCCACCGGCGTCAGTCCGCCAGGGCGCGAATCACCGGAGAATGTTGCCTCCGGCGTCACCAGTCCGGCATCGCGCGCGTCGAATCGGTGCGCAATCCCGCAAGAACCGACCATCACTGCATCCATCGCACGGATCATCTTCAACAGGCCAGGCGACTTGAAATCAAGAAACGGGAATTCCAGCCGCACCTCGAAATCCACGCCCGCGTCGTTGTTCGCCTCCGCGTCGAAGCGATAGACCGAATTCCCGGCGCGGAAATACAGGTCGCCATCCATCTCCGTCACATCCGTCACCGCGAACGGGAATGTGTAGCGACTCCAGGCCGAAATCTTCGACGTACGCGAGAACGAATACACATAGGCATCGTTGCCGATCATCGACCAGAACTGCCCACCGCCACGAAAGTAGAACGAACGCACCTGCGCCGCTGGAGTCAGCACGGGCCGCAGCACGGAATCAATCGCCGAACCGACGTCCACATCCATCAAGCTGCCCGTCGTCGCCTGCGTCGTGATCGAGCGCACTCCGTCGTAGCTGACGAAGAACACGTCACCGGCCATGTTCGCCGCGCCATAGGGATATGGGCAGCCCACATCCACGCCCTGCACGAACTTCATGTTGGCCGGGTCGGGATCGACCGCCCACACCTGCGCGCCATCAGCAAAGAACACCACCAGATTTCCGGCATACTCGCCCAGCGCGGTCGGCTGCGTCGCGCCCTTTTGCTGGATGCCGACACCGAGAAAGCCGGCATTCGCCGCAGTCGTCCAGTCGCGCGGATTGTTGGTTCTAGAGAAGCGCACCACCTCGTTACCCACCGCGAAAATCTTGCTGGCCGTTTTGATAACCGCCCGCGTGTTCGGGCAGTTCGCATCGGCAATGTGCGTCGGACTGGCCCCGTCGAGATAGTGGTGGCGCACATTGCCATTCAAGTATTCCGCCGAGACGTAGAGGAAACCATTGAACGTGTCGCAGTAGTGGATGCGCGCCAGTTCCATCGTCGGCAGAGTTGGGTGCGCGATCTTGTTGGCACGGAAATTCGGGTGCGAGTGCGTGATCGTGCCGACCGCGTAGAAGGTATTGAGCTTGCCGCCACCGGCGCGCAGGCCCACCGTGCCGGGTTCCAGCGTCGTCACCAGAACCATGCCAGGACGCTTGCGGATCGTCCTGCCGGTCGTCACGTAGCAATTGTCCAGCACGCGAAAACGATTGGCGTCCGACACCGACGCGCCCTTGCGCAAATCGAGGCCGGCAGCGAAGTTGTCGAAGGTTATAGAGGGCACCGGCGGATACCTCCGGCCTTCGACTGCCACAGCGTCCGGGCGAGATTGGAAACGAGTCCGTCAGCCATCGCTACACCATCACCGGGCGCACTTCATAGACCGCATCCGGGTCGCGCGAGAACACCGCCCGCCCACGGTTCTGCGCCGTCAGCTTGTCGAGCATCGCCTGCAACTGATTGGCGTAGGTCTGCCCGTCCGCCTGCTTGTAGTGCAGCTTGGCATTCACCAGCGCGTGCAGCAGGATCAAGTCATCATCCAGCGATGCGCGGTCGTTGTCCTGCGTGAAACGTGACGGACTGGCCGTGTAGTAGCGACGAATCGTGTAGATCGCATCCGGCGCCGGCCAGACTTCCATTTGCGCCCCACGCTCGTAGCGGGTCGGCACGCCATGATTGTCGTCAGAGCGCATCGCCCAGGTAATGCCTTCGACCATCGGCACCCAGCGCGTCCCGTCGTTGATGGCAATGTCGCGCAACCGGCCAGCATCGCAATCCGCCGCCCAGTCGTAGAGCGTTTGCCCGACACCGGTCGTTTTCTCGTCGTGCTTGATCAGGTGCCGCCAGTCGAACTGCGCGAAAAGCTGTTCCTGTGCATTGCGCAGGAAGGAATCGAGAATGCCGGCATTGATGCCGGCGCTCCCCATTGCCCCGAAGCCGAGGCGCGTCGAAAGCTCATGGCGCAGTTCACCCAGGGTGCGGAAGATCATCGGAACACCTCGCGGATTTCAGGCCGTCCCGCCAGTGCCGCCACCACATAACGCCCCAGCGCCGCGCAATCCATCACTCGGCCTCGGCGACTACTGCCTTGCTGCGCTTCGGCTTGTGCGCATAGGCTTCGATCGCCTTGGCCGACACGCCGAACACGCGTTCGGCGTAGAACTGGCCGGCGTCGTTCATGCCATATTTGTTCTTCAGCCGGTCGAATTCCTCATCCGGGTCAATCTCGACCACGCGATCCACCTGCTCATCGGCAAGATCAACCTGCCCGTGGATGTCGCGCAGCACATCAAGCTCATGCTCGAACACGGTCGCCGGAATGGTCTCGGCCATGCCGCGATGAATCAGGATGTTCACGTATTTTGCTTGCATCGTTGCTCCTTAAAAGATGCCCGGCCGGAGCCGGGCGAGATGGGTTAGCTGGACAGCAGCAGTCCGTCCACCGAACCGCTGGTGAAGACGGACACGCGCAGGCGCATGCGGCGCATGGTCTGCACCACGGCCTGCTTGCTGCCGCTGTTCGATGCAGGCGCCACGAACGTCAACAGGGCAGTCCAGGAGGCAGAACCGTCGGCCACGGAATCAAGGTCGTTGGTGCCCTCGATGATCGCGGTGCCGACGAACGCGCCGTTGGTGGGTTGAATGATGGCCAGGGCGTTGCTGCCTCGTTGAAACTTGCTGTTGGAATTCTCCGGGTAGTTGCTGGTGCCAGAAGTCGCCGAGGTCAGCGTGCCGAGGGATACGGCGGAAATGTCGCTCATGTGATTCTCCTTAAGCGATAGCGAGAACGGCGTGAGCGTTCGCGCGATTGGTGGTCAAAGCGCCGCGCCAAGTCAACGCCCAGTAGTAGACATATTTGTCATACACGCGGGGCGGCTTGCGGCTCACCATGTCCTGCCCTTCCATCGGGCGCAGGGTCAGGTGTTTCGAGTTGATGAAATAGCAGCGCTTCGTCCAGCCGATAGCCGGTGATTCGAAGCCGCCGAAGTTGTCGTCGAACTCCGGCGCCCACTTGACCTCAACACCCTTGTAGAAGATGTTGTTGATGCCGCCATCCAGATCGCGCGGCTTGCCACCGGCGTAGGTGATCTGCTGCCCGGCCAGATTCATCGCCGCGACGTATGCGTCGATGAAGCCGGCGCCAGCGATGATGGTGTCAGGACGCCCGCCGTTCTTGACACAAGCGCGCCAGGCGGCTTCCATCGTGTTCAGGAAGGTCGTGGCCTGCGCCACCGTGGTCGGCACGGTGATGTTGGTCGCCGCATGGTTACGCCACCAGGGCGCGCTTGCGCGGTTGATGCCGCCCATGGTGCCGGACGACGGCGCCGTGGAGACGATGGCATCAAGGCCGGTAATCGCGTCGGTCGAAGATGAACCGTCCAGGTGCAGGAACATCGAGAACCTCTCTTCGAAGCCGCTGCGCAGGGAGTCGGTCTGCTCTTCCAGCAGGTTAGTCAGTTGCACGAATTCGGCAGAC
>CAZGOH010000093.1:0-7250 GCA_964527195.1 uncultured Methyloversatilis sp.
TGCCCTACCTCAAACCCGGAACAGCGATGCTATTCCGGCCTACCTGAGTAGTTACTTCCTGCGGTGATTTGCCCTTCTCGCTGCGGCTGACCTGCGGCATCGAAGGAAAAGATGTGATCCGCAAGTGCGCCCCCGACCTGAAAGCCTGGAACCACAACATTCCAGGCTGCAACCGCCAGAACTCACCCGGCAACTAGCCGTTGTTGCAAGCCGATGCCGGCGCGCACGAGCCCCTCGAGCACGAGGTGCTCGACGCACCGGCAGGGCAGTTCGAGGTGCGGGGCCAGCGCGTCCGCCGCGCCGCCGGATAGAACCACCTGAAAGTCGGCGCTGGGCCGCCCCGAGCCGACGCCTGCCCCCCCGTGGGGGGTAGCGAGCAGGGGTTGCGAGCGTGGGGGGGCAACAAAGTCGGCGCCGGCGATACGGCGCGCCATGCGCTCGATGGCGCCCAGCGTGGCGTGCAGGGCGCCCGATACGATGGCGTCGTCGGTATTGGTCGGCGGCGTGTCCCGATAGCCGCCGCGCGCCTCGGGCAGGCCCGCCGTGTTGCGCGCCAGGGCGGCGCGCATCAGGTCGAACCCTGGGAGGATCAGGCCACCTTGAAAACGGCCCGCCGCATCGAGCAGGTCGATCGTGGTCGCGGTGCCGGCCATGACGACGAGCGCGGCACCCGGATGCAGGGATCGTGCGCCGATCAGCGCAGCCCAGCGGTCGGCACCGAGCCTCTGCGGATCGTCGTAGCCATTGCTCACCCCGCAGCAGGCGGCGCTGCTGCGAAACCAGTCGAGCGGCGCTCCCAGACCGCGAGCGAGCGCCTCGATTTGCCGTTCCGCCATCGCACCGGCGACATTGCAGGCGAGGATGCGTTCCGGGCGCGCCGGCAACCCGGCGGCGAGCCCCTCACTGGCGGCAACCGCGCGCGCGCCCCGTTCCAGCCAGCGCGTACCGTCGTGCAGCCCCCATTTGAGGCGCGTGTTGCCAGCATCGAGAAAGAGCATCATGGAGCAGCACCCCGCAAGGAGAGTTCTCCCGAGAGGATGCGCTCGATGCGCCCATCCACCTCGAAGAGCAGGGCGCCATCGCCATCGACACCGCGACTGATGCCGGCCCGGAGCGGCGCGAAATCCGAGAGCAAGCAGACCGGCGCATCCTGAAAGGCATGCCGTTCCACCCACGCCGCACGCAACGGAGCGAAACCCTGCGCGGCGAAGATTTCCAGCGTGGCGAGCAGTTCGACCAGCAAGGCGGCAAGCAGGCGGTTCGCATCGACGTCGGTACCGAGTTCCGCGCTGTGTGCGGCAAGCTCGGCGGGCATGCCGGCCGGCCGGCGCAGATTGAGGCCGATGCCGATCACGGCGACGTGGGGCGCGCCGGGCACCAGTTCGACGAGGATGCCGCCAAGCTTCCGGCCGTCCTTGAGCAGGTCGTTCGGCCATTTGAGGCGGACCGCCGCCGTGCCGCCAGCGCCGACTTTCGCGAGCACCGTGGCCACGGCAAGACCGACCGCGAGCGACAGCCCGGCCGGCGCGATGCCGGGAGAAAAGCGCCAGAGCAGCGAAAACGTCAGGCTGTCGCCGGGAGCGGAAAGCCACTGGCGGCCGCGCCGTCCCCGGCCGGCCGTCTGTTCGTGTGCGACGACGACCGTGCCCGCGGGTGCCCCGGCCTCGGCGCGGGTGAGCAGCACGGCGTTGGTGGAAGGGCAGGTTTCGAGCACATCGACGTCGAAGCGACAAAACGCCGCGCCGAGCAGGTCTCGCAGGGCCGTCGGGTCGATGGAAGCGGGGCGGGCGGACATGGCGGGACTATACTGGACTATACTGGACGACGTGCCATTTCCTTGCCCCGATTCCATGACCGTCTCGCAGGACGACCGCGCCTTCGGCAACCCCGCTCTTCTGGAAGCGGGCCAGGTGTTGTTGCCAGGCTTCATCGCACGGCGCGAGGGTGGCCTGTATGTCGATCTCGCCGCCCTCGACTCGCGCGAGTTGCTGTTGCGATTTGTCGAGCGCGTCTTCGCCGGGGGCGCCCGCTTCGTCGACCTCGACTACCCCTTGCTGCTCAAGCTCGCATTCGAGTCGAGCCCGCAGGACATGGCGCGCTGGCTCGACGAATTCGAGGCCGCCGGCAAAACGCCGGAAGTCCGCCTGTGCGCTGACGTCGTTCCCTTCCCGGCCGAGCGCCAGTCGCTCTATCGCGGCCTGAAAGTCGCCGCCGACGGTACGGCGGCGGAGTACCTTTTCGAGCCGCTCGTCATCGACCGGGAGGTCGAAATTCCCGTTACAGTCGAATCCGGCGTGTCCGGCGCACCGCCCGTGACGCAGATGACGATCACCACGGTCAGCGAGCGGGCACGCCTGGACTTCGACGAGTTCGTGGCAGCCCTGTGGCTGAAGGGGCTGCGCTACGGCATCGACGCCAGCCTCGTGCAATCCGCGCTCGCCACCGAGCGCGCCGAACGCATGACCATCGCCCGCCGCAAGGAAGTCACGCCGGGCCGGGATGCCAGCATCGAGGAACGCTGCGATGCCCTGCATCGCGACGACACGCCGCGCATCCTGCCCGATGGCAGGATGGATCTACGCAAGTTCCGTAACCGTTTTCCGCAGGTGACGGCCGAAACGCCCCTGGTGCAGAAGCTTGCGCGCGTCGACGGGATTTCCGGCTGGTCGGTCGGCGGGGCGGAAATCACGCCGCCACTGCCGAAGGATTTCGACATCGCCACGCTGGCGGGACCCGGCACGCGCATCGTGCGCACGGGGCAAGGCGAATTCATCGTCGCCGCCCGCGACGGATTTCTGAACATTGATACCCGCTCCAGCCAGATCGCCATCACGGAAAAGATCGTCAACCACGAGGGAGTCAGCGCGCGCACCACCGGCGACCTGGAACTCGCCGGCGACGAGTTCGAAGAGCATGGCGAAGTCCAGGAGCAGCGTGTCGTCGAAGGCCGCCACATGACCTTTTTTGCCGACGTGTTCGGCGAGATCCGTTCCAATGGTGGCCGCGTCGTTTTCAAGAGCGGCATTTCCGGCGGGTCGGCCACCAGCACTGACGGATCGATCCGGGTCGAGGGATCCGCATCCCGGGCACGGCTGGAGGCAAAGCGCGGAACCGTCGAAGTCGCCCTGGCGGAAAACACCTTTATCGCCGCCCATACGGTTCGCATCGGATACGCGGTGCGCTGCCAGATCGTCGCCGACGCGGTGGACATCGACCGGGCCGAAGGCTGTGCCATCGCCGCGCGCAACGTGCATATCGGCACGTCTGCCGCCCGCCGGGACGAGGGCACGGTCGTCAGCCTGCCGATGCCGGATCTCAAACGCTTCGCCATGCAGGCCGAGGCGATGCGCAAGGATCTGGGCGAGACGACGGCGGCAGCAGCAGCGGCCCGGGAGGAAATCGCCCGCCTGGGCACCGACCCGGAAATCAAGACCTACCTGGCGGTGCAGGCGAAGATGAAAAACGCGGGATTCGCCAGGAATGCCGTGCAGGAGCGCCAGTGGCAGTCGCTCAAGATGCGTGTCGCGCCCCGCCTGCAAGCGCTGGCGAAACTCGATGCCGAAGCACGCCACCTGCAGGCGCTGTGCGTCGAATACACGAACCGCATCGACGCCTTGGCGCAGGAAAGCACCGACGCCATCGCGGCGGTGCGTTGCGTAATCGACAACGTGAAGGGGGAAACCCGGGTGCGGCGGCGCACCGCGCGCCCCGACGCCCCCTCCCTCACCAATCTTGGCGCCAGGGAACTGCTGATCGCTCTCAGGGAGGCCGGCGAACCGGACGAGCGAATTTTTACCGGCGACAGCGGCAGCGTATGCTGGCCGCCGCCCGTCGACCCGGCCTGAAAACCGCTAGCCGCCGGGCGCCTCGATCCCCAGTTCCTGGATCTTGCGCGTGATGGTGTTGCGGCCGATGCCGAGCAGGTGCGCCGCCTCGATGCGGCGGCCGCCGGTGGCCGCCAGCGCCCGGCGGATCAGCACCGCCTCGAAGTCGCGCGTCAGCTGTTCCCACACGGCGCCCGGCTGTCTGCCCAGGAGCGCATCGGCCGCCCCGGCGAGCTGGGCGCGCCAGTCGCCGCCGGTGGATTGTGCCGTGTCGCGCATGTCGGAGGGCAGGTCGGCGGGGTCGATCTGTTGGCCCGGTGCCATCACGGTCAGCCAGTGGCAAAGGTTTTCGATCTGGCGCACGTTCCCCGGCCAGGGCGCGGCCTGCAGAACGCCGATGGTGGCGGGTGACAGGCGCTTGGGCTCGACGCCGAGCTGTTGCGCGCTGTCGGCGAGGAAATGCCGCGCCAGAGCAGGAATGTCCTCGCGGCGTTCCCGGAGCGGCGGCAGGCGCAGGCGGATGACGTTGAGCCGGTGAAAAAGGTCTTCGCGGAACAAACCCTCCTTGACGCGCTGCTCCAGATGCTGGTGGGTCGCGGCGATGACGCGCACGTTCGCGCGGATCGGCTGGTGGCCGCCGACGCGGTAGAACTGGCCGTCGGACAGCACGCGCAAGAGGCGCGTCTGCAATTCGGCCGGCATGTCGCCGATCTCGTCGAGGAACAACGTGCCGCCCGCCGCCTCCTCGAAACGGCCGCGGCGCTGGGCGTTGGCGCCCGTGAAGGCGCCCTTCTCGTGGCCGAACAGCTCCGATTCGAGCAGGTCGCGCGGAATTGCCGCCGTGTTGAGCGCGACGAAGGGGCCGTCGCGGCGCGGGCTGTGGCGATGCAGGGCGCGCGCGACGAGTTCCTTGCCGGTGCCCGATTCGCCGTTGATGAGCACGGTAGCGTGCGACTGGGAGAGCCGGCCGATGGCACGAAAGACTTCCTGCATGGCCGGCGCCTGACCGAGAATTTCCGGCGCCAGCGGCTCGATGGACGACGCACCATTCTGGGGCGCCGTCTGTTCCAGGGCGCGGCGCACCAGGGCGACGGCCTGGTCGACGTCGAATGGCTTGGGCAGGTATTCGAAGGCCCCGCCCTGGAAGGCCGCCACGGCGGAGTCGAGATCGGAATAGGCGGTCATGACGATGACCGGCAGGTCCGGATGGCGCTGCTTGACCTGACGCAGCAAGTCCAGGCCGCTGGCGCCCGGCATGCGGATGTCGGAAATCAGGACGCGCGGCAGCGGGCCCGTTTCCAGAGCGGCCAGGGCCTCGTCGGCGGAGCCGAAACTGGCGGAGGGAATCTGCTCGCGACCGAGCGCCTTTTCCAGCACCCAGCGAATCGAACGGTCGTCGTCGATGATCCATACGGAAGGCGTCATGGCGTGTTCCTGTCCTTGGTCTGTTGCAGCGGCAAGCGCAGGGTGAAGCAGGTGCGCCCGGGCACGGATTCGGCCTCGATGCTGCCCTGGTGCTGCTGCACGAAGCTTTGCGCCAGCGCGAGGCCGAGACCGGTGCCACCTTCCCGCCCGGAAACCAGCGGATAGAAGATGCGGTCGCGGATAGCCTCGGGAATGCCGGGGCCGTTGTCGATGATCTGCATTTCCAGCGCCAGGCGGTAGCGCTTCTTCGCGAGCGTCACCTGGCGCAGCGCGCGCGTGCGGGTAATGATCTCGCCATGGCCGCCCATGGCCTGCGCGGCGTTCCTGACGATGTTGAGGATGGCCTGGATCAGCTGCTCGCGATCACCGGTGATGTCGGGCAGCGAGGTATCGTAGTCGCGCTGGACGCGCACGCCGGGAAACTCGGCGTGGATGAGACGGCGCACGCGCTCGAGAATTTCGTGAATGTTGATCTGCGCCGGCTGCATCGCGCGGTGCGAGGACAGCAGGCGGTGCATGAGATCCTGCAGGCGGTCGGCCTCGTGGATGATCACCTGCGTGTATTCCTTCAGGGCGGGATTGTCGAGTTCGCGGTCGAGCAGCTGCGCCGAACCGCGGATGCCGCCGAGCGGGTTCTTGATTTCGTGGGCGAGATTGCGGATCAGCTCGCGGTTGGCCTGCTGCTGGACCGCCTCGCGCTCTTCGCGCACCGCCTTGAGTTGCTGGTCGATGGGGCGAAATTCCAGCAGCAGGCCGGCCAGGGGCGCATCGAGCGGCGTCACGGTGCAGTCGAGGTGTAGCGGATCCGCCTTCTCGCGCATGAACACGATGTCGTGCCCCGTGTAGCTCCACTTGTTGGTGAGGGCGTTTTCCAACGCCGCGGAAAGGGCCGGCGGCGCGCCGAGCAATCTGGCGATCGGACGGCCGAGGCAGGCGCGCTGGCTTACCGCGAAAAGGTTTTCCGCCGCCGGATTGCAGTGGCGGATGCGCAAGCAGGGGTCGAGCAGGATGACGGCCGAGGACAACAGATCGAGGCCGGCGAACGGACCTGGGCTGACGAATGCGGCGGACGCTTCCTGTGTGGTCATGGGCAGTATTCTCGCAAGAACCGCGCCAGGAACGAGGCGGCCCAACGACTACCTGAGGTTGCCGATTTCCTTGCGGATGGCTTCGAGGTTGCGCTCGTGCAATTGCACCCTGTCGCGCAGGGGGCGCAACCTTTCATCGCGTTTGGCGCCCTGGATACCGCCGCCGACGATGCGCTCCTCCGGCAGGATGATGTTTTCCTGCTCCGCCAGACCCTTTTTCGCAGCATCGAAGTTGCGCTGTTCGTTGGCCAGTTCCTGCTCGAGAATCGCGCGGCGGTCGTTGTCGCGATTGCGTTGCTGGTCGCCATTGACGCGGGGAAAGTCCGCCGGCGTCGCCTGGCGCGGCCTGGCCGGAGGGGGCGCCGAGAAAGTGGAGACCGGCAGATCCTGCGAAATGACCTCGCACTTTTGCTGCGACTTCTGGTTGGTGTAGGTGACACGGCCATCCGGGCCCACGCATTTGTAGAGCGTGTTGGCCTGGACGGGCATGGCGCAGGCCAGGGCGATGGCGGCGGTCGGCAGTGGGAATCGAATCGTCATGCGCACAGTGTAACCCGAGAGTCCGAAAACGAAGAAGGACGGGCAAACCCGTCCTTCCCGTAACGCGGCAGGCGCCGGAACGCTTACAGCGAGAAGTACATGTCGTATTCGACCGGATGGGTCGTCATGCGGAACTTGGTCACCTCTTCCATCTTCAATTCGATGAAGGCGTCGATGAAGTCGTTCGAGAAGACGCCGCCGCGGGTGAGGAACTCGCGATCCTTGTCGAGGTAGTCGAGCGCCTGGTCGAGCGAGGAGCACACGGTCGGGATCTTGGCATCCTCTTCCGGCGGCAGGTCGTAGAGGTTCTTGTCGGCGGGCTCGCCCGGATGGATCTTGTTCTGCACGCCGTCGAGGCCGGCCATCATCAGCG
>CAZGOH010000094.1:0-5946 GCA_964527195.1 uncultured Methyloversatilis sp.
CGTTGAAACGATACACCGCCGCGTCGTCGGCAGTCTCGACGCCGACCAGCAGGTCGGGCGAAATGCGCTTGAGCGGCGATTCGGCCAGCAGGCGCGACAGCACGGCCGGCGCGATTTTGCAGCCACAGCCGCCACCATGGGAGAATTGGGTCAACTTGACAGTCATTTCGAATCCGCAATGCAAAAAGGGATCGCAACGGTAGCACAACTGGAGCAGTTCGACGCCGTGCTGGACGCGCGTTCGCCGGCCGAATATGCCGAAGATCACCTGCCTGGCGCGACGAGCTGCCCGGTGCTCTCGAACGAGGAACGCGCGCGCGTCGGCACGCTCTACAAGCAGGTTTCGCCCTTCGAGGCGAAAAAGGTCGGTGCCATCCTCGTCGCAAGGAACGTCGCCGCGCACATCGAGGCGCACTTTCTCGACAAGCCGAAGGACTGGCGGCCGCTGGTCTATTGCTGGCGCGGCGGCAAGCGCTCCGGCGCTTTCGCCCACATCCTGCGCGAGATCGGCTGGGACGCCCACCGCCTCGACGGCGGCTACAAGGGCTGGCGCAAGCAGGTCGTCGCCGAACTCGCACGGCGGCCGCAACGCTTTGCCTATCGCGTCGTCTGCGGCCCCACCGGCAGCGCCAAGAGCCGCGTTCTCGAAGCGCTGGCGCGCCAGGGCGCCCAGGTGCTGCATCTCGAGGATCTGGCCGCCCACAAGGGCTCGGTGCTCGGCCAGCTGCCGGACGAAGCGCAGCCGTCGCAGAAGATGTTCGAATCGCGGCTGCTGCAAACGCTCGGCAAACTCGACGCGTCGCGGCCCGTCTTCGTCGAGGCGGAAAGCCGGCGCATCGGTATCCTGCAAGTGCCGGACGCGCTGATCGCGGCCATCCGCGCCGCGCCCTGCCTGCGCATCGACGCGCCCCGTCCCGCCCGGGCCGACTTTCTGTTGCGCGACTACGATTACTTCCTGCAACGCCCCGCGTGGCTGATCCAGCAACTCGGCCACCTGCGCGGCCTGCAAAGCGGCGAAACGCTCGCCCGCTGGACGGCGCTGATCGAAACCGGCGACTTTCGCACGCTGGTCGACGAACTGCTGGAGAAGCACTACGACCCGCTCTACCAGCGCTCGCAGGACAAGAACTATCGTTACGCCGACGCGCCGGCCTTCGCCACCGACAGCCTCGCGCCGGACGCCATCGACGCGGTGGCGAAGCGCATCATGGCAGGCTGATCGGCGGCCCGCGCCGGGCGCAAATCCGCTGCATGACCTGCGGCTTTTCGCCCGCGACCTCGCCCTGCTCGAAGGCGATGACGGTGTAGCGCTTGTGCATCAGGTCGAGCAGCTCGCCGACGCGCAGCAGGTGCGCCGGATTTTCGGGCTTGCCGTAACGCTGCTGGCCTTCCATGAAGGTCTCGGTGATCAGGATGCCACCCGCGCGCAGGCAGCCGAAGAGCAGCGGGAACAGCGGCCGCCAGAGATACCGGCTGACGACGATGCCGTCGAAAGCGTAGGCATGGTAAGGCCACGGCCCGTTTTCCAGATCGGCGCAGCGGACATGCACGTTCTCCAGCCCGGCCAGCCCCGCCAGCGCTTCCTCGTCGTGATCGACCGCCTCGACGCGATAGCCCATGCCGGCCAGCAGACGCGCATGGCGCCCCGCGCCGCAGGCTAGGTCGAGCACCTCTCCATTGGCGGGAATCAGCGGCGCGAAGCGAGCGATCCAGGGCGAGGGAAGTTGTGTGGTGTGCGTGTCAGCAGCCATGGCGGTCAAGGATGTCACGAATTTCTGCGGGAGCAAAGGCAACCGCCCAACACCAGAGGCCAAAACCGCCCTTGGCATTCACCGCCTGCACCCAGGCCTCCAGCGCGGCGCGCTTGGCGCGGTTCTGTTCGGAATCCTCGCCCTTGATCTCCAGCACCAGCGTCTTGCCGTTGGCGAAACGGATCAGGAAATCCGGCAGGTAACGCCGGCGCACGCCGTTCCACAGATAGACAATCTGGAAACCGAGATGATCGTTCTTGGCGTAAGCGACCACCCGTTGATCCATCTCCAGCAAATTCGCCGCATGCTGCTCCCAAGCACTGTCGGCCAGCATGTGGCTGATCTGCGATTTTTGCGTCGGGTGGCAGGTCTTGGTGGTGTACCACGTCCGCATGGCGCGGGTCGAACCGAGCGGCTGTTCCTCGTCGAACACCGGCTCCAGCCGCTCGCGGTTCTGCTGTTCGACGTGGCGCATCAGGTGCTGCACGATACCGTCGAGATTAAGCGCAATCAGAATCCGCCGGCGGGCCTCATCCTGATGAAACAGGCTGGGAATGTCGAGCTGGTCGCGCGTCAGGAACTGCTCGACCAGCCGGATCAACTGCAGCGCCAGAAAGTCGCGCTGGCCTGCAAACCCGGCGACCGTCTGCTCAAACGCCTTTTGCGCCGCACGGAAAATCAGACGCTGCAAACGGAAGCTTTCCGGCAGCAGTTCCAGATCAATCCGCGTCACCTTGCTCATGTCCGCCGCCCCGCCCAGCGCCGGGGCAATTTCGGCAATGATGGGCGTGCGCGCCGGGTCCAGCGTCAGTGGCGGGACAGTGTCCCAATCGACCGCCAGCGTGGGCCGCACCACCGTATCGACGCGCAGCACATTGGGCCAGCGCAGTTCCAGCGCATTGCGCTCCGGCAACGCCTCGATCTGCGTGCTCGGTCGCGGTGGATTAGGCGCCGTCCCGCCAGCGCCGACTTCCTGAAAAATCGACAGCGGCACGCCGAAGATGTTGACGTATTCGGGCTTGAACCGCCCGTTCTCGTCCAGGTCGTGCGAAACCCGGCGCAAGCCGCGCCCGATCACCTGCTCGCAGAGTAGCTGCGAGGTGAAGGCGCGCAGGCCCATGATGTGGGTGACGTTCTTGGCGTCCCAGCCTTCCGAGAGCATCGCCACCGAAATCACCTTCTGCACATCCTGCCCGGCACGGCTGCGCTTGCCGACGTTATCGACGATCTCGCGTAGCAGTTCCTCCTTCGTCAGTTCGGCCAGCCGTTCCTTGGTCGCCTGCGGAATCTCGGCCGCCGCCACGATGGCGCGCAACTGGGCCTCGTAATCCTTGTCGCTGGCTGCCGCCTCGCCCTGCTCGGCCTTGTCCAGCACTTTCGAATCGACCCGCAGCGTCTTGTCCGGTGCGTGCAGTTCCGGCCAGTGCGCGTTGCCCTGCTTGAAGTAATGCTCGATGCGCGCAGCGGTCTCGGTGCGATTGCACACCGTCAGCAGCACCGGCGGCGAGCTGTGGCCTGCCGCCTGCCAGTCGGCCAGGGCCGCGCGCCAGTCGGCGCCGAGCAGCGTGTAAGCGTCCTGCACCAGCTTCGGCAACGGCTCGTGCGCCTGCGCCCCGCGCCGGTTGAGATCGTCCGCCACCTCATCGTCGCGATAGAGATGGTAAAGCTTGGAGCGCAGCGTCTTCGTATCCGGCAGCGCATCGTCCTTCACCACCACGCGTGGTGTTTTCACCAGCCCGGCCTCGATGGCGTCGTTCAAGCCGAAGTCGGAAATGATCCACGAGAACAGCCCCGCTTCCGCATTCGCCTTGCCGGTCGGTGCGAACGGCGTGGCCGACAGGTCGAAACAGCGCAGGATGCCGCGCGTCTTGTGAATGCGGTCCAGCCCCTCGATCCAGCGCGTCGCCTCGTCGAGGTCGATGCCGGACTCGGCCGCCAGCTTCTTCGATACCTTCACATCGGCCGGCACGCGCCAGGCGTGGTGCGCCTCGTCGTTGATGACGACCAGATTCCGGTGCGTCGCCAGCTTGCCTAGCGTGCGGCGGGCAAACGCCTCGTCGCTCTCCTTGCCCTTCTTCACCACCGAGCGTTCCGGCGGCGTCAACGGCATCAGCGCATGCCAGTTGTCGACCAGAATTTCGGCGCGGTTCACCTGCTGGCGCAGCGCCTCGGAAGGGCACAGCGAGAACTCGTCGTAGATGTTGTCGGCCTCGCCCGGATAGAGCACGCGCAGCCGTTCCTTCACCGTCAGCCCCGGCGCAACAACGAAGATCGCCCGCGAAAAATCTTTCCGCTTCGGATAGGCCAGCGCGTTCGCCACCTGCCAGACCACGATCATGCCCATCACCAGCGTCTTGCCGGTGCCGGTGGCCATCTTGCTGCACACGCGCTCCCACGGCCCGCCGTCGCCGGGCAGGAAGATGCCCTGGCGAAATTCGGGCGCGCCTTCCACCCACCAGATCAGCGTCTCGATGGCTTCGAGCTGGCAGAAGTAAAACGGATGTACCCGCGCCGTCGTGTCGTGCCAGTGTTCCAGCAGCCGACGCGATACCGCCGTCGCCCCTGGATAGCCGGCAGCACGCCAGCCATCGACGCGGCCGCGAATCTCATTGACACGATCGAGCGATTCGCTGCGTCGGGTGTTGTTACGGATGTCAAAAATCTCGTAGCTGGCCGGACGGCGGCCGGTGGTTTCGATGAGCCCTCCGCCCGTACCGGGCTGCCAGTGGCGTAACGGTGCGGCGTAGGGGGAATTGAGGATGAGGGAAGGAACAGTCAAACTGCCTCCAAAGCCTCGACAATCGGTGCCATCCACTCCGGCGGCTCGCGATACATCTTGACGATTGCACCGCGCGCTGCGCGCAGGACCAGTGCTGCCTCCACGCCATCCGCCGAGTTGTCGTAGAGATAGAGCCGGTCCACCTCGCGTGCCACTTCGGCACAGTTGGCAATCGACTTGTAGTAACGGCCAATGATTTTCGGGATTGGCACGTCGTGGCCACCCTGCATGACGCGCCGGGCCACGCGCCCCGCGTTGATGGCGGGGTCGGCAGTACCGACAAAGAACAGACGCGTGAAGAAGCCAAGACCGATGGCTCGACGGATGAAATCGACCTTATCTGTTCCGGAAAATACACTCTCAAAAGCCAAGCTACGGCGCTCTTCGATACAAAGCTCCCGTCGCCGTTGCGCCTCGTCAGCGGCCTGCTTGACTGCTGTGGCGGAATTCCAGTCGCCGTAGGTGTCGCGCGCGATGAAGTCGGGATTGACATACTCACAACCGTCGAACCACTCATGCGCCAGTCCTCGCTCGGTCACCGTCGTCTTGCCGGCACCGTTGGGGCCAGCCACCAGCAGAACCCGTGGCCGCAACTCAATCTCAACCACCGTCAAGCCCCTGCGCGCGTCCGCTCACGCGCTTCACGAACTGCTTTCGCGAGTTGCTGCCGTGACCACTCATCCGATTGGGCCTTGCGCTGCATGGCCAGTTCGCAGGCTTCGCGCATCACGATGGCCAGTTCCTCGTCGGTCGGGTCGGTATCGGCCGTCATCGGATTACGACGCGGCAACGTGGCGTTCGCATTCATCTTCAACCCTCCAATCCCACAATCCGCAACGACTCGATGCCCCGGTCGTCAACAATTTTCACCGCCACCTTGTTGTTCGGGCCTGCCGCAAACGGCAGCGACACCGTGCCGTGGAAGGCGTCGAGCGCCTCCTCGTCGAGTTCGGCGCGGATGTCTTTCTTCAGCTTTTCCCAGCCTTCGCCCTTGCCGGCGAGCGGGAAGAACACCTGGTGCGGGAAGAGCGAACGCTCGTCGTAATCGGTGTCCAGCGACCACATCGCGATGCGGCCCTTGCCGCCGGAGACCAGTTCGCCCTTGGCGGTGTCGAAGTAGTCAAAGCCGTTGACCTCGACTTCGTAGAGCCCGTCCTTGCGTTTCCTCACCGCCACGTCCGGCTGACCCATCAGCCAGAAGCTCTGGTTGCTGGCGCGCGCCTTCTTCAGGTCGTCCGTGAGTAGATCGGTGTTCATCTGCGCCTTCAGCGCGGTGATGCCTTTCAGATGGTCGATGTCTTTCGCCGCCTCCGGGTCGAAGGCGAAGGCGCAGAAGACGATCATCTTCGGCAACGGGAACAGTTCGCCCGCTTCGGCCAGCGCATTGGCCACGGCGCGTTGTTCCAGCGCCGCGTG
>CAZGOH010000094.1:6046-7223 GCA_964527195.1 uncultured Methyloversatilis sp.
AACGGCCCGGTGATGCGCAGCTTGGTCTTCGACTTCGCCGGCTGGTCGTAGAGGGTTTCCTGGTCGGCGTGGTCGGCGATCGAGCGGTCCATCGCCTTCTGCATCGCCTGCCGCGCCGCGTGGAAGGCCTCGAAGGCCGGCTTCGCCTTCGGGTCGGCACCTTCTGGAAAGTCGAAGGGCACTTCCCATTCCTTGGCATCCGCCTTAAGCGCCTTGTTCAGATCGGCCAGGGCCTTTTCGATGGCCGGGTGCATGCGCTCGTAGATCGCGTCGATGTCCGGGTTGTTGGCGATGGACTTGAGCGTCACATGCGGCACCGTCTTCCAGATAAAGCCGCCGCGCAGGCCTTCGTGCGGATAGCGCAGTTCGAAGTAATCGTAACTCGCCGTCATCAGCCGCTGCTTCGCCAGCGTCACCGCCACGCGCGAGGTATCGCAGGTGATCCAGCGCCGGCCCCACTTCTCGGCGACATAGGCCGTGGTGCCGGAACCGCAGGTCGGGTCGAGCACCAGATCGCCGGGGTCGGTGGTCATGAGGAGGCAGCGTTGAATCACAGCCGCCGCTGTTTGCACGACATAAACCTTGTCGGGACTGCCCGCAACATCGGTCCAGACGTTGGAGATTTGGTAGGCGCGAAAGTCGTCGAGGTAACGCTTGTATCGAAGCGTCTTTGCACCACTGGTTACGCGGCCGGCCTTGATGAGCCGCTGAAATCCAATTTCTCCAGTCTTCCAGAAACCGCCGCTCGGCTTCCACTCAATGCCCTGAAACAGTACTGGAAACGAACCCGGTGGTCGATTGGAAACCAATGCCGTGTATTGGTAATTCCGCCCGCTTTCGTCAACCAAGTTGTAGCGCTCCCCAGAACCGTGGCCTTCACCTTCTACCTTGTCCCGGTAAATCTGGCGGTACTTCAGCTTTTCCTTGTTGCGCGCGTACCAAACGCAGTAGTCCGCAATGTTCGCAAGATTCTGGGCGCTTTGTCCGCCCGTCTTCTGCACCACGATCACGCTGACAAAATTCCCCGCCCCAAACACTTCATCCATGATCTCCCGCACATGGTGCAGGTTCTCATCCGAAATCTGCACGAACACGCTGCCGCTCTCGCTCAGCAATTCCTTCGCCAGCAGCAGCCGGTCGCGCAGGTAGGTCAGATAGGAGTGGATGCCCAGTTCCC
>CAZGOH010000095.1:0-7222 GCA_964527195.1 uncultured Methyloversatilis sp.
CCTTGGGCGACATCCCGGTGCGGTATGTTCCCGGCGAACGGGAAAAACATAGAATCAAGACGATGCCGCTCAGCGAGGGCGATACACTGGTGCTGGACAAATTGCCTCTCCTGCATCACGACCCCTTCGACCGCATGCTGATCTGTCAGGCCATCGCCAACCAGATGACGATTCTCACCCCGGATCCGCTAATCACGCGGTATCCGGTGCTGACGCGGTGGTGACGTGATGAAACTGGTCGGCGACATCGGCGGCACCAAGGTTCTGCTGGCGCTCGCCGATGAGGCAGGCGCGCTTCATGCCAAGCGCCGTCTCGCCAGCGCCGACTTTTCCGATTTCGATACGCTGCTGGCCGAATATCTGCGCGAGGTTCCCCGCGCCATCGATGGCGGCTGCCTCGCGGTCGCCGGTCCGGTCGCCGACGACGGTCGCACGGCCAAGATCACCAACCTGCCCTGGACCATCGACGCCGCGGCGCTCGAAGCGCGCTTCGGCCTCGGCCGGTTGGCGCTCATCAACGACTTCGTCAGCGTTGCGCTGGGCGTCACGACATGCACGCCAAACCAGATTGTCGTCCTGCAGGCGGGCACCCCGGTAACGGACGGGCTCAGGCTGGTGCTCGGCGCCGGTACCGGCATGGGCGTTGCCGCGCTGCTGGGCGACCGCGTGTTGCCGAGCGAGGGCGGCCATATCGGTTTCTCGCCGCAGGATGCGACGCAGGCGCGCATCCACGCGGCACTACTGGCGGTGCACGGCCGTGTGACCGTCGAGCGCGTGGTTTCCGGCGCCGGACTGGCGGCGATTCACCAGATTCTGAATGATGAAGGCATCACCCCGGCGGAGGTCGGCCGCCGGGCGCTGGGTGGCGAACGCGCCGCCCGGGCGACAGTGGAGGTGTTTTTTGCCTGCTACGGCGCCTTCGCCGGCGACATGGCGCTGGCCTTCATGGCCCGGGGCGGCGTCTTTCTGGCAGGCGGAGTAACGCAACGCTTGCTGCCTCTGCTGGTGGAGAGCCCCTTTCTGTCGGCGTTCAACGCCAAGGCCGAGCATGCTGCCCTGATGGCCGGCATGCCCGTTCTTGCGGCGACCGATCCGGAAATCGGATTGATCGGTGCGGCGCATCGGGCCTGGCGTGCCCGCTTTTGACGAAGGTCAACAAGCCGTAAGAGTCCTGGTGTATAAGGGATGCAACAACAACAAGGGGGCATCGGTGGAGAACCTCGTCAACCCATCCCAGGAAGGAGACGCCATGGCAACGCAGACGAAAGCAACGAAAGCGACGAAAGCAACGAAAGCGGCAACACCCCCCAAGGCCGGAGCGAAGCCGCGCGCCGCGAAAGCAGCGGACGCGCCTGCGGCGAAGGCAAAGGTGGCCAAGCCTGCCACAAAGACCGGCAAGCCGGCGGCACGCGGCGCTTCGAAGGCCGGCAGGTCGATCACCCCGGAGCAGCGGCGCTACTACGTCGAGGTGGCTGCCTACTACATCGCCGAGCGGCGCGGCTTCCACGGCGGTGGAGAGTTGGACGACTGGGTGCAGGCGGAAACCGAGATCGAGCGTCTGCTCTGCGAGGGGATTCTCAAGCCGTGACATAATCCGGCCGTCACAAGGCTTCACTCCCGCCACCGCCAGAGGGAGAGCAACCCGCCACGCAAGCGCCGGGAAAACAGACAAAGCGGCGGCCGCCTTGATGACAAACAACCAGGGAGACAGCGATGCAGCATGATTTGCCCCTCAACGATCCCTTTGCCACCCAGGGACGTTTCGTCAGCCATCTGACGCGTTCGACCTACGCCATCATCCTTGCGGGCGGGCGCGGCAGCCGCCTCATGCAATTGACCGACTGGCGCTCCAAGCCTGCCGTCCCGTTCGGCGGCAAGTTCCGCATCCTCGACTTCACCTTGTCGAACTGCGTCAATTCCGGCATCCGTCGCATCGGCGTCGCCACCCAGTACAAGGCGCAGAGCCTCATCCAGCACCTGCAGCGCGGCTGGAGCTTCCTTGATGGCCGCTTCGGCGAGTTCATCGACCTGTTGCCCGCGCAGCAACAGATCGGCGAGGACTGGTATCAGGGCACGGCTGACGCGGTGTTCCAGAACATCGACCTGCTACGCCGCAACCAGCCCGAGTACGTGTTGATTCTCTCGGGCGATCACATCTACAAGATGGACTACGGGCGCATGCTCGCCCAGCATGCGCAGACCGACGCCGACCTGACGGTGGCATGCATGGACGTGCCGATTGAGGAGGCGACGGCCTTCGGTGTCATGGGCGTGAATGAGGAAAACCGCATCGTCAGTTTCCTCGAGAAGCCGAAGAATCCACCGTGCATGCCGGGACAGCCTGATCGGGCGCTGGCCAACATGGGTGTCTATGTCTTCAACGCCGCTTTCCTTTACGAGCAACTGATCCGCGACGCCGACGATCCACACTCGGACCACGATTTTGGCAAGAACGTGATTCCCCACATCGTCAGCCGCTATCGCGCCTGCGCCCACAACTTCGCCGACAGCTGCGTCGGCATACCCGAAAACGGCGTGCCCTACTGGCGCGACGTCGGCACGGTGGATGCCTACTGGGAGGCCAACATCGAGTTGACCAAGGTCTCCCCCGAACTCAACATGTACGATCAGGAATGGCCGATCTGGACGCACCAGGAGCAACTGCCGCCCGCCAAGTTCGTCTTTGACGAGGATGACCGGCGCGGCATGGCGATCGATTCGCTGGTGTCGGGCGGCGACATCATCAGCGGCGCGACCGTGCGCCGCTCGCTGCTGTTCTCGCGCGTCTTCGTGCACAGCTTCACCGACGTCGAGGATTCCGTCATCTTGCCGAACGTCGAGATCGGCCGCAACTGCAAGATTCGCCGCGCCGTGATCGACAAGAACTGCAAGGTGCCGGAGGGCGTCATGATCGGTTACGACGTCGCGGCGGACCGCAAGCGTTTTCATGTCACGGAAAAAGGCATCACACTGGTGACACCGGAGATGCTCGGCCAACGCATCCATCACATTCGCTGACCCGGCCCCCGAGTCGTCCCGCCGCGATGAGCACACGCCAGATCGATCTCGTGTTCCTCTGGCACATGCACCAGCCGGATTATCGCGACCCGGAGAGTGGCGGGTTCGCGCTGCCCTGGACCTACCTGCACGTGATCAAGGATTACGCCGACATGGCGGCGCATCTCGAGCGCCACCCGCGCATTCGCGCGGTGGTGAATTTCGTGCCGGTGCTGCTCGACCAGATCGACGATTACCTCGACCAGTTCGCCAGCGGGCGCTTTCGCGATCCGCTGCTGCGCCTGCTCGGCACCGAGGATCCGGACCGCATCGACGCGGACGACCGCCGCCGGCTGCTGTCGGCCTGTTTCCGCTGCAACGAGGCCACCATGCTGGCACCGTTTCCGCCCTACGTGCGACTGCGCGAGATGCATGACCTCCTGGCCGGCAAGGGCGGCCGTTCGCCCGACTATCTGTCCGGCGCCTATTTTTCGGATCTGCTGACCTGGTATCACCTGGCCTGGAGCGGGGAAACCGAGCGACGCAACGAGCCCTTGCTTGCGGAACTGATGGCCAAGGGGGAAGGTTTTTCGGCGCACGACCGGCTGCGCCTGCGCGACTGGGTCGGACGTACGTTGGCCGGCATCGTGCCGCGTTACCGGGCCTTGCAGGCGCGTGGGCAGGTGGAGCTTTCCGCCACGCCCGCCACCCATCCGCTCGGGCCGCTGCTGCTCGATTTCGCCGTCGCGCGCGACAGCCAGCCGCAGGCGCCCTTGCCGGGCATTGCGGCGTATCCGGGCGGACGCGAGCGCGCCCGGCGGCATATCGATCTGGCGCGTGAGCGGCACGCGGAGCGCTTCGGCACGCCGCCCGCCGGCATGTGGCCGGCGGAGGGCGCCGTATCGGCTGACTTCGTGGAAATGCTCGCTGCAGCCGGTTGCCGCTGGGCCGCCAGCGGCGAGAACGTCTTGCGCAACAGCCTCGGCTCACCGGCGTCGGGCGCAGCCTGTCACCCCTGGCAGCTTGCCGGCCAGCCGGGCATCAAGATGTTTTTCCGCGACGACGAGCTGTCCGACCTGATCGGTTTCAGTTATGCGAAATGGCATGGTCGCGATGCCGCCGCCGATTTCGTGCGCCGGGTCGAGGCTGTCGCCGCCGCGGCCCCGGCGGGGGAAACCCCGCTGGTCAGCGTGATCCTCGACGGCGAGAACGCCTGGGAAACCTACCCCTACAACGGCTTTTACTTTTTCGAGGATCTCTATGGCCTGCTCGAAGGCCATCCCGCCATCCGCACCCGCACCTATGCCGAATGGCTGGACGAAAACGCCGTGTCGCCGGCGCCGACTTTGCCGCGCCTCGTCGCCGGCAGCTGGGTGCATGGCACCTTGTCCACCTGGATCGGCGACGCGGCGAAAAATCGCGCCTGGGAACTGCTGTGCGAGGCGAAGCAAAGCTACGACCGCGTGATGGCCAGCGGCCGGCTTGCGAACGACGAGGCGTGCCGTGCCGAAGCCCTGCTGGCCGTCTGCGAAAGCTCCGACTGGTTCTGGTGGTTCGGCGACGACAACCCGGCCGGGGCGGTTGCCGATTTTGATCGCCTCTACCGCCGCAATCTCGCCGCCCTGTACCGCGGCCTGCATCTCGAACCGCCGGTGGCGCTCGACCAACCCATCGCGCCCGGTCGCGCGGAGGCCGCCGCAACCGGCAGCGGCACGATGCGGCGCGCTTCCGAAGCCCCCATTCAACCCACGTAAAATCGCCAAACGACCAAACGAAGGAAAACAACACCATGGCCGGCACCCTGTTCCAGCTCGAAGTCAACCCCGAACTGCCTCCGCGTCTCGCCCGTCTCGACGATCTCGCCAACAATCTCTGGTACAGCTGGGACCGACCGACGCGCACGCTCTTCGCGCGACTCGGCCAGAAACTCTGGGGCGCCGTCGGCCACAGCCCCAAGGCTTTTCTGAAGCGCGTCGACCAGCATCGTCTCGACGAGGCGGCGGAAGACCCGGTGTTTCTCGGCGCCCTGGCGCATGTCCTGTCCGCCTACGACACCTACCACGACAAGCCGCGTCGCGAACATGCCCACAACCTGCCGGAGGACGCGCTGATCGCCTACTTCTGCGCCGAGTTCGGCTTCCACGAAAGCCTGCCGATCTACTCCGGCGGCCTGGGCATTCTCGCCGGCGATCACTGCAAGACGGCGAGCGACATGCACCTGCCTTTCATCGGCGTCGGCCTGCTCTACCGGCAGGGCTACTTCCTGCAAAGCATCGACGGCGAGGGCCGCCAGCACGCACAGTACAACGACGCCGATTTCGACGACCTGCCCGTCACGCCGGTGACCCGCCCGGACGGTGGCGAACTGAAATTCAGCCTGCGCCTGCCCGGCCGCGACGTGCATATCAAGGTCTGGTCGACGCATGTCGGCCACATCACGCTCTACCTGCTCGACACCGACCTCGAGGAAAACTCCCCGCACGACCGCAACATCGCCCACCAACTCTACGGCGGCGACCGCACCACGCGGCTCGAACAGGAGATCGTCCTCGGCATGGGCGGCGTGCGCGCGCTGGCCGAGATGGGCTTCAAGCCGACCGTCTGGCACATCAACGAGGGGCATGCGGCCTTTCTGATCCTCGAACGCATGCGCGACCTGATTCGTGGCGGGATGGGCTTCGCCGCCGCGCTCGAGGCAGTGGCGAGCAATACCGTATTCACGACGCATACGCCGGTGCCTGCCGGCCACGACCATTTCGCCGAGGAGGTGATCCGCCGCTATTTCGAGGAATGCTGCCACGACATGGGTTGCGACATCGGCGGCCTGCTCGCCCTTGGTCGCATCGATGGCGCGAGCTACGGGCAGGACTTCAACATGACGGCCCTGGCGATCCGCGGTTCGCGCTTCCACAACGGCGTGTCGCGCATCCACGGTGCGGTGTCGTCGGAAATCTGCGCCAGCCTCTGGCCGCAGGTCGAACCGGCCGAAAACCCGATAGGCTACGTTACCAACGGCGTGCATGTCTCCACCTTCCTGTCCGATCTCTGGCACGACACCTTTGATCGCGTGCTCGGCCCGGCCTGGCGCCAGCGGCTGACGGATGCGCAGTGCTGGTCGGAAATCCACGCCATTCCCGACCATGCCTTCTGGAGCGTGCGGCAGTCGATCAAGGCGCAGATGCTGCACCTGGTGGGCCACCGCGTCACCCAGCAGCACACCCGCAACCAGAGCTCGCAATCGCACATCGATCGCCTGCTGCAACTGGCCGACCCGGAAAACCCCAACGTGCTGACGATCGGCTTCGCGCGCCGCTTCGCCACCTACAAGCGTGCGACGCTGCTGTTCCGCGACCTCGACCGCCTGCAACGCCTGATCTGCAATCCCGAGCGGCCGGTGTTGTTCATCTTCGCCGGCAAGGCGCATCCGGCCGACCAGCCGGGCCAGGCGCTGATCCGCCGCATCCACGAGGTGGCGTCGATGCCCGAGTTCGAGGGCCACTTCCTGCTCGTCGAAGGCTACGACCTGCGGCTGGCGCGCCGCCTGGTTTCGGGCGTCGATGTCTGGCTCAACAACCCGATCTATCCGCTCGAGGCTTCCGGCACTTCGGGCATGAAGGCTGCGATCAACGGCGTCATCAACCTGTCGGTGCTCGACGGCTGGTGGGGCGAGGGCTATCACCGCGGCGACGACGGCGACAACGGCTGGGCGATCAAGCCGGCCTCCAGCATTCATGACGAGCACCGCCGCGACGAGGAGGAGGGCCGTTCGCTCTACGAGACCCTTCAGGACAAGGTGATCCCGACCTACTATGCGCGTGGGCCGATGGGCTATTCGCCGGCCTGGGTGGCGATGGCCAAGCGCTCGATCGCCACCATCACGCCGCGCTTCAACTCGCAGCGCATGGTCGGCGAATACGTGAGCAAGTTCTACGCGCCGGCCGATCGGCAGTGGCGCAACAAGAGCGCGGCCGACTTCGCCGCCGCGCGCGAACTCGCGGCCTGGAAGGAAAAGGTGCGCCATGCGTGGTCGCAGGTCGGTCTGCGGCGCATCGACAATCCGCAAAAACGCATCGCCTTCGGCGAGAGCCTGCGCTTCGAGGTTGCCGTGCGACTCGATGGCCTGTCGCCGGAGGATGTGACGGTCGAGATGCTGATGGGCCGGCCGAGCGCCAACGCCAAGTCGAAACCGCCCCGCCGCCTGTTCCTCGAATACCAGGGGCCGGGA
>CAZGOH010000096.1:0-7212 GCA_964527195.1 uncultured Methyloversatilis sp.
CCAGCATTGGGCTGCTTCCGAAAATGTGCCTTGGAACTGTCAAAGTCGGGTCAGAACCGTGCCTTCTTCCTCGACGAGATAGTCCGCCGTGACCTGGACTATGGCAGCATCCAAGTCGGCAGAAGCGGCCACTTTTTGCAAGGCTGCCTCCAATCCAGCACCCGAATCCAGATGGGAAGCCACTTCAGCCCAAGCCACCTCATCGGCTCCGCCAATAATCTTTGGTACATCCGCTTTCAGCCGGCCTGCCAACGCTCCCATGCCTGGCAAACCCTCGGCACAGGAAAGGCCGGACCCAACTATGGTTACCAAGCCATCGGCAAAGATGGCTTGTAGCTGACGTTTGAGTTCGTCGAGATTCATGGCCTCACCATCGCCTTCTGCCTCAGCAGTGCCTGGATTACGCCACCGGTTCATTCTTCATCACCAAGCCAGGAAGAAAGGAAATTGCTGCGCATCAGGGCAACCCCAGTTCTATTTGCATTGCCTTTTCAAGCCGACTCCGACTCGCTGTTCTTATCTGATGCAGCCCGACTTCCCTCGCCATGGCTGAAATCGCACTTTCTCCCACGGTACCAGCCTCGGTCACCTGCTTTGCTAGAGCGCACAACTCCGCCATACAAATCTCATCCACCGACCTTACCGATTCAGCGGCCGGCCTCCGGAATGCGACAGGCCCATCCGGGCTCAGCCCCGCAGGCCAGAAGAACGTCCCAACATCCTCCTCGGTCGTCTTGCAATGCTTGGCCGCCAGCCCTTCGACCTTCTCCCGGATACGCCAGCCGGTCCGTTGCCAGCCATGCGCCCTGGCGATGCGGCGTGCAAGGACCCTATCCAGCACCGGGCCTTCGACCTCGACCACGTGGGCAATCATGCGTGCGAGGATCGGATCGTAGGTGGCCTCGAAAAAGGCATTGGCGTTAGCGCCATCCACCACGGACAGAGGGTCGGCTTCCACGAACACCGGGGCGGACACGGTAGGCACTTCAGGTACGTTCCTGGCGTATATCTCGGCGACTTCCTGACCCTGACTCACGTTGGATTGCATGCTGTCTGGTCGTGACGTGGCGGTATGCTCGCGGCCCTCTTCCCCCTGATGCGTCGTCGACTCGTCGGCCATGGCCTTGGCAATGGCTGCTTCCGCTTTTTGGCGTGCTACCTCCTTCTCCGCCGCTTCCGCGCGCTTCGCGCGACTGACCTCCAGCAACTCCCGCAGCTTGGCGTCGAGTTTTTCCAGGGTGCCGGCGGCGTCGATCCACCAGTCCGTCGACCAGACCCGCAGGATGTTCCAGCCCAGGCCGCGCAGGACCTGTTCCCGCAGTTTGTCCCGGTCGCGGGCGGTTGCCGAGCGGTGGTAGGTGGCGCCGTCGCATTCGATGCCGCTCAGGTAAACGCCCTTGGCGTCAGGGTGGACGACGGCCAGGTCGATGCGGAAGGCCGAGGCGCCGACCTGGGTGTGCAGTTTCCAGCCCTTCCGGGCGAGGGCGGCGCCGACGGCTTCTTCGAAGGGGCTGTCGAAACCACCGCGGCTGCCGGAATGGGCTTCGGCCAAGGTGCGGGCGCCGCGTTCGGCGAATTCGAGGAACAGCTTGAGGTCGCGCACGCCTTCTGCCTGGGTGCGGGTCAGGTCCATCTGTTCGGCCTTGAGGCTGGAGAACACGCGCAGCTCATGACGGGCGCGGGTGATGGCGACGTTCAGGCGGCGCTCGCCGCCGGCCCGGTTCATGGGGCCGAAGTTCATCGAGACCGCGCCGTGCACATCCGGGCCGTAGGTGATGGAGAAGTACATGATGTCGCGTTCGTCGCCCTGGACGCTTTCCAGGTTCTTGACGAACACGGGCTCCAATTCGACTTCCGAGAACCAGGGTTCGATGGCTGGGTCCTTGCGCCGCTCTTCATCCAGCAGGTCTTCGATGAGCCCCTGTTGTTCGGTGTTGAAGGTGACCACGCCGATGGTGAGCTTGGATTCGCGGAAACCCGGCGACTTGAGGCGGCCGACCAGATCGGCGACCAGGGCCTTGGCCTCGGCCTGGTTGATGCGCGCGCCGCCTTTTTCATAGGCGCCGCTGACGGGGTGGAAGCTCACGGCCCGATCTTCGGTGACGGGGGACGGGAAGGTGACCAGCGAACCGCCGTAGTAACGATGGTTGGAGAAGGCGATCAGGCTTTCGTTGCGGCTGCGGTAGTGCCAGGCCAAGTTCATGGTGGGCAGGCTGGCGCCCAGACATTCGTCGAGGATGCTCTCCAGATCGCCTTCCACGTCTTCGTCGTCGAGGTCGGACTCGGCCCGGTCGAAGAAATTGGTGGGCGGCAGTTGCTTGGGATCCCCCACCATGACCACCTGCTTGCCCCGCGCGATGGCGCCCACGGCATCCCATACCGGGATTTGCGAGGCTTCGTCGAAGACCACCACATCGAAGCTGGTCGCGTCGGCGGCCAGGTATTGGGCGATGGACAGGGGGCTCATGAGCAGGCAAGGAGTCAGCTTGGTCAGTGCGGTGGGGATGCCGGCCATCAGTTCGCGCAAAGGCATGTGGCGCTTCTTCTTGTTCATTTCGTGGCGCAGGGTGCCCCATTCCGAGTTGCGGGTGACATTGTCCTGGCTCGGCATTTCGGCACAGAGACGCGCCCTGATCCAGTCGCGGGTGAGGGCGGTGAAGCGCTCGTCCAGAGCGCGAAAGTCTCCGATTCGCTTTTCGTGTTCGGCCGATACGAAACTGCGGATGACCGGCTCGACGTCCACCACGGCGTTGAGCCACCAGCGGCTGTAATCAGTCTCAAACGCCCGGCGTGCGTTGCCTTGGGCTACCGACCCATGTTCGATAGCGGAGACCAGATTGCCAAGGCCGAGCACCATGGCCTCGCCACAGACCTTGCGCCAGGCGCACCAGGCATGCAGCCGGCTTTCGGCATGGATGATGGCCTCGCAGTGCTGGACAAGTTCGTCGAGGGGCAGCTCGCCGAACCGAGTCTTGGCCGCATCCGGGAACCCGCCCGCCGACGCCAGCCGGTCGAGGGCGGGTTGCAGGGCGGCCCATGCCTGGAGATAGGCATCGCCCGCCCCCGCGATGGGACCGCCCGGTTCCAACAAGGCATTGCCGGCACCGATAAGCCGATCCAGCGCGCCCTTGATCGTCCCGGTCGCTTCCGGAGAGTTGGCGAGGTTCGAAACCACGGCGGCCATGGCGGACTGAAACTTCAGGGCCTTCTCCACTTCGCCGGTTCGGGTCTGTAGGCCATTCCATAGCCCCGCCGTAAGGTTGGATAGATTGTCGTAGGCGGAAAGACGCTGCTCGACCAGTGCCCGCTGGTGTAGGCGGCGGAAATCCGCAGCCATGGTCGCACCACATTCCCCAGCCGCCACAGCGTTGTGCTCATCGGTGAGCGAACCGGACTCCCGCAGGGGTTGCATGGCCTTTTGGAAATGCAGCGCCGCCAGCAGGGATTCGGTGCGTGTGTTTCGTCCCGCCCACAGCGATTCGGAGGCCGGGCCGAGGTGTTCCAGCGCCGCCACTTGGCTGTCCAGTTGTCGGAGTGTCCGAAGTCTCCGCAACTCCATCGCAAGCCGCTCCCCACAACGGCCCTCCGCGATCGGCTCGAACCCTGCGTCTTCCCACAACTGTTCGTTTCTCGCGGCGCTGAGCGCCAATTGGAAACGCAGGGCACATAGCGCCAAATCCGCTTTGGTCTTCAAGCCGGCCCAGAGTCCGTCGGTCTCCGCGCCCAGGTCAAGGGCTGCGACCTGAGAACGCAAGGCTCGGATTTCGACCCAGGCGCGCAGATCCTTGGCGACATCCGGCTCGCCCTCCCCGGTCACCACGGCGTCGAGTGCCTTGCTGATTTTTCGTTTTGCCAACCAGGAGAGGGGCCACATGGCTTTCCCGGCCTTCGCCCACTCCCGTTGGAGCTGGCTCACGTTCAACTGCTCGACCTGCTCGCCGTAGCGGACGGAGAGTTGTTTCATCGCTTGATCGATGCTGTCCAGCAGCGCCAACCCCTTCTTGAGTTCCAGGACCACATGCATCGGCCACGCTTGGCCCAATTGGGCATGGGTATCCTGTCGGTCCATCAGTAACTGCAACCCTTGTTTACAGGCACTGATCACCGAATCGGGCCAAGGTGGCGACAGGGCCGCGCTATGACTTTGATGTTCGGCCAACAAGGCCACGGCTTCGTGCAATCGGTCGGCCAACGTCTTCGCGTCGGGCCGCAATACGAAACTCCAATCCCGCCCTGCTGCCTGGGGCAGGGTTCTGGCCAGGATGGCCAAGGCGCCACGGACATGACGGTCAATCTGTGCCCCCGGCTCGGAAAATGCGCCCAAGCCGCCCCCCGAGGGCGCCAAGTCGTTCTTGGGACGGCCCGTCGAACGACTTGAGAGTGGCAACTCCGGCAACCCGACAGCCTGGGAGAAGTGCGCGCCGGCCTGTGCCACGGCCCGCGCGGCGGGAATCACGTTTCTGGCGGCCTCGATCAGGGTTTGTTGCCAGGTTGGGGACCAATCCTCATGGCCGACGGCGGCGAGGGGATGCGTCATCAGGGCGTCCCGTCCCACGGCCTGGGAGTTGACCTCCAGCCGATCGACCACCTCGCGGAGCGTTTCCATGGCTGGCAGGTCATGGATATTCGGCCCACTCCAGGAAAGCCCTAGAGGCGGGATATCCTCGCCGTCGACGACCCGCCCGATCGCTTCGAAAATGGTCATGCCATTGCCATGGCGAAGATGCAAACGCTCGACATAGCCGTTGAGTTGGTCGCGCAGGTTCCGCAAACGCTGCGCTTCCGCGCGCCAAGAGTCCGCATCCACCGTGCCCTTCGCTTCCCAGGCCTGCTGGAGCTGGGTGAGCACATCCAGTTTCCTGGCCTTGTTGGAATGCAGCTCCAGACAGAATTCGCCCAGACCGACTTCGCGCAGCCGGCGGTAGACCACATCGAGGGCTGCGATCTTTTCCGAGACGAACAACACCCTCTTGTCTTCCGCGAGGCATTGGGCGATGAGGTTGGCGATGGTCTGGCTCTTGCCTGTGCCGGGTGGTCCGACGAGGACGAAATCCTTGCCGCGCGCGGCGGCCATGACGGCGGAGAGCTGGGAGGAATCGGCGGGCAAGGGACAGAACGTCCGCTCGGGTGGCAGATCCCTGTCTAGCCATTTCAAACTCGGGAATGCGATTTCGGATGGATAGTTTTCACGTGGCGTGTCGATCAGGTGGCGGACCACCGGGTTTTCGCGCAATTGATCGGTACGCTCGGTCAAATCCTTCCACATGAGGTACTTGGCAAAGGAGAACAGGGCCAGTACCACGTCTTCCGTCACCTCCCATCCCTTGATGTCCTTGATCGCCTGGGAGACGGTTTTCCAGATGCCGGCCACATCCAGGCCGGCATCGTCCTTGGGCAGTTCCCCATCGGCCACACCCAGGTTCAGCTTGAAATCCTGACGCAGCATCTCGATCAGCGTCGGATTGAAGCGGGGCTCGTCGTCATGGAGGGTCAGGGTGAAGCCGGAACGCACGCTCCGGCGGTTCAGATTCACCGGAACGAGGATCAACGGTGCGCGATAGCGCTGCCCTGCCTTGTCTTCACGGGTCCAGGAAAGAAAGCCGATGGCGAGAAACAGGGTGTTCGCGCCCCCTTCCTGCAAGGTGGACCGCGCGGCGCGAAACAGCTCCACCAACCGGGCATCCAGTTCGTCCTGGGGCAGGTCCACGAACACCTCGCGCCGACTCAAGGCATCGCGGGCATGCTCCCGGCGCAGGTCTTCCCGTTCGCGGCCTTCATGGATCGCCTGATTCCGTGGATCGGCGCCGTCCATGAGGGCTGGCCTGGCGAGCAGGCGCACGGCCTGACCTTCCGACAGCAGGTCTTCCAAGGCGCCGGGATCCGGTGCCTCCATCTTGATGGCCTTTTTCCCGCTGCGAAAATTCAACAGGTTGTTGCGCAGCGACAAGTCCAGCAATTTGCGCTGCCAACGTGCCAAACGGTCCTTGGGATTCAACGTGGCGGGATCCGGCTCGGCCGCGGCGTCATCGTCAGGTAGATCAGGCGCTTCGTCGAAGGCCGGTTCCACGACTGGCGGCGTCTCGACTGGGGCTGTCGTCCCGTGCGCCTCGGCGCTGGCCAAGGGTTTGATCCGTTGCAGTCGTGCCCGCCGGATGTCCACCGCCAATTCGAAGGCTTCTTCGTTTTCCTCGGCGACGTGTCTCGCGCCAAGTTCCACGGCGTGGGAGAACGTGGGCGCCGGCCGGTGCGTGGCGACGGTGGTCTCGAAAAGCACCAGTTCCCTGAGCTTGACTCGCTTGCGCAAGGCCGTGATGTCATCAACCACGGAAGTGGAAAATTCTTCGTTCTTGAGCCATACGCCGGCAAAGGCATGACCCCGTGTGAAGACAAGCAGAGGATTCAACCCGGCTTGTTCGATGGCCGAGCAAAAGAACAGGGCAAGGTCGAGGCACGTGGCCAAGCCGGATTCAACAATTTGGCCAGGCCCACGCACTTTCTGGCCGGCATGCTCGAAGCTCGCGGGGGGCAACGCATAGTCCAGCCCCATCGCCGCCACTGCACTCCAGATACCGGAAGTCAGTTCCCAGGCACGTTTCGAACCGTCCTTGTAACCATCCAATGCCGGATTCTTGCCATTCTTGCGCAAGACCTCGGCCGTCTGCTTCAGTAAGCGCTCGACGGCCGGCTCATTGGGCTGAACGAAAGCCGCGACCATGTCGGGCAGGTGTGATATGCCGCCCCATTGGTTGCGGGGCAGGAGTTCCACGGTTTGTTCGAGCCTTGCCAGCTCATCACCAGCCTCACCACGATGGCGCAATGTCCACGAAACGGTTGCTGTCTCGGCTTCGGTCAGCCGAGTTAACAAGGCGCCATCAAGTTGGACGTCCAGACCCGGGATATGGCAACGTTGACCAGCACTGATTGAATCGATGTGCCAGTGCTTTGGTTTCAGGAAAGGGGGCGTCGATTCGATGCTTAGGTCGAGTTCAGCCAGGTTCTCGGTCGTATCGTTGACGACACTCAGCTCCCGGAGTATCGGAACGGCATTCTGAAAATCAGCAAGATTTAGCTTCGCACCCAATGCGGCAGCAATGCGCAGGGGTGATTTCCTGGAGTCCGATTCGCCAAGCGACCCTGTGTTGTTCATTGTCCCTATCCCTGTCTGAGCAAGAAATTTGGTAGTTTCAAACGAAAACCAGCCCACCCCGCAGA
>CAZGOH010000097.1:0-954 GCA_964527195.1 uncultured Methyloversatilis sp.
GCCGCCACCCCGGGGTCGATCTCAGCCTCGGCGTCAGCAACCGCGAGACCCTGGTGCGTCGGCTGACCGACAACGAAATCGACCTCGCGATCATGGGGCAGCCGCCCAAGGACATTGCCACCATTGCCGACACTTTCGCCGACCATCCGATGATCATCGCCGCCGCACCGGATCATCCGCTCGTCGGCCACGAGAAGATTCCGACGTCGTTGCTCGGCGAGGAAACCTTCCTGATCCGCGAACCCGGCTCGGGCACGCGCGCGACGATGGAACGCTACTTCGCCGACGCCGCCATCGTGCCGCGCCAGCAGCTGGAAATGGGCGGCAGCGACGAGACCATCAAGCAGGCGGTCATGGCCGGACTCGGCATCGCCTTCATCTCGGCGCACGCCGTCGCGCTCGAATGCGAATTCCGCCGCATGGTCCGCCTGCCCGTGGCCGGCACGCCGCTGATGCGCCGCTGGTTCGTCGTTCACCGCGCCGAAAAGGAACTGCTCCCTCTGGCGGAAAGCTTCCGCCACTTCCTGCTCACCGAGGCGGCCGGCATGATGGCGGTCGACTGAAACTCAGCCTTCCCGCCACTTGATCGAGCAGCCGATCGAGGGAACCTGCTCGCGCGGCCCCTGACCGGTGCGGGCGACCACCTTCATCGCCTCGAACAGGTCGCGTCGCACGTCCGTCGGGGCGGCTTCCTTGCGGGATTCATCCAGGCGACCGCGATATTGCAATTCCAGCCGGCCGTTGAAGCCGAAGAAATCCGGCGTGCACACTGCGCCGTAGGCCTTGGCAACCTCCTGCGTTGCATCGAGCACGTAGGGAAACGGAAAATCCAGGCGCCGCGCGATATTGACCATGTGCTCCCAGCTGTCCTCAGGGTATTCGGCCGGGTCGTTGCTCATGATGGCCACGCTGCCGATGCCCGAGCGAGGTGGTCGCATCGACGAGTTACGGACG
>CAZGOH010000097.1:964-7125 GCA_964527195.1 uncultured Methyloversatilis sp.
CATGATGGCAATGCTGCCGACACCCAGCGCGGCGAGTTCGCGCGTGTCGCGCACGATGCGATCGATGACCGCCTTCACGTAGGGGCAATGGTTGCAGATGAACATCACCAGCAGGCCGTTCGGCCCGGCGGCGCCGGCGAGCGTATGACGCCGGCCGTCGACGCCGGGCAGATCGAAATACGGGGCCTTCCAGCCAAAATCGCACACGGGGGTCGGCGTACTGACCATGAAATCCTCCTGAAAGCTTGTTATGAAATAATGCATCGATGATACCGCGCTTCCACTGCCCCTTTCCCCTCGCGCCCGGCACCCACCCAGAACTGCCTGTCGGGGCCGCGCAGCATGCCCTCAAGGTGCTGCGCATGCGCGACGGCGACCCGCTCGTGCTGTTCGACGGCGCCGGCGGCGAGTGGCGCGCCACGCTGAAAGTCGGCCCGGGCAGGACGGCGCGCGCCACGCTCGTGGAGTTCGTCGCGCGCGATTGCGAGTCGCCGCTCCCGGTCACCCTCGCGCAGGCCCTGCCGGCCGGCGACAAGATGGACTGGATCGTCGAAAAATGCACGGAACTCGGCGTGACGGCCATCCAGCCCCTGGCGACGCGGCGCAGCGTGATCCGCCTCTCGGCCGAGCGCATGGCGCGCCGCGTGGCGCACTGGAACGCCATCGCCGCCGCCGCCTGCGAACAGTGCGGTCGCGACCATGTGCCGCAGGTCGACCCCGTGCTTGATCTGTCTCAATATCTTGCCATCGCAAAGGCGCAAAATGCCACCGGCCTGCTGCTGGCGCCCCAAGGCGACCAGGCACTGCGGGACATGGGGCCGCCCACCGGGCCGCTGGTGCTGATGATCGGTCCGGAAGGTGGCTGGGAAGAAGGGGAAATCGCTGCCGCGCATGTGGCCGGCTTTCGTTCGCTGCGACTCGGTCCGCGCGTGCTGCGCACCGAGACGGCGGGCGTCGCCGCGCTTGCCGCGCTGCATGCGCTTTGGGGCGATTGGTAGCTGACAGCGGGGAGACAGGCAATGTTCGAATCGGCAGAACTCGGTCACAAGATCGACAAGCAAAAATACAAGGAAGCCGTGCCGCCCCTGCGCGCCGCGCTTCTCGACGCGCAGTACGAACTCAAGGAGCAGGGCAAGATCCCGGTGATCATCCTCGTCTCCGGCCAGGATGGCGCCGGCAAGGGCGAAACGATCAACATCCTCTACGAGTGGATGGATCCGCGCTACATCTCGACACTCGCCTTCTCCGCGCCGACGGACGAGGAGCGTCAGCGCCCGTTCATGTGGCGCTACTGGCGCGCGCTGCCACCCAAGGGGCGCATCGGCATCTTCGCCGGTTCCTGGTATTCGAGTCCGATCCACGACCGCATCGAGGGCGGCATGACGCAGGCGCAGATGGACCAGCGCATCGACCAGATCAACCGCTTCGAACAGATGCTGGTGAACGAAGGCGCGCTGGTGCTCAAGTTCTGGTTCCATCTCACCAAGGACGGACAGCGACGCCGCCTGAAGGCGCTCGAAAAGGATCCGCGCACCGCCTGGCGCGTCACCCAGTGGAACTGGGACCGCCTCAAGACCCACGACCAGTTGCAGGAAGTCGTCGGCCACGTGCTGCGTCTCACCAATACCCCGTGGGCGCCGTGGATCATCATCGAAGGCGAGGATGACCGCTACCGTTCGCTGACCACGGGCAAGATCGTGCTCGACGCCGTCCGCCAGCGCATCACCGATTCCGGCAGGCAGTCCACGCCGGTATCGCCCCCGGTCACGCCCAACCTCGACGGACGGGACGTGATCTCGGAACTCGATCTGTCGTGCAAACTCACCAAGCAGCAATACGAAGATCAACTCGCGAAGTGGCAGGGACGCCTCGCCGAACTGGTGCGCGACCCGCGCTTCAAACAACGCTCGGTGATTTGCGTCTTCGAGGGTGCGGATGCCGCCGGCAAGGGCGGTTCGATCCGGCGCATCACGGCGGCGATGGATGCGCGCGACTACCAGATCGTGCCGATCGCCGCGCCCACCGAGGAAGAACGCGCCCAGCCCTATCTGTGGCGCTTCTGGCGCCATGTGCCGCGCACCGGCCGTGTCACCATCTTCGACCGCTCCTGGTACGGCCGCGTGCTCGTCGAGCGCATCGAGGGCTTTTGCGCCGAGACTGACTGGTTGCGCGCCTACACCGAGATCAACGACTTCGAGCACGAGCTTGCGGAAGCCGGCGCCGTCGTCGTCAAGTTCTGGCTGCAAATCAGCAAGGAGGAGCAGTTGCGCCGTTTCAAGGAGCGCGAGAAGGTCGAATTCAAGCGCTTCAAGATCACCGACGAGGACTGGCGCAACCGCGAGAAATGGGATGCCTACAACCTGGCCGTCTGCGACATGGTTGATCGCACCAGCACGGGCAGCGCGCCGTGGACGCTGGTCGAGGCGAACGACAAGAACTACGCGCGCGTCAAGGTGCTGCGCACTCTCTGCCAACGCATCGAAGCGGCGCTGGGTCTCGCTGCCCCGGCGATGAAATCGAAACCGAAAAGGACCAAAAAAGGCTGACATGACCGAAACCGCCAGCACCTCCCTGACCGACGCCCGGCTGGTCGCCTGGGTGCGCCAGGCCGCGCCCTACATCCACGCCTTTCGCGGCCGCGCCTTCGTCGTCGCCTTCGGCGGCGAGGTGCTCGAATCGGGCGTGGCACAGGCGCTGATCCACGACATCGCGCTACTCGACAGCATGGGCATCCAGCTCGTTCTCGTGCATGGCGCGCGGCCGCAGATCGACGCCGAGATGAAGGGCCGCGGACTGGAGCCGCGCTTTCACAACAATCTTCGCGTCACCGACGCGCCCGCCCTGGAGTGCGTCAAGCGCGCGATGGGCGTGACGCGCATCGAGATCGAGGCGCTGCTCTCGCAGGGCCTGCCCAACACGCCCCTGGCCGGCGCCTTCCTGCGCGTCACCGGCGGCAACTTCGTCTCCGCCAAGCCGGTCGGCGTCGAGGACGGCGTCGACTTCCAGTTCACCGGTGCGGTGCGCAAGATCGAGGCCGACGAGATCCGCGCCGACCTGGCACAGGAAAACGTCGTGCTGATCACGCCGATCGCCGCCTCGCCCTCCGGCGAGATCTTCAATCTGGCCTGGGAGGAAGTCGCCGAGGCGGTGGCAGTCGCCATCAAGGCCGACAAGCTCATCTTCCTGTGCGATGCGCCCGGCCTCGCCGACAAGAAGGGGGCGCGAATTCCCGCGCTGACAGTCGACGAAGCCGACGCGCTGCTGGCGAAAAAGTCTCCCCAGGCGCCCGAGCTCAGGCGCGTGCTGCCCGGCGCGATCCGCGCCTGCAAGAACGGCGTGGGTCGCGTGCACTTCCTCGATCGCGACCTGGATGGCGCCATGCTGCTCGAATTCTTCACTCACGAAGGCGTCGGCACGGTGATGACGCGCGCGCCCCTGGCGCGCTTGCGCGAGGCCATGCCGGACGACGTCGGCGCGGTGCTCAATCTGATCGCCCCGCTGGAAGCCGACGGCACGCTGGTCAAGCGCGGCCGCGAACGCATCGAAATGGAGATCGGCCGTTTTTCGCTGCTCGACCACGACGGCGTGGTGGTCGGCTGTGCCGCGCTCTACCCGCTGACGCGCGTGCGCGGCGAACCGGCCATGGCGGAACTCGCCTGCCTCGCCGTGATGCCGGAGTATCGGCGCGCCGGTTACGGCGATCAGTTGCGCCGCCATATCGAGGAAAAGGCCCGGGCGGCGAAAATTCGCCGCATCTGCGTGCTCACCACGCGCACCGCGCACTGGTTCGTCGAGCGCGGCTACGTGGAGGTCGGCCCCGAAGCCCTGCCGAAATCACGCCGGGAACTCTACAACTACCAACGCCGTTCCAAGGTACTCGTCAAATCTCTTTAGGAGTCGAAATGAGCGCGGAACTGAACATCGACACGCTGCCCGACGGCTCGCTCGCGCTCAAGGGGCGACTCACGGCCAACTCACTGCCTTCCTTGCGCATCGTCGCCCGCAAGGCACTGCGGCAAACGCAATCGTCCGAACTGGTGATCGATCTCGCGCGTCTCGATTACATCGACAGTCTGTCGATCGGCGCGCTGATCATGCTCGCCAACGACGCCCGGCAGCAAGGCCGCCAGCTGGTGCTGACCCGCCCGCAGGCACCCGTGCAGAACGTCTTCAGGATGCTGCACATCGACCGCGTCCTCGCCGTGCAGCCGTAGCGCAGCTCTGCCGCTACAATCGGCGTTTCAAACCAGAGAAGGATTCACCCATGCCAAGAACGGTCAACTGCGTCAAACTCGGTCGCGAGGCCGACGGTCTCGACTTCCCCCCCATGCCCGGCGACCTGGGCAAGCGTCTGTTCGAGAACGTGTCGAAGGAAGCCTGGCAGCAGTGGATTCGCCTGCAGACGATGATCATCAACGAAAATCGCCTCAACCTGGCCGACGGCTCCCATCGCAAGTATCTCGCCGAGCAGATCGAGAAGCACTTCTTCGGCGACGGCGCCGACCGCGTACAGGGCTTCGTGCCGCCGCGCGGCTGACCGGGCGCGGCGCCCGGCGCCGCTTCAGCGCCGCATTTCCTTCACGCATTCCGGCGTCGCCAGTAGCAGGAGATCGGCGCCGCGCCGGGCGAACAGGCCGTTGGTGACCACGCCGACGATGCCGTTCAGGGTATTTTCGAATTCCGCCGGATCGCTGATCGTCAACCCGCTCACGTCGAGAATCACGTTGCCGTTGTCGGTGACGAAACCCTCGCGCAGCTTCGGCTGCCCGCCGAGCCTGACGATCTCGCGCGCCACGTACGCGCGCGCCATCGGAATCACCTCGACCGGCAGCGGAAACCTGCCGAGCGTGGCGACGAGTTTCGAGGCATCGCACACGCACACGAACCTGTCGGCCACCGCCGCGACGATCTTCTCGCGCGTCAGCGCCCCGCCGCCGCCCTTGACCATTTCCAGCCCGGCGGTGATCTCGTCGGCACCGTCGACATAGACCGGCATCGCATCGACCTCGTTGAGATCGAGCACGCGGATGCCATGGCCCTCAAGGCGTTTTTTGGTCGCCTCCGAGCTGGCCACGGTCGCGCCGATGCGATCCTTGATCTTCGCCAGCTCGTCGATGAAGAAATTGGCGGTCGAACCGGTACCGACGCCGACAATGGCGCCGGCCGGCACGGTAGCCGCCACATGCGCAGCCGCCGCCCGCGCCACCGCCTGCTTGAGTTCATCCTGTGTCATACGCTCTCCTCGTTGTTCGCGTTTGTTCGTGTCCGTCTGGGCGGCGCAGTATAGCGGCGCCGTCGCGCCGGGACCGACTTTCGTCACCGCTGCCGGCCAGCATTCCCGACAGATGCCATTTTGGGCGAGAATGCTAGTAGAGTATCGCGGTGACCACATTCGACAAGGGGTTCGTTTCATGCTTTTTTCCGGACATTCAGCAGCGCGCCTGTCGGCACTCGGTTTCGCCGGGCTGATCTCGGCGCTGGCTTTCTCGCCGAACGCCCTGGCCCTCGGCCTGGGCAAGGTCGAAGGGCAGGCCACCATCGGCAGTCCCCTGCGGCTTGAAATTCCGCTCCTCGGCGATGGCCGTCCGACGCCGGACATTTCCTGCTTCAAGTTGCAGCGTTCCGCGGCGGATTTCGGGGACGGCCTGTGGCTGCTCAAGTCCAGCCTGCGCATCGTGCAGACGCCTGCCGGCGACAAACTGCTGATGACCGGCGATGCCGTGCGCGAGCCTTTCATCAATTTTGCCGTCGCCATCGGCTGCGGTTTCGAAGTGGTCCGCGAATACATGATCCTGCCGGACGCCCCGGCCGAACTGGCCGTGCGCGCGCTCGTCGCACAGGCCCCCGCGCTGCCCGCAAGCCCCGCGCGTGGCGAGAGTGCGCCCCCGGCTGCCGCCCAGATGGAATTGCTGCGGGTGTATTCCGCGTTGTCGCTCGAACAACTGGCGCGGCAACGTTATCCGGGAGATCCCGCCGCGCAGGAAAAATACCTTGGCATGATGATGGATGCGAACCCCGGCCTCGCCGCCGACGCGCTGCTTGCCGCCGGTGCCGAATTGCGCGTGCCCGCCGGGCTGCCGCCGCGGCCGGCAGGCACGGATCGGCGTCGTGCCGAAGCCGGACAGGCATCGCCGCCCCCGCCCCCGCCGATCAGGAAACCC
>CAZGOH010000098.1:0-6961 GCA_964527195.1 uncultured Methyloversatilis sp.
GCCGACACCGGCACCCGCCTGCCGGACGTGGTCGTGCAGGGTCAGGCCATCAACGATGTGACCGATCGCCTGCAACGGGAGCAGGCAAAGGACGTGCGCGATGTGCTGGGCCGCGAGGCCAACGTGGACGTCGCCGGCGGTGTCCGCCAGGGACAACGGCTGTACCTGCGCGGCATTGAGGGCAGCAACGTCAACGTCACCGTCGATGGCGCGCGGCAGGGCCAGAACCTGTACAACCATCGCGGCGGTCTGGGCAACGTGGCCCCGGATATCCTCAAGCAGGTCGAGATACGCCCCGGCCCGCCGGCGGCCGACGACGGCCACGGCGCGCTGGGCGGCAGCGTGCGCATGGCAACCGTCGACGCGCAGGATCTGCTGTCAAGCGGCCAACGGCTCGGCGCACGGCTGCGCGCGGGCTATGGCAGCGCCGACGAGGGCTGGCTTGGCTCGGCCAGCGTCTATGGTGTGCTGGGCGAAGGCCTGGGCTTGCTGGGCCATGTCTCGCGTCACGAATACCAGGACCTGCGCGCGGGCGGCGGCGAGCGCATCCCCTACTCCGGCGGCGAAGATGCGGGCTACCTGATCAAGTTGAGCCTGCTGGGGACGGGGCCGCACCAGCTGCGCATCGGCAGCGAGCGCAACGAGGCCAGCGGCCTGAATTTCCAGCAGCGCGGCGACTATCCCTGGCAGTTCCAGCCCATCAACCTCGCCACCCGGCCGCCGGTTGATCAAACCCTGACGCGCGAGCAACATACCCTGGACTATCGCTTCGATCCCGCCTCGCCGAGGCTCGATGTGCGCGTGCGTCTGTATCAGTCCCGCAACCAATGGCAGGGCAGGACACCCCCGCCCGGCAACCTCGTCGAGCGCTTTACCAGCGACGGACAGGGCATCGATCTGCGCAACACCTTCGGCTATGGCGGCGATGGCTTGCGGGGCGCGCTCACCGTGGGCATCGACTACCTCGAAGACCAGGGCACCAATTTTCGCAGCGACCGGCCCGACCGCCGCAATCGTTACGACAACCGCGGCATCTACGCGCAAAACCGCATGAGCGCCGACTTTGGCCAGCTCTGGTTTGGCGTGCGTCATGACGATTTCGACGCCCGCTTCCGCGACGGCACGGTACGCGCCGGCAACGCAGCCACCTCCTATAACCTTGGTGGCGAGACCGGCCTGGGCGGTGGGGTCACACTGTTCGCCGGCTACGGCGAAGCGGCGCGCGGCGCCGGCACGATTCCGGTTCACTTCGCCGGCAATGTGGTCGTGGGCGCGCTGATCAACGGCCGCGCGGACGGCGAACTGAAGGCCGAGAAATCGCGTCAGGGCGAGGTCGGCTTGCGCTGGCAACCGGCGCGTGACAAGCGCTGGCGCGCCGAGGCGCTGGTCTTTCAGAACCGCATCGGCGACGCGATTCTTTACCGCCAGCCCGGCACCGGCGGTCTCGGCGGGCGTCCGGTGACCGAGCTCTACAACGCCGATCGGACAGCCCGCTTCAAGGGTTACGAGCTGCGCGCCGCTTACACCGCCGGGCGCTTGCGCGCGGATCTCGGCTTCATGCACCTGGATACGGCGAACCTGCCCGATCTGCCCCAGTTCCTGGCGCGCTTTGGAGCTCCACATGGCGACAAGGCCGTGCTCAACTTGGGCTATGGTCTGAGCGACAACCTGGACTTCGGCTACACCCTCACGTCGGTGCGGGGTCTTAACGATGTGCCGGCGAATCAGACCGTCTACATCGCGAAACCCGGCTACGCCATCCATGATCTTCACGTCAACTGGCAGCCGCGCGGCTTGCGCGACCTGAGCTTCAACCTGAGCGCGCGCAACCTCTTTGACAAGCGTTACAGCCGGCACTCCACCTTGAGCCAGGGCGGTCTCTCCACCCTCGATGCGGGTCGGGACATCCGGGTTGGCATGCGCTATGTCTTTTAGCAAGGGCCGCCGGATGACCGGGTCAGAGCGCGATAACGCCGGACAAAGGCCGCATGGCCTTGTCGAGGCTGGCGGTGCCGGCGCAGCCGGCCGCCGCATGGCGCGCGACGATCAGGCAGTCGGAGAAATCCGCCTTTCCGTCGCCAAACTGAAGGAGCGCTACCGCGATCTCGCGCGGCGTTACGACGTGAAAAGCGACAACGCCACCTTCGAGAAATTCGTCGGCCTGACGGGCTACGGCCTCGCCGGTGCCGTCCCGCCAGCGCCGACTTTGCCGCCGCCGGCCGACGAACCGGCCGCCGAGGCGGAACCCGCACCGCCACCCCCGCCGCCGCTCATCGAAGGCATGCGGCTGGACAAGACGGAACTGACACCGGCGCAGACCTCGTTTGCGCTGGCGGTGGTGCTGGGACTCCTGCTCGTCGTGGCCTCGGGCACCTGGCGGCAGGGGCGTCAGTCCTTCAGGACATCGGCACAGAACCTCGCCGGCGCGACGATGCGGGTGCGTCCGTGATGCCCCATTTCCAGCAGGCCGGCACGGCGGTCGCCGGTGACCAGATAGTCGGCATCGGCGGCGGCGGTCAGGGCGAGGAGAAAAGCGTCGTCCGGGTCGGCAAGCTCCAGGCGTGCGCTCGGCACCGCCACCAGCGGCCTCTCCGTCAGATCGTTGATGAGCCGGCCAACCCGATTCGGTTGCAGGATGTGACGGAACTTCGCGTAACGGCTGGCGTGGCGGATTTCGTCAAGCTGTTCCTTGCAGGTCGCCAGATCGAAGCGGCCTTCCCGCCAGGCGTCGAGTATCCGGTGCGGCGGCGCGTGGGGGGAGATAAGCGCGGAAAGCAGGACGTTGGTATCGAGGACGACCTTCATCGGTTCGACCGGGCCCAGTCGATCGCCTCATCGATCGCCGCCTGGATTTCCTCCGCGGAATATTGGGCGTTTTCGGCCTTGATCTCGCGCACGGTTTCTTCGAAAAGCTGTTGCCGCACGGCCTTCTCGATGAAACGCGACAAGTCGCCCTTGCGACCGCCGCCATGGGCGGCAATGAACATGCGCACGGATCGGTCCAGTTCCGGCGGCACGGCGATGTTCCAGCGAACGGTGGTGCTCATGGGGGTCTCCCGTCATGATGGTTGATAAGTATTTATACACCGATATCCCTGCGCCGGGCGACGGGCGCATTTCAGGGCGTCTGCCCGGATGCGGAGATTCGACCGCCACGTTGCCGTCGGAGGGCATCCGAATGCGGGAATGGATGAACCGCATCGACATGGAGCGGATGCGCTGGCCGCGCACGATGGCCATGGCAGTGGCAGTGGCGACCGCATCTTGCGCGGCCCTCGCCGCCGAACCGCCGGCCCGACTGAAGGAAGTCACCGTCACCGCAGCCTCCGACGCGCTCGCCGAGCAGCGCGAGGCGGTGTCGCAGAAGACCATCGTCGACCGCAAGGAGATCGCGGCGCTCGGCGGGCTGACGGTCGGCGAGGTGATCAGGAAGCTGCCGGGCATCGAGGCCGGCGAGCACGGCGCCGACGGCGGCATGAGCGCCCGGGCGCGCGGCATGAGCCGCGACGCCGTGCAGTTCCTCGTCAATGGCGAACGGCCGACGGCCAACGCCCGCTTCGCGCTCACCCAGGTCGGCCGCATGCCGGCCGGCGAACTGGAGCGCATCGAGATCCTGCGCGGCGGTTCGGCCGAATTCGGCGGCGCGGCGGCGGTGACGGTGAACCTGGTGATGCGCCAGCCGGTGGCGCGCGCTTCGACCTCACTCAAGCTCGCCGCCGGCCAGCGCGGGGCGGAAGCGAACGCCCAGGCGAGCGTTACGCGCGGCGGCGGCGCAGGCGGCTTCACCTGGCTGCTGCCGGTGACCGTCAATCGCCACGGCATGCCGGTCGATCAGACGCTGTTCCGCGGCGCAACGCCGGGAACGACGCAGCATGAAACCGAGCGCGGCGACTATGCGATGAATGAATTCATCCTCTCGCCGCGGCTGTCCTGGCGCGGTGGCGGCGATCTGCTGACGCTGTGGCCAAGCTATTACCACAACGAGGGCAAGCGCGCGACGCAGATGGCACGCGACACGGGCGACACGCGCGCCGACCAGGAAGACAACGCCATCCGCATCGCCCGGCTGCGCGCGGAAGGCGAGATGCGCCTCGGCGAGAACAAGCTCTCGGGACGCGCCGCCGTCATGAGCGGTCGGCGCGCCAACGACCGTGAGCGCGTCGCGCGCGACAACCTGGGCGGCGTCAGCGCTTGGACGGAGACCGAGCGCCGCGAGGATCGCGAGTTTTCGGGGGCGCTGCGGCTGGATCGCCCGGTCGGCGCGCACTTCCTCTCGTTCGGCGGCGAGTTCGCCCGACATGCTCGCGAGGATCGTCAATCGTTCGCCGGCGCCGTCACCGGCGCGACCGATTTCGACGGCAGCGCGCGGCATTGGACGCTCTGGGCGCAGGACGAATGGGCCTTGCGTCCGGACCTGACGGCGACGCTGGGCCTGCGCGGCGAGACCATGCGCATCGCGACCGACGGCGGCGCGCGCAGTCACGGCGCCGTCGATCCGGCGCTGGCCCTGCGCTGGGAGCCTTCGCCCGGCTGGGTGGCGCGCGCGTCGCTGGCCGGCGCGATTCGTTTTCCGAAGCTCGATGAGCTCACCGCCGTGGCGACGCGCGGCGCCGCCGCCAACACGCCGCTGGAGCCGGATCGCGGCGGCAATCCCGATCTCGGGCCCGAGCGTATTGTCAATCTGGAAGCCGGGCTGGAGCGGCACCTCGCCGGCGGCGTGCTGGGCGCCAACGCCTATCTGCGGCACACCGGGGATTTCGTCGAACGGCGCGCGGCGCTGGAAGGCGCGCGCTGGGTCGATCGACCTTACAACGCAGGCGACGCGCGCCACTGGGGGCTGGAATTGTCCGCCAAGCTCAAGGGCGATGGCTTCTTGCCGCTGCCGAAAGATGGCAGCCTGCGCGCGCAACTGACCCTGCCGCGCGGCGAGGTGGCGGATGCCCGACTGGGCCTCGACCGCAAGCCGCGCGAGCTGCCGCGTTACAACTTTTCGCTCGGCTACGAGGGCAGCCTGCCGGCCTGGCAATCCACCTGGGGCTTCCACTGGCAACGCAACGGCCGCGTGCAAACCGATGTGCCGGGCGAACTGGCCGCCGCAAGCCGCGCGCGCGACCTGCTCGACGCCCATCTCGTGCGCCGCCTAGACGCCAACCTCAACCTGCGCCTGTCCCTGCAGAACCTGCTGCGCGCGGATACCCGTCGTTACGCCGCGGCCTGGAACGGCGCTGCCGCCTGGCAGCTCGACACCCGCGAGGCCGGCCAGCGCACCTGGCTGCTGTCGCTGGAGGGCAAGTGGTGAGCGTGAGTGCCGTCCCGCCAGCGCCGACTCTTGCGGTGAGGTCAAGCCGCCCAGTTCTCCAGCCGCAACCCCTCGATGCGCCCGAATTCGCGCGTGTTGTTGGTGACCAGCACGGCATCGAGCGCCAGGGCGTGGCAGGCGATCCACAGGTCGTTGGCGCCGATCATCGTCCCGGCCGCCTTCAGCCTGACGAACTGGGCGGCCCAGTGCGCGCAGAGCGCCGGGCTGGCGTCATGAAATACCGGCGCCTGGCGGACGAGCGCGTCGAGCCGGCGCCGCGTTTCCATCTTGCGGACGCTGCGTTCGGCGCCCTTGAGCAGTTCGGCGAAGCTGACGAAGGACATGCCGAGACGATCATCGGCCGACAGCGCATCGACCCGTTCCGCCACAGCCGGTGGCCGTTCCTTGATGAGGTAGATGAGGGTGTCGGTGTCGAGCAGGTAGATCACAGGGCTTCGCGCTCCTGCGATGGAGGCTGTTCGCGCCGGCCGGCTTCCAGCGCCGCGACGAAATCATCGTCGAAGCCGGACAGCGCTTCGAGCAGCGCTTCGCCGCGACTGGCGGGCAGCGGGTGGATCAGCAGATCGCCTTCCGGCGTGCGGCGAATTTCGACCCGGCCGGCGGCGAGCCGGAATTCGCGCGGAATGCGCACGGCCTGGCTGTTGCCGTTCATGAACAGGCGACTGACGAGGGTATCCATGACGGACTCCGTGTGTGTATTGGTTAGTGTGTATGTTAGCCGTGCGGCAGGCTTGCCGCAAGCAGTCGCGGTAGCCGGCGCCTTGCATCCGTTCGGGCGCTTGCCCGCATTCCGATTTTTCACGATTTTTCACCGATAGGAGTCATGCGACATGGGGCACAACTTTGAAGTCTTGATGTACCAACTCGGCCAGGTCTTCCTGATCCCCGTTCTGGCCGCCGTGGCGATTCTTTTCCTCTACGCCTTCTACGCCCTGGGGGCCTTCGTCGTGCAGAGCCTGCAACGCCGGGCCGGCGTCAAGGCGGGGCCGGGGTATCCGCTGCTGGCCTACGCCCGGGCCAACCCGAACCATACCAAGGATGACCTGGACGTGGCCGCCCACAAGCTGCTGGAACACGCCCGCATCGCCACCCGGGTGGCCCCCATGCTGGGCCTGGTCGCCACCATGATCCCCATGGGCCCGGCGCTCAAGGGCTTGTCCGACGGCAACCTCGCGCAGGTTTCGGACAATCTGATCGTCGCCTTTTCGGCCGTCATTCTGGCGCTGATCGCCGCCTCCATCACCTTCTGGATCGTTTCGGTGCGGCGCCGCTGGCTGGCCGAGGAGCTGGCCTGGCTCAACGCCCGCCGCGAAATGACTGTCGCGGCCGCCGACGCGAAACCCGTCCCGCAAGGGAGCCCGGCATGAAGCTGCTGCAAGAACCCGAGGGCGACGATCCCATCCTGTCGGTGGTGAACCTCATCGACATCTTCCTGGTGATCATCGCCGCCCTGCTCATCACCGTGGCGCAGAACCCGCTGCTCGATCCCTTCACCAAAAAGGACGTGACCATCATCACCGATGCCGGCAAGCCGTCGATGGAAATGATCGTCAGGAAGGGCGAGAAGCTCGAGCGCTACAAGGCCAGCGGCCAGATCGGCCAGGGCGAGGGCGAAAAGGCGGGCGTGGCCTATCGCATGCG
>CAZGOH010000099.1:0-6871 GCA_964527195.1 uncultured Methyloversatilis sp.
AGGTTGAGCTTGGCGAGGATGTGGCGCACGTGCAGCTTGACGGTGTCGTAGCTGATGTCGAGCACGCGCGCGATGGCCTTGTTGGAAAGCCCCTGGGAAAGATGTTCGAGAATCTCGCGCTCGCGCGCCGTGAGTTGCTGCAGGGCATCGGCCTTGGTCGGCTGGCCGCCGCCTTGCAGCAGATGTACGAGCTTGAGCGTCATCGCCGGCGCCACCACGGTCTCGCCGCGCACCGCGCGCTGCACGGCGTCGACGACATCGTCGGGCTCCATGTCCTTGAGCAGGTAGCCCTGCGCGCCGCCGCTCATCGCGCCGGCCAGGTCGTCCTCGCTGTCGCTGACGGTGAGCACGAGCACGGGCCTGGTCCAGCCGCTGGCGCGTATTTCCCGCAGCAATGCCAGGCCGCCGCGCGGCGGCATGTTGAGGTCGGTGATGACGACGTCGGGTTCGGTGCTGGCCAGGAGTTGCAGCGCTTCGTCGGCGTTCCCGGCGATGCCGGCCACCGTCAGCGCGCCGCGTTGCTCGAGCAGTTCGGCCAGGCCTTTGCGGAACAGCGTGTGGTCATCGACCAGCAGCACGCGAATCTGCTTCATGCGGCATTCCTTTGCGAAGCCGGCGCGATGGCCGGGAACATGAGACGCACGCGAAAACCGCCGGCCGGCAGGTTGGCGACCTCGACGCGCCCGCCGATCAGTCGGGCGCGATCACGCATGATCGAAAGACCGAAGTGGTCGCGCAGGTGCGGATGTTCGTCGAATCCGCCGGTGCGGTTGGCGATGGCGAAGAAGCCCTGGCCGCCGCGGCCGTTGTCGTCCACCGTGACGACGTAGTGGTCGCCGGCGCCTTCGAAGGTCAGCACCGCGCGACTCGCGCCGGAATGGCGGCCAACGTTGGCGAGCGCCTCCTGCACGATGAAGAAGACCTGCGCCTCCTGGTCGACGCCGAGCCGCAGATCGACGACGCGATTGCGCATCTCCAGCGCGATGCCGGAACGCTCGGAGAAATTGCTCGCCAGCTGCTTCAGCGCCGCTTGCAGGCCGAGCGGATTCATGCGATTGCGGAACTGGACGAGCAGCTCGCGCAATTGGCGATAAGCCTCGTCGAGCGCCTGGCCAACGTCGCCGGCATACTTGCAGGCGCCTTCGTCATTCTGGTCGCGCAGCGCATCCTGCAACAGGGCCATGCGCATCTTCATGTAGGCAAGCGTCTGGGCGAGCGAATCATGCACTTCGGCGGCCATCATCTGGCGTTCGTTCATCAGCGTGATGCGCAGGTTCTCGCGCTTGAGGCGCACGTTTTCGAGCGCCATGCCGAGATGTTCGCCGATCGAGCGGAACAGCACCGCCACCTCCTCGGGCAGTTCGAAACGTTCCGGCAGGAAGAGGTTGTAGGTGCCCTGCAACTGGCCGCCATGCTGTAGCGGCACGACGACCATGGCCTGGCAGTCGCGCCCGAAATACGGATGGTGCGTGCGCAGTGCGCAATCGTGCAGGTCGATTTCGTAGCGCGAGCGGTTGTCGGCGATGGCGTTGCCGCATTGGCCGCAATCGATGGGCACCAGGCGCTCGCGCTCGACCACCTCGTGCGGCAGGCCACGCGCGGCGACGAGGCGCAGGTGCCTGCCGTCGGTGGTGATCACGCGCACGGCGCCGGCGCTGGCCTTGGCGAGCCGCAGCATGGTGCCGAGGAAGCGGCCGAGCAACTCCTCGACGTCATCCTCGTCGACGAGATTGGCCGAGACCTCGGAGAAGATGTCGAGCGCCGACAGACGCGTGCGTTCGTCGGTCTCCACCTCCGGCAGCACGGGCCGGAGCGCGGCGGGAGCATTCATCGGATGCGCTTCCTGTGTGACGGTTGCGCATTCTAGCGGCAGGCCGCACCTAGAGCGGCAGTGGCCATGCGCCGGACAGGGTCTTCTCCGCCCACAACAGTGCGGCGAGCGTCTTGCCGTCGGTGATCTCGCCGTCGCGCACGGCGAGCAGCGCGTCGGCAAGGCTCATCTCGACGATCTCGAGGATTTCGCCATGGTCGGGCGCGGCGCCGACGAACGAGAGGCCCTGCGCCCAGAAGATCTCGATGCGCTCGTCGGCGTAACCGATGGCCGGATGCGTGGTGCCCAGATGGCGCCAGAGTTTCGCGCGATAGCCGGTCTCCTCGCGCAGTTCGCGCCTGGCGGTATCGAGGATGTGTTCGCCCGGATCGATCTTGCCGGCGGGCATTTCGAGGAATACGCGCTGCAGCGGATAGCGGAACTGCCGCTCGAACAGCAGCTTGCCGTTGTCGAGCACGGCGATGACGACCACTGCGCCGGGATGGCGGATGATCTCGCGCACGCCCTCGTGGCCGTCAGGCAGGCGCACGCGGTCGGAATAGACCTTGAGCAGGCGGCCATCGAACATCTGCTGGCTGTCGAGGGTTTCCTCGATGAAGTGCGAATCGTCCATGATGTTTGCAGGGTTTTGATTTTGCTTGAACTCTACCAGAACAGACCCATGTTCGTTCCACAAGAAAACCATCCCCCAACCCCAGCCAGGAGAGACTTATGTCCTTTATTCCCAACTTCGCCAGCGACGGCGTGGTCACCGTCAATCGTGTCATTCTCAAGCCCGAATACAGCGTCGACGATCTCGAGGAGCGCGTCGCGCTGCTCTGCGAGAACGTCAAGACCTATCATTCCGACACCGGCTTCGTCGGTGGCATGGTGGTGCTCAACAGCGGCCAGGTCTCGAACGAAGGCAGCACCGTCGGCCAGGCCGTGGAAAGCCCGATGAAGGATCGGGAAGCGCTGATCGTCACCTTCTGGAATTCCTTCGAGGAGCATGAAGCCTCGCACCGCAGCGAGACCTTCCAGCCGCTGTTCAAGAGCGTGCTGGAACTGTGCGAGAACGGCAACGAGGAAATCGCCTATCGCATGCTGTGGTCGGGCAAGGCCTACTCGCCCGCCGAAGCGACCGCAGCCAAGGCGGCGAAGGAGCGCTACCTCAAGGCAGCATGAAAAAAGGGCCGGCAATGCCGGCCCTTTTTTGTGGGGCAAGACGCGGTCAGACGCGTTCCCAGATCGTGGTGATGCCCTGGCCGCCGCCGATGCACATCGTCGCCATGCCATACTTGGCGTTGACGCGGATCATCTCGTGCAGGAGCTTGGTGACGATCACCGAGCCGGTCGCCCCGACGGGGTGGCCGATGGCGATGGCGCCGCCGTTCGGGTTGGTCTTCGCCGGATCGAGGCCGAGGCCCTTCAGCACGGCGATCGACTGGGCCGCGAAGGCTTCGTTCGATTCGATGATGTCCATCTGGTCGAGCGAGAGGCCGGCCTTCTGCAAGGCGACTTTCGACGAGGGAATCGGGCCTTCGCCCATCACGTCGTTCGGCACGCCGGCGATGGCGTAGGAGACGAGTCGCGCGATTGGCTTGTGGCCGCCGGCGGCCGCCTTGGCGGCGTCGGCCAGCACCAGGAAAGCGGCGGCGTCATTGATGCCGGAAGCGTTGCCGGCGGTGACGGTGCCGTCCTTCTTGAAGGCGGGCTTCATCTTGGCCAGCGTTTCCATGGTGGTGGCGGGCTTGAGATGCTCGTCGGTATCGAACACCACGTCGCCCTTGCGGGTCTTCAGCGTGATCGGCACGATCTGCGACTTGAAGTGACCGGCGGCCTGGGCAGCGGCGGCACGCTTTTGCGATTCGCAGGCGAAGGCATCCTGGTCTTCACGGCTGATGCTCCACTTGGCGGCGAGGTTCTCGGCGGTGATGCCCATGTGGCCGACGCCGAACGGGTCGGTCAACACGGCGACCATCATGTCGATGGCCTGGGTGTCGCCCATGCGCGCACCGGAACGCAGCGCCGGCAGCAGGTAGCCGCCGCGCGACATGACCTCGACGCCGCCGGCGATGGCGAAGTCGGCATCGCCGAGCATCACGGCCTGGGCGGAGTTGACGATCGCCTGCTGGGCCGAACCGCACAGACGGTTGACGGCGAAGGCGACGGAATCCATCGACATGCCGCCCTGGATGGTGGCGACACGGGCGACGTAGGCATAGCGCGACTCGGTGGGAATGCAGTTGCCAACCGCGGCGAAGCCGACCTGCTGGGGATCGACGCCGGCACGGGCGATGGCTTCCTTGACGACCATGCCGCCCAGTTCGGCGGGTTCGAGCGTGGCCAACGAACCACCGAAGGCACCCACGGCGGAGCGCACGGCACTCAGTACGACAACTTCCTTGTTCGACATTTTTCCACTCCTGTCTGTTATTGAAGAAACCAGCCTGAATCAGCCTCCCGCCCAGCTGGCCAGCGTGAGCAGGGCGAGCAGCAAGACACACAGCACCAGCGCGCGCCAGACGAGGCCGACCGCGCTTTGCAGGTGTTCGACATCCACGTCGTCGCCGAGGCCCAGTTCAGGGCGTGCCTCAAGTCCGGCGGTTGCGTCCGGCAGGGGTTGGCCCAACTTGACACCGAGGGCGCCGGCGCCGCTCGCGAGCAGTATACCCGTGGCCGCATCGGCCCATTGGCCGGCCTGGGTCCGCCAGCAATACACGGCATCCTCGAAATCGCCGACGATCGCAAAGGTGGCGGCGGTGAGCCGCACCGGCAACCAGTCGATCACCTGAAACGCCTGCTGCGCGAAGCGGCCGAAGGGTGCGGACTGCGGTGCGTCTTCGGCGCCCGACCACCAGCCGGCGACCAGGTCGGCCAGACGGTAGAGCACTGCGCCGGCCGGACCGAGCAGCAGGAACCAGAACAGCGGGCCGAAGACGTGGCGATGCGAGGCGACGATGCCCTGCTCGATGGCGACCCGGGCAACCTCGGCGCCTGCCAGCCGCTCGGCCCCGGCGCCGCGCCATTGCGCCAGCAACTGGCGGGCGCGCTCCACGTCGCCGGTACGCAGGGCCATCTGGATTTCGGTGAAGTAATGGCTGAACTGGCGAAAGCCGACCACCAGATAGAGCACCGCGACGTCGAACGCAAACGCCAACAGCGGATGAATCACGCCCAGGGCGAACTGGAGAAGCAGCACGACGAACACGGGCAACAGCACGCCGGCAGCCCAGGCGGCATTGCCGTGGCGGGCTTCGCCGCCATTGAAGCGCTGCTCGACGAAACCGGCATGCGCCTCCAGCCAGCCCCGCACGAGGGCGGCCGGCGCGGCCTTGAACTGCTCGAGGACGAGGACGCAGAGAATGCTGAGAAAAGTCATGGATGGCAGGCCGGGGGATGCCGGGCGAAGATAGCATATTCGCCGGCCACACCGGCGCTCAGGGCGCGTGGCGCAGACATTCGCGCAAGGCGACCAGCATGCCGGCCGTGGCTCCCCAGATGAAATAACCTTCCCACGGCACGGCCCAGTATTCGCGCGGCACACCGCGATAAAGCACCTTCTCGCGGCGGAAGTTGGCCGGATCGAGCAGGAATGACAAGGGCGGTTCGAATACCTCGGCCACCTCGAAATCGTCGAGCCGCAGGTTGAGCGGCGGCGTGACCAACCCGAGCACCGGGGTGACGCGAAAGCCCGTGCTGGTGAAGTAGTCCGGCAAGGTGGCGAGCACCTCGACCTGCGCCGGTTCGATGCCGACTTCCTCGCGGCATTCGCGCAGCGCCGTGGCGCGGGGCGTGCCGTCGTGCGGCTCGCAGCGTCCGCCGGGAAAGCTCACCTGGCCGGCATGATCGCGCAGGTGGGCGGTGCGCTGCGTCAGCAGCACGGTGAGGCCGGTCGGGCGGTCGATGACGGGGATCAGCACGGCGGCCGGGATGATCTCGCCGGGCGCGCAGGGTTCGCGTGCGGGAAGGGCGTCGTGGCAACACCCCGCACAGCGCGCGCGCATCCAGGCCGCGGTCAGTGCGCCATCCATCAGTAACGCTGCGTCAGCACCATCGACATGCCGTCGCGGCGGATTTCCATGCGGTTGAGAAAGCTCATGCCGAGAAGCGCCACTGGCAGGTCCTGCTCATGCACGCTGGCCTCGACGTCGCTCAGCGTGATGTCGCCGACCTTGACGCGGGCGAGCCGCACGTTCCACACGCGCGCCGGCCCGTTGGCGGTCAGCGTCATCGCCGCCTCGCCGCGCGTCGCGTCGATGCCGGCGCGGCGCGCATCACCGGCGCCGAGCGACACCCGCGTCGCACCGGTATCGACCAGAAAGCGCATCGACGTGCCATTGACGCTACCGCTGACGATGAAGTGGCCGCGCGCATCGGGCACCAGGGTCACCGCGTTGCGCTCGGCGGCGGGGGTCGAGACGATGCGTTCGCCGATGCGCACGCGTCGGGTCTTGCCGGCATGCTCGAACAGCGCGGCGCCCGATTCGAGCGCCACCAGCCTCACCCCTTCGGTCGTCGTGGCGCCCACCGCGAGCGTCTGCCGTTGGCCGCCGTCGATCACCACCAGCGCCCGGCCGGGCAGCAGCCCGACCAGCGCGATGTCCGCCGCCGCCGCCGCCGAGAGACTCCAGGCTCCCAGCAGCGCGGCGATACAAGGTTTCGTCCGCATCATCATTCCCGTCCTCCCCGATCTTCGCCCCATGAAACCCGTCGCCGTCTTCCGCCACAGTCCCCGGGAGGGGGCCCGGACCATTTTGCCACTTTCCTCGATCGCCACGGCCTGCCCGGCACCGCAACACCAGCAGGCCACGAATTTACAGAAAGAATGCTGCACCAACGGCCACGGATTCAGATAGTATTTACGGCCTGCTCCCCCTCCTATTCAATCAGGCGGCCTAATGGGGGATCGTCAGTCAATCTTGCAAAATTAATCGAACTGCATTACCGTGCGTGCGCGCAGGTTTACACATTGTGGGACTGATTAATGGTAACGACGATCTCATCTGCTGACCTCGGCTCGCATCATGGACTCTTTGGTTGATTCATTATGTCGAATCA
>CAZGOH010000100.1:0-6667 GCA_964527195.1 uncultured Methyloversatilis sp.
ATCACGAAACTAAGCATATCGTATATTAGTGATTGATAATAGTGCACCAACGCCCGGGGAAACGCTCGACATTCCGCTTAACCGCTTGCATCAAGACCCCTGGCGTTACCTCGTAAAGTTTAGCCAGATCGGAGGACAGCAGTACGCGCTGACTGCGTAGCGTCAGAATCGACAACTCAAACTCGGATAGGTTGGTCAGGGGCGGCTGCGTCATGGCGAGGGAAAGTCAGAAATCTTCCTCGAAGAAATCCGAATCAATCTTCTTCAGCTCGAATACATCCATGACTGAAACACCTACCCCATAATCAATCATGTATTTGACGAGCAAATTGCCGTCAATCAGCACAATTCGAGAGGAATAATCTTTCAAAGAGGCTTGAGCATCCTTTGTGAATGTGGAGGTGGTGATAAAGATGCCCTTGGTGGCCTTCTTTTTTGATAATGCACCGGAGAAGCCATCAAGATCGGGGCTGCCCACAGGTTTATCAGCCCAGCGTTTTGCCTGAATATAAATGCTATCCAGCCCCAGCTTGTCTTCGCGGATTACACCGTCAACGCCGCCATCGCCGCTTTTCCCGAGAGCAGATCCGGCCTCTTTCAGGGAACCCCCATAGCCCATCCTGAGCAAGAGTTGGATGACAAGTCGCTCAAAGAATTCGGGAGAACACTTTTTAACGCGATCAAGCAACTCGGATGCTAACGCCTCACGAAATTGCTCGTAGTAAGCTGAAATTGATTCAACGGGAGTCTGTGGCGATTCTGTAACACTGGTTGTCGAAGCGTTTTTCTTCTTGCCTTGGAATTCCTTGAATTCATCAAACTGAGCAAGCAGTTTGTTATCAATCTTTCCCTTACTCTGCTTGAGCACATCCATACCACGAAGAGTGATGCGCAAAAAACCACGCTTTGGTGCTTCCAAAAGGCCTGCCTTCTGGAGGTAGGTTCGAGCCCAGGAGACACGCGAGGAGAATTTGAAGGTTCCTCCGCTTGGCAGGAGTTCTGTGCGTTCCTTGCTGGTTAAGTTAAATACTTTCGCAAGCTGATCTGTTGCGGCTGTTAGTCTGACCTCTTCGCCTTTGGCGGTTGCGGCAATTTCAAGTAACGGTCGCATTAGCGACTCATAGTCCGGAATAGGCATGCTCAGTGCCTGAAATGACGGAAGCCGGTGAAGACCATCGCGATGTTCTGTTCATCCGCAGCGGCGATGACTTCCGCATCGCGCACCGAGCCGCCGGGCTGGATCACCGCCGTGGCGCCGGCCTTGGCCAGCACGTCGAGGCCGTCGCGGAAGGGGAAGAAGGCGTCGGAGGCGACCACCGAACCGACAACGGTCAGCTGGTTGTTCTCGGCCTTGATGGCGGCGATGCGCGCCGAGTCGACGCGGCTCATCTGGCCGGCGCCGACGCCCACGGTCATGGTGTCCTTGCAGTAAACAATGGCGTTCGACTTGACGTACTTGGCGACTTTCCATGCGAAGAGCAGGTCACGCATTTCCTGTTCGGTTGGCACGCGCTTGGTGACCACCTTGATATCCGATTGGGTGATGCGTGCCTCGTCGGCCGTCTGCACTAGCAGACCGCCACCCACGCGCTTGAAGTCGAACACGCCGCTGGTTTTTCCCATTGGCACCACCAGCACGCGCAGGTTTTGCTTGGCGGCAAAGACGGCGCGGGCATCGGCGGTGATTTCCGGCGCGATGATGACTTCGGCAAACTGGCCGGAAATCGCTTCGGCAGCCTCCTTGTCGATGGCGCAGTTGAAGGCGATGATGCCGCCAAAAGCCGAGGTCGGATCGGTTTTAAAGGCGCGGCGATAGGCCTCGACGGCTGTCGCACCGAGCGCGACCCCGCAGGGGTTGGCGTGCTTGACGATCACGCACGCGGTGGAGTCAAAAGCCTTGACAGCTTCCCAGGCGGCGTCGGAGTCGGCGATGTTGTTGTAGGAGAGTTCCTTGCCCTGCAACTGCTCGTAGGCGGCAATGCTTCCCGCAACAGGGTTCGCTTCCTTGTAGAACGCCGCCTGTTGGTGCGGGTTCTCGCCGTAGCGCATGGTGTCGGCCTTGTCGAAGGCCAGTTGCAGCCGCTCGGGGAAGGTGGTCGGCTTGTTGTCGGCATCCAGGCTGGTGAGCCAGTTGGCGATGGCCGAGTCGTAGCGTGCGGTATGCACGAAGGCCTTCTTTGCCAGCGCGAAGCGTGTGGCGTAGGAGATGGCGCCGCCGTTGGCCTTCATTTCCGCGATGATGCCGGCGTAGTCGGCCGGCTCGACGACCACCGCGCAGCCGCCTTTCTCATCGCCGTGGTTCTTCGCCGCTGCGCGCACCATGGTCGGGCCGCCGATGTCGATGTTCTCGATCGCGTCTTCGAGCGTGCAGTCCTTCTTGGCGATGGTTTGCGTGAAGGGGTAGAGGTTTACCACGACGAGGTCGATGGTCGGGATGGCGTGCTGGGCCATGGTCGCTTCATGGTCAGCATTGCCGCGAATGCCGAGGATGCCGCCATGCACTTTCGGGTGCAGCGTCTTGACGCGACCGTCGAGCATTTCGGGGAAACCGGTGTAATCAGAAACGTCGGTGACATCGAGGCCGGCGTCGCGCAGCAGCTTGGCGGTGCCGCCGGTCGAGAGCAACTTGACGCCGAGGGCGCTCAGTTCGCGCGCGAAATCGACCGCGCCGTGCTTGTCGGAAACGCTGATGAGCGCCTGGCTGACTTTCATGATGTTTCTCCCCTCAAGATAGGTTGTGTTCTGCAAGTTTTCTTCTGAGCGTGCTGCGGCTGATGCCGAGCATCTCGGCGGCAATGGTCTGGTTGCCCGCAGCCTGTTTCATCACCACCTCAAGCATCGGCTTCTCGACGCTGGCGATGACCATGTCGTAGATGGCGTGCGGCGTCTCGCCGTCAAGGTCGCGGAAATAACGGTTGAGATTGCGGCGAATGCAGTCGCCGATGTCAGTGCTCATGCGGCCTCCGCGTAGATCGGGAGATTGTGGGCAGAATGTCCGAGGAAAAACTCGTCGGTTGCGGCGAGTTGTGCCTCGATGTCTTCCAGTTGGTTCATCGCGTGGCGGAAACGTGCGGCGCCGACAATGCCCTTGGTGTACCAGCTGATGTGCTTGCGCGCGATTTTGACGCCGGTGTCTTTGCCATAGAAGGCATAGAGATCGGCCAGGTGCGCGCGCAGGATGGTGTGAATCTCGGCAAAAGTCGGCGCTGGCAGGACGGCACCCGTCTTCAGGAAATGCTCGATCTCGCGGAACAGCCACGGCCGCCCCTGTGCGGCGCGGCCGATCATCACGCCATCGGCTTGGGTGTAGTCGAGCACGTATTTCGCCTTCTCGGGCGTCGTGATGTCACCGTTGGCGATGACGGGGATCTTCACGCGCGTTTTCACATCGGCAATGGTGTCGTATTCGGCATGGCCCGTGTATTGGTCGGCACGGGTGCGACCGTGGATGGCGATGGCGCGCACGCCCGACTCCTGCGCGATGTGCGCGATGGCCGGGGCGTTCTTGTTGTCGCGATTCCAGCCGGTGCGAAATTTAAGGGTAACGGGCGTATCCGGCACGGCCGCGACCACCGCTTCGAGAATCTTCGCGACGAGCGCTTCGTTCTGCATCAGGGCCGAGCCGGCCATGACATTGCAGACTTTCTTGGCCGGGCAACCCATGTTGATGTCGACGATCTGCGCGCCGCGCTCGACGTTGTAACGCGCGGCCTGGGCCAGCAGCCCGGGATCGGCGCCGGCGATCTGCACCACAATCGGCTCGACCTCGCCGGTGTGGTCGGCGCGGCGGCGCGTCTTGGCGCTGCCGTAGAGCAGCGAGTTGGACGTGACCATTTCCGATACTGCGAGACCGGCGCCGAGCCTCTTGCACAACTGGCGGAAGGGTCGGTCGGTCACCCCGGCCATGGGCGCGACGAACAGGTTGTTGCGCAATGCGAAGCCGAGGTAGTCCATGCACTCTGGAGCGGCGGGGCGCTTGCTCAGTCGAGCATGACGTAGCGAATGTCGCGGATGGCGGCGATTTGCGACAGATAGATCTCTGCCTGGGCCAGATAAGCCGACAGTTCGGACTGGGCGAGGGGGGCAGCGTCGGGGAAGGTGACCGTCAGCGGGTCGCGATGTACGCCGGCGATCCTGAACTCATAGTGCAAGTGCGGGCCGGTGGCCATGCCGGTGGCGCCGACGAAACCGATGGTCTCGCCCTGCACGACGCGCGCGCCCTTGCGGATGCCGGAAGCGAAGCCCGACAGATGGGCGTACAGGGTGGTCTTGCTACCGGCGTGCCGGATGATGATGACTTTTCCATATCCGCCCTGATTGCCGACGAAATCGACCACGCCGTCGCCGGTCGTCCTGACGCGCGTGCCGGTGGGCGCGGCGTAGTCGATGCCGCGGTGGGCGCGCATGGTCGCGAGCACCGGGTGGAGGCGGGCGGTCGAAAATCCCGACGAAATGCGTGAAAACTCCAGCGGCGAGCGGAGGAAGGATTTTTTCACGCTGCGACCCTCGGCGGTGTAGTAGCCGCCCTTGCCATCCGGGCCGGCGTGCCAGAAGGCGTGATAGGTCCGCCCCTTGTTCACGAACTCGGCCGCGAGAACCTTTTGCGAGCGTAGCGGTTTGCCTTGGTGACTGGCCATTTCATAGATGACGGAAAAACGATCACCCTGACGGAGGTCACGGTGAAAGTCGATATCACCGGCGAAAATCTCGGCGAGATCGACGGCGATGGCATCGGGGATGCCGGCTTCGTCCGCGGCACCGAACAGCGAATGCCGGATCACGGCGGATTGCATGCGCAGATGCGTTTCCCGCGACAGTTCGCGTATGTCGGCGGCATAACCGCTGTCGGTGCGTTCGATCCGCAGCGCGGTATCGCGCTCGCCGTTGAGTGGGAATAGCAGCGCATGCAGCGCGCCCTCGGCATCCACTTGAACGGAGATGGTTTTCCCCGGGGCGAGTTGACGGAACAGAGCGTTGGCTTCCGGGCTGCCGTTCAGGAATTGACGTATCTGCTGGTCATGCACGCTGAGATCGGCGAGCAGTCCGGAAACGGTGTCCCCGCGGCGGACGCGTATTTCGCGTGCGTGAATGCCCGTGTCCGGGAGAACTAGTTCGACAGGCGGAGCTGGCAGGATGTCGGCGACCTCGGTGATGTCTCCGCTATATACGACGGTGCTCGGCGCGACACCGAAGGCGGCTACCATGCCCAAAAGCATCAGGGCGGCGCTCGATCCGACCATGAGCAGCCGCCGCCGGGAAAAGATCGTGACTAGATGGTTTAACATTCCGCTCCGCTGATCCGTTGAGTGTTGCTGGCGCGATCAAACGGCGAATGGTATCAGACTGTTTCGAACTTTCGGTTTTCCGCACATGACCATGACAGATGTCGCATCGCAACTCGCGCTGATCGGGCGGGGCATCGACGAATTGCTCGTCGAGTCCGAACTGACAGACAAACTGAAACAGTGCCGCCCCCTGCGAGTCAAGGCGGGCTTCGACCCCACTGCACCCGACCTGCACCTCGGGCACACCGTCCTGATCAACAAGCTCAGACATTTTCAGGAGCTGGGGCACCACGTCATGTTTCTGATCGGAGATTTCACCGGGATGATTGGCGATCCGTCAGGCAAGAATGCGACGCGCCCACCATTGACCCGCGAGCAGATCGAGCGGAACGCGCAGACTTATCGCGAGCAGGTCTTCAAGATTCTCGATCCCGAAAAGACGGAGGTTTGCTTCAATTCGGCCTGGTTCGACCAGCTTGGTGCGGCAGGCATGATTCGGCTGGCAGCCCAGCACACGGTTGCTCGCATGCTGGAGCGTGACGATTTTGCGAAGCGCTACGCTAATCAACAGCCGATCGCCGTCCACGAGTTTCTTTACCCGTTGTGCCAAGGCTACGATTCGGTCGCCATGCGTGCGGACGTTGAATTGGGTGGAACGGACCAGAAATTTAATCTGCTGGTCGGCCGCGAACTGCAAAAGCACTATGGTCAGCCGCCCCAGTGCATCATCACGCTCCCCCTGCTCGAGGGGCTCGATGGCGTCAACAAGATGTCGAAGTCCCTGGGCAATTACGTTGGCATCGCCGAGCCGCCACAGGAGATTTTCGGCAAGCTGATGTCGGTTTCCGATGACCTGATGTGGCGGTACTACGAATTGCTGTCGTTCCGCTCCGGCGATGAAATCACTCGCCTGAAGCGGGAGGTCGAAGAGGGAAAGAACCCGCGCGACGTGAAGGTGCTGCTGGCCCGGGAAATTGTCGCGCGCTTTCATTCGTCGCGCGAGGCCGAGCGCGCCCTGGAGGACTTCCAGGCGCGCTTCCAGCGCGGGGCGATGCCCGACGAAATGCCGGAAATTGCCGTCGGTGTGGCGCCCATTCCGCAAGTGCTCAAGCAGGCGGGACTGGTTGCGAGCACCTCCGAGGCATTGCGCCTGATCGACGCCGGCGGGGTGCGGGTCGACGGGGAGAAGCTCGCGGACAGGGGCTTGGTGCTGGCCCCGGGGGCTGTCGTGGTGCTGCAGGTGGGCAAGCGCAAGTTCGCCAGGGTGACCGTGCGCTGAGTCCCGCTCGAAAATATTTTGTTTTAGGTGTTGACAGTAGTGCTGAGGTGATTAGAATGCGGCCCTCTTTGCTGCTGAGGCGGATGGCCGGGGCAGCGGATCT
>CAZGOH010000101.1:0-6569 GCA_964527195.1 uncultured Methyloversatilis sp.
AGCGTCTCCTCGGCGGTCTTGAGCTGGAGCGCCTCGGATTCCTCGATGAGCGGGCAGACCCAGTAGACCTGCCGCCCCTCGCGGCAGAGCGCGCGCACCTTGTCGACGATCTCGTGGCGCCGGCCCTCGCTCACCAGTTTCGTCACCACCGGGGTGCGGCCCGGCGGCAGCGTGTCGATCACCGACACGTCGAGGTCGGCGTAGTAGCTCATCGCCAGCGTGCGGGGAATCGGCGTCGCCGACATCGCAAGCTGGTGGGCCTGCGCCCCCTTTTGCTTGAGCGCGAGGCGCTGCCTGACCCCAAATCTGTGCTGCTCGTCGACGACGGCAAGGCCGAGGCGCGCGAACCCGACGTTCTCCTCGATCAGGGCGTGCGTGCCCACGATTAATGGCAAATGAGTCGCCGTCCCGCCAGCGCCGACTTTTGCGACGACGGCCTGCTTCTCCTTCTTCTTCATGCTGCCGGACAGCCAGGCGACCTCCAGGCCCAGCGGGGCAAGCCAGCCGACCAGTTTGCGCCAGTGCTGTTCGGCGAGGATTTCGGTCGGCGCCATCAGCGCGGCCTGGTGGCCGGATTCGACCGCCTGCAGCATCGCCAGCGCGGCGACGATGGTCTTGCCGCTGCCGACGTCGCCCTGTAGGAGCCGCTGCATCGGGTGCGGCTGGGCGAGGTCGGCGGCGATTTCGTGCCAGACGCGCTGCTGTGCCACGGTCAGTTTGAAGGGCAATTGCGCCAGCAGTTTTTTCGTCAGCGCGCCATCGCCCGCCAGCACCGGGGCGCCGCGTGCGCGCCGTGCGGCATAGGCCTGGCGCAGCGAAATCTGCTGGGCGAGCAGTTCGTCGAAGGCGATGCGCTGCCAGGCCGGGCGCTGCGCGGCGGCGAGCGCTTCCGGCGCGAGGCCGGCGGGGGGGAAATGCAGCAGGCGCACGCTGGCGGCGAAGTCGGCCAGCCCCAGGCGTTCGATCATTTCCTTCGGCAGGGTCTCGGACAGATCGGCTTCGTCGAGCGCGCGGGCAATCAGCCGGCGCAAGGTGGACTGCCCCAGCCCGGCCGTGGTCGGATACACGGGCGTCAGCGTACTGGGCAGCCTCTCGTTTTCGGCGTCGCCATGCAGCACGCGAAAGCGCGGATGGACGATTTCGTCACCCCCCAAGCCACTGAGGCCGCCACGCACTTCGCCGAAGACGCGCAGACGCGTGCCGGCTTGCAGGACTTTCTGCTGGCTCGAATAGAAATTCAGGAAGCGCAGGACGATCTCGCCCGTTCCGTCCTTCGTGCGGCAGACCAGCTGGCGGCGCGGCCGGTAGGCGATCTCGCTGGCGACAACCGTCACGTCGAACTGCGCCGCCGCGCCGGGCACGGCTTCCGCCACCGGGGTCACGCGCGTTTCGTCCTCGAAACGCAGCGGCAGGTGGAGGACGAGATCGGCCTGACGGGTAAGGCCGAGCTTTGCCAACTTTGCGGCAACGACGGGAGTCGCGCCGGGAATGTTCGTCTTGTCAGTCAATCACGAGAACGGCGTCGGCCTCGACCAGCGCCCCGCGCGGCAGATCCTTGACGCCGACCGCAGCGCGCGCCGGGTAAGGCTGGTTGAAATACTTCGCCATCGCCTCGTTGACCCTGGCGAAGTTGGCGAGATCGGTCAGGTAGATGTTGAGCTTCACGGCGGCGTCGAGCGTGGCGCCGGCGGCGACCGCCACCGCCTTCAAGTTCTCGAACACGCGCATGATCTGCGCGTCGATGCCTTCGACCATTTGCATCGTGGCGGGATCGAGACCGATCTGGCCGGAAAGGTAAACCGTGTCACCAACCTTCACGGCTTGCGAATAGGTACCGATGGCGGCGGGCGCATCGGGGGTGCTGACGATCTGGCGTGGCATGGCTTATTCCGGCGACTTGAGTGTGACTTGGTAGTTGAGGCGGGCAAAGACATGCTGGATACCACGCCGCGCCCGAATGTTGATGATCAGCGGCGCCTTCAGGTTGGCGCGCAGGCCGCCATCGCCGCTGCCCGCTTCCTTGACGAGGATCACCGCCACGGCGGCCTCGGAGGCGTCGGCAAGATCCAGCGCCGCCACTTCGTCGTCGGATAGAGTGATTTCGTAGTTGAATCCGAACAGCTCGGGGTCGGCGATGTTGAAAGCGACCGTCGGGTCGTCGATGGATTCGAGGATGAAGTAGCGCGGCGCACCGGAAGTCGTTTCCGGGTGGTAAAGGCGGAACCGGCGCAGATCCTCGAAGCCGGCCAGCCCGGCGGGAAATTCGATGCCGCGGTCGGCTTCGCCGTCGATACTGCCGGCGTGGGGGTTGTCGATGTTCATGGCGGCCACGAGTTTATCTCCTTACCAGCAGGCTGTCGTCGATGCCGAGTTCCTTGAGTTTGGCACGCGCCGCGTCGGCTTCGGCGCGCGTCGCGAAGGGGCCGACCTGCACGCGCGACTCGATCTGCGCGGGGATACCGGCGGCCTGCAATCGTTGCACGAGTTCCTCCGCATTGGCGTGGTTGCTGAACACGCCGACTTGCAGCAACAGGCGCTGCGAGGACTCGCTTGCTCTCGACAAGGGGCGCGACGGTGGAGCCGAGGCGGCGGCCTGCGCGGGACGCGTCGTCTCGGGGACCGCACGGGGTATTTCGCGCCTGGCATCGGGCTTGACGGACGCAATGGCAGGCTCGCTCGGCCGGATGGCCGCCTGACGTGGCACGGCGGGCTGCGTCAGCGGCTTGCCGCCCTGCGGGGGGGCAAACGGGGTTTCGCTTCGCTCGGGAGCGCCTTCCGCGACAGGCGGTGGCTTGACCGCCGCGTCAGCCTCCTTGTCGGCCTCTTCCTGCGTCTGGGCGGGAGCATCCTGCGCGTGCTCGGCAACCTTGCCCTCCTCTTTCGCCGGCTCCGCAACAGGTTCCGGGATGGCTGCCATCTTCGGCAAGGCAGGCTCGGCAGGACGCTGCATGAAGTCGAACACCGCCAGCCCGCCGAGCAGGCCAACGATGGCGACGCCAGCCACCGCAATGCGCGAAAGCAGACGCTTGCGCAGCGCCTCGTCGTTCTCAGCCGGTGAGACGACGTCCGCTGTCACCGAACTCTCCGTCTCTCGTGGCGTATGCGTCCGCGCCATCGTCTTCTCCTTGTGCAAAGTTGTCATTGCCGCGACTGAGCGCCTGGACGAGCTCCGCTTCCGCAAGCGAAATGCCCAGCCGGTCCGCCACCTCCTGCGCCGTCATGCCGCGCTGTGCCAGTTCCATCGCCTCGGCGTATTGCGGCGATACGCGCTGCGCGCTGCGCAGGGCCTCGAGTTCCTCGCGCAGGCGCGCCACTTCGTCCCGCATGCGCTGCATGTCCAATTCCATCGCGTTGCGCGTCAGGCGATCTTCGATCAGTTCGCTCCCGCCGCCGGGAACGCCCGGAGCCTCGCTGCCGGCCAACGGCCGGACGGCATCCTCGGGAGCAGGCTGTGCGTTCGCGGCTGTGGATGCGCCGAACAGTTGCCTGATGTCGTGCCATTCGAAAGTCGGCTGCGGCGCCACGGCGACAGGTGTGATCGGAGGATGCAAATCGGGATCGAGGCCGAGATCGTCGTGCGCAGAAGTTGGCGGGCGACGCCTAACGTCCTCGACCGCCTGTTCCTCCGGTTCCTTTTTTCGTGGGCGCAGGCGGCCCAGGCTGAAGAGTTTGGCCAGCATCGCAAGAAGATAAACCCCTGCCAGCGCCAGCGCCAGCAACAGAAGTTCGCGAGCCCCCAGAGGCAGCTCGATCATCGCGGCATCCTGCCGAGGATGATTTTCTCTTTTGCGATCAAACGCCAACACCTCCCACTCAGGGCGACAGAAGGGATCATAGCCGGCGTCCCAAGCGCCTAAATGACGATGAACATGCGGTTTTTGCCACGTTTCTCGCCCAAGCCGGCATAATCGGCGCCTAACTGCTTGAAATCGCCCTGCGCGGCCCAAGATCGCATTTGCTTACAAGTTTGGGCACGAAAGCGGGAACCGCGCGGGCACGGGCCTGGTCTGACCCACCGTTGGCATCACAAGACGCTTATCCAGAGGATGTTTCCATGAATCGCAGAAGTATTTCGCTGATCGAGGTACTGCAACCCCGGTCTTTCCAGTTGACCCCGGAACGTGCGCGTGCCACGCGCACGATCATGCAACCGGAAATCGACAGCTTCGAATTGATGGAAGCCCAAGGCACCGTCCAGGGAAAGTCGGCCCGGACGCCACGCCAAGATTCTCCCGGCGGCGCGCATCGCGCCGGCGCCTGAGCGTCAATCACCCGACGTCCGGTACCTCGCGCTTGCTGCCATCCGCGTTCAGGCAGACGTACGTCAAGGTCGCCTCGGTGACCTTCACCACGATGGGCTGCGCGGGGTTGCGCTCGGCGAACACCTGAACATCGACCGTGATCGAGGTGCGGCCGATTCGGACGATGTTGGCATAAAAGCTGACCACATCGCCGACGGAGATGGGCTGCTTGAACAGGAAGGAATTCACGGCTACCGTGGCGATTCGGCCCCGCGCCCGACGCATCGCAGGAATCGCCCCCGCAATATCGACCTGTGCCATCACCCAGCCGCCGAACACGTCCCCCGACGCATTGACATCGGCCGGCATCGGCATCACGCGCAAAACCGGCTCAGTGCCTGGGATGCACACGCCTTGATGTCCGCCTGAGAGTTCGTCGTTCATGCCGCAAATCTTACTCCAGCAAACCCGCTGTTAGAATTTCCCGCATGCGCCGCGAAATCGCCTTGCCCGCACCGCCGCCCAGCGAGCGTCACGACTGGCAGACGGTACGCACGCTTTTCCCCTATATCTGGCAATGGCGCGGCCGTGTGTTGCTCGCACTGGCGTGCCTGGTCGCCGCCAAGTTGGCCAACGTGGCGGTCCCGCTGGTGTTCAAGGATATCGTCGATGGCTTTGCGCCCGCCAGCAATGCCCAATCGCTGTTGCTGGCGCCCATTGCGCTGATCGCCGCCTACGGTGTCCTGCGCTTTTCCGTCTCGCTTTTCACCGAATTGCGCGAGTTGCTCTTCATCCGCGTCACGCAACGTGCCGTGCGCAACATCGCCATCCAGGTGTTCGAACACCTGCACCAGCTTTCCTTGCGTTTTCACCTGGAACGACAAACGGGCGGCCTTACCCGCGACATCGAACGCGGGACACGGGCCATTGGCTTGCTGATCAATTACGCCATCTACTCGATTCTGCCCACGCTCATCGAGGTCGGGCTCGTGCTTGGAATTCTGGCGGTGCGCTACGAACCGAGCTTTTTCCTGATCGCAAGCGGCACCCTCGTCGTCTATGTCGTCTTCACCATCCTGGTCTCGAATTGGCGGGTTCATATCCGCCGCGAGGTGAATGAACTCGATTCCGCCGCCAACACCCGCGCAATCGACAGCCTGCTCAATTACGAGACGGTCAAGTATTTCAACAACGAGGATTGGGAAAAGGAGCGCTACGACCAGCAGATGCGCCAATGGGAATCCGCGCAAATCAGAAGCCAGGCGTCCCTTTCTTACCTGAACCTCGGTCAGTCGGCCATTATCGCGGTCGGTGTCACGCTGATGATGTGGCGTGCGGCGGTTGGCGTCGGTAATGGCAGCATGACCGTCGGCGACATCGTTCTCGTCAATGCGTTCCTGATCCAGCTATACATTCCGCTCAATTTTCTCGGTGTGCTCTACCGCGAAATTCGCCAATCGCTCACCGACATCGAGCGCCTGTTTGCCTTGCTCGGCGAGAATCGCGAGATAAGCGACGCCCCGGATGCCCGCGCGCTGGCCAGCCATTCCTGCACCGTACGCTTCGAGAACGTAGGTTTCGCCTACGAACCGCGCCGCCCGATCCTCGCAGATATCAGCTTCGCCATCCCCGCCGGAAAGACCGTGGCCGTCGTCGGCCACAGCGGATCGGGAAAGAGTACGCTTGCGCGTCTTCTGTTTCGCTTTTACGACGTTACGAGCGGCGCGATCCGGATCGAGGGTCACGACATCCGGCAATTGCAGCAATCCTCGCTGCGCGCCGCCATCGGCATCGTACCGCAAGATACCGTGCTCTTCAATGAGACGCTTGCCTACAACATTCAATACGGCCGACCGGATGCCAGCATGGAAGAAGTGCGCGCTGCCGCCCGCGCCGCCCATCTCGAAAACTTCATCGCGGCATTGCCCGACGGTTACGAAACACGGGTTGGCGAGCGCGGCCTGAAATTATCCGGCGGCGAGAAGCAACGCGTGGCCATCGCGCGCGCCTTGCTGAAAAACCCGCGCATCCTGATCTTCGACGAAGCCACGTCGGCACTCGATTCAAAGACGGAACTGGCGATACAGGCCGAACTTGAACAAGTGGCGATCGGCCGCACGACACTGGTGATCGCCCACCGCTTATCGACCGTCATGAACGCCGACGAAATCATCGTGCTGGACGCGGGACGTATCGTCGAACGTGGAGACCACGCCGCCCTGCTGGCGGCGAACGGCCACTACGCCCAGATGTGGGCGCTACAAAAAAAGGAGGGCGCGGAGAAGCTTATTCCGCGCTAGCCACAGACTGGGTTTCGGTCTCGCCTTC
>CAZGOH010000102.1:0-6511 GCA_964527195.1 uncultured Methyloversatilis sp.
CGTAGCGGCCGGTGGTCGCCTCGGTCTTCTTGACCCGAGAGACGGCGGTCTGCGGGCAATACACCACGCAGTTGTCACACTCGAAGCACAGACCGCAGCTCATGCAGCGCTTGGCCTCGGCGACGACCTGCTTGTCGTCGAGCGGATCGAGACGCTCCTCGAAGTTGCCCAGCGCCGAATCCTTGTTGAGGTGCGTGATGTGGCGCTTGTTGCGTGCGGTGTACTGGAAGTGGCCGAGGAATAGCTCGTCATGCGGGATGACATAGCGGTCCGAGCGGTTGTCGAAGTTGTGGATCGCCCCCTTGGAGGCGTCCGTGCCACGCAAGGGCTCCTTGATTTCCTCGACTGCGACACCCTTCTCGACATATTTGCGCATCAGGTCGAAGACATGCACGTCGATCTTCGGACGACGACCGGCTTCGATGCCCATCAGGAACTGGTCGATGCCGTCGGCCGCGATCGCGCCATGGCCGATCGCGGTGGTCAGCAGGTGAGGGCGAATCACGTCGCCGCCGGCGAACACGTTTTCCTTGCCTTGCAAGCGGTAGTTCTTGTCGGCGCTGACGCCTCCCTTGCCATTGTCGAATTCTTCGAGTCCCTCCAGATCGACCATCTGGCCGATGGCGGAAACGATCAGGTCGGCGGGCAGGTCTTTTTCGGTGCCGTCGATGGCCTTGATCTCGAGCTTGCCGCCGATCATCTTGGCTTCGCACTGCTTGACGCGCAGGGCGGTGGCGCGGCCATCGGCCCCCTTGACCACGGCGACCGGCATCCAGCCACCCATGATCTCGATGCCTTCAGCCTGAGCGTGCTCGAGCTCGGCCTTGGAGGCCATCATCTTGTCGATCGGGAAAACGGAGGTGAGGACGACGTCGGCGCCCTTGCGCATCGAGATGTCGGCCACGTCCTGTGCCAGCTGTCCGGCAATCGCACCCTCCCAGTCGGTGGGCTTGGCGTTGTCGATATGACCGAGGCGACGGGCAACCGTGGCGACGTCCATCGACGTGTCGCCGCCACCGACGACCACGACGCGCCGACCGACCGTTTGCAGGCGACCATCGTTGAAGGCTTTGAGGAAGGCGGTTGCCGTCACGACATTGGAGGTGTTCTCCGCGCCTTCCGCCGGCAGGGCACGACCGCCCTGGGCGCCGAGGCCGAGGAACACGGCGTCAAAGTCCTTGCGGATCTGCTCCATGCTGATGTCGACACCGACCTTGGTCTTCAGCTTGACTTCAACACCCAGGTTGAGGATGCGCTGGATTTCGGCGTCGAGGACATCACGCGGGGTACGGTAGCCCGGGATGCCATAGCGCATCATGCCGCCGAGGTGCTCGTGATCGTCGAAGATGGTGACCGAGTGACCCTTCAGTGCCAGTTGATAGGCCACCGACAGGCCAGCCGGGCCGCCGCCGAGGACGGCGACTTTCTTGCCGGTCAGCTTGGCGGGCTTGTTGAACTGGAGGTTGTTCTTGATGGCGTACTCGCCGAGGTAGTGCTCGACCGAGTTGATGCCGACGTGATCCTCAACCTGGTTGCGGTTGCAGCCGGTCTCGCAGGGGGCGGGACAGACGCGGCCCATGACGGCGGGCAGCGGGTTGGCTTCGGTCAGGCGACGCCAGGCATATTCCTGCCAGGGCATGACCGGCTTGCCGTCCGCGCCGACCGGCGGCTTCTCGATGCCGCGCACGATGTTGAGGTAGCCGCGGATGTCCTCGCCCGAGGGGCAGGAGCCCTGGCAGGGCGGCGTCGACTGGATGTAGGTCGGGCACTTGTGCGACCAGCTGGCCTGAAAAATCTGATCCTGCAGGCGCTTGTAGCTCTGCGGTTCGCCATCCTTGTACTGGCGGAAGGTCAACTTTTCGGTTTGCATTTCGGCCGTCGTGGTATTGGCTGACATCTTCGTCTCCGTAGCAATCGTTATGTGTATTGAGATGGGTTACTGCTCGTCGCCGAGGCGAATTGCAGTGCTGACCAACTGGTGAACCCCGCCCACCAGCCGCATGTTGAAACCGTAATAGGGTAGAACCTTGGTGAATTGGGCCTTGCAGATCGCGCAGATCGTGGCCATGAAATTTACCCCGTGCTTTTCCACGACCTGCTGCAGGGCTTCCATGCGCGGGAAGGCGCCCTTGACGCGCAGTTCGAGCAATTCGTCGGTCAGCACGCCGCCACCGCCGCCGCAACAGAAGGTGCCCTCGCGGATGGTTTCCGGTGCCATGTCGACATACTTGTTCGCAACCGCCCTGATGATGTTGCGCGGGATTTCGAATTGACCACCGGCGAAGTCGCCCATGCGCGAACCGCGCGCCACGTTGCAGGAGTCGTGGAAGGTGATGATGCGATGGTCGTTGGCTTCCTTGTCGAACTTGATGCGACCTTGCTGGATCAGATCCCAGGTGAATTCGCAGATGTGCGTCGGCTGCTTGAAGCGCGGATCGAGCTGTTTTTGCAATTCGACCGCATAGGGATCGTTGGCGCCGGCGCCCAGGCCGGAAAGCGTATTCCAGAAGGCGTAGGCGACCCGCCAGGCGTGGCCGCATTCGCCGACGACGATACGCTTGACGCCAAGTTCGAGGGCGGCCTTGCGTACCCGTTCGGCCACCTTGCGGATCATGTTGTAGTCGCCATCGAACAGGCCGAAGTTGCCGGCCTCGGAGGCATAGGATGACAGCGTCCAGCTGATGCCGGCGGCGTGGAAAACCTTGCCGTAGCCGATCAGGCTTTCGATGTGCGGCTCGGCGAAGAAGTCGGCCGAAGGCGTGACCAGCAGGACTTCGGCGCCCTGCTCGTCGAGCGGATAGCGGACATCGTGGCCGGTATCTTCCTTGAGATCTTCCATCAGGCCTTCCAGCGTGTTTTCCAGCGCCGGGCCGGGCAGGCCGAGGTTGTTGCCGATGCGGTTGACCTTGCCGAGGATCTCGTTGGAGTATTTTTGGCCGTAGCCGACGGTATCGAGGATGTTGCGCGCCGCCATCGTCACTTCGGCGGTGTCGATTCCGTAGGGGCAATACACCGAGCAGCGGCGGCATTCGGAACACTGCCAGAAATAGCTATACCACTCGTCGAGCAGCTCGCGCGTCAGATCCTTGGCGCCGACGAGGCTCGGGAACATCTTGCCGGCCAGAGTGAAATAGCGGCGATACACCGAGCGCATCAATTCCTGGCGGGCGACCGGCATGTTCTTCGGATCGTTGGTGCCGATGAAGTAGTGGCACTTGTCCGTGCAGGAGCCGCAATGCACGCAGCTGTCCATGAAGACCTTGAGCGAACGGTATTTGCCGAGCAGTTCGCCGAAACGGGCGATGGCCTTGTCGTGCGTGACCTGCCAGTCATCGTCGAGCTTGGTCTGGTAGCCGATGCCTTCCTGGATCTTTTCGTTGGCCACGTGCGGCCGCGAATGGGACATCGCGCCTTCGCGGATCGCCGGCACTTCGGGGTGCGGACGGAATTTGGGTATTTCGAATCCAAGATCGGCCATGTCAGTTCTTCTCGATCTGGGCCGCCCAGGGCGCGAGACGACGCTTCTCGCGCGGGTTGTCGGCTTGGTTGCGGGTGGGGCTGAAGAACAGGCCCGGTGCGTGGAGCAGCTTGCTGAACGGGAAAATGATCATCAGCAAGGCGACGAAAAAGAGATGCAGGTACAGCCCGATATGGGCGGGCAAGGACTGCATGTCGAAGAACATCAGTCCGAGGAAGAAAGCCTTGACGCCGACGATGTCGGTATGCATCAGGAAGGTCATGAACAGGCCGGTCAGGCCGATGAGCAACAACAACACGAGCATCAGGTGGTCGGATGGGGTCGAGATATAGCGGATGCGCTCGACCAGAAAGCGACGTGCCCAGAGACCGGCGAGTCCCGCGACCATCAGGAAGGCGGCGTATTTGCCGAAGGGCTGGACAAGCACCAGCCAGGTCGGAACCGGTTCGATGAAGTAGCGCAGATGGCGAACCAGAACGAGGAAAAGCCCCATGTGGAACATCCAGCCGAACAGCCAGATCCACAAGTTGCCCTTGAAGAGGCTTTCGAACAGCACCACCTCGCGGGCCATGCGAAAGGCGACTCCCGGTGTCGTCGTCGGCGCCGGCGTCGTCGGAATGGACAGGGGAGCCGGTGTGCGGGCGAAATCGTAGATCTTGTAAGCCAGACCAGCGACCAGAATCAGGGTGGCCAAGTAAAACAGGATCGCGAAAAAGAGAGTCATGGTCAGTGCACCACGCCAGCTAGGATTCTTCTACTGCAACGCATGCGGCGTGTTCTCCTCGCTCCGCAACGCGCTACGACGCGTAAGTCGGTGCTGACGGGACGGCGAATCTGCCGCCGCGTCGCACGACTTTTATTGGTTTATTGCTGCAACAGGGGCCGAATCAGACGCAGCCGGTCGGCTTCGGCAGACCGGCGATCTTGCAGGCCTGCTTGGCCGGGCCGTAGGGGAACAGCTCGTACAGGTACTGGCTGTTGCCCTTGTCCGGACCGAGTTTCTTGCCGATCGCCTTGGTCAGCACGCGCACGGCCGGGGCGATCTGGAACTCGTTGTAGTAGTCACGCAGGAAATTGATGACTTCCCAGTGACTCTCGGTCATGTTCACCCCTTCTTGCTGGGCGAGGAAGTTCGCGACATCTTCGTTCCAGTCGCCGAGGTTGATCAGGTAGCCTTCTTCGTCAGTTTCGTAGGACTTGCCATTCACTTCGATAGCCATTTGCTTGTCTCCTAATAAAAAAGTTCGGCTCAAAGCCAAGATTGGTTGGTCTTGTGTTCGGCGACGAGATCGACGAAGCCGCCGTAATCCACGACGGTCACGCCCTCGGCGACCCGGTCGCTCAACCCGCGCGCATCGAGATCGGCTTGCAGGGCATAGACCTTGAACTTGCCCTGGGCACCCTTGATCTTGCTTTCCGCAACACCGCCGCGGGCCACTGCATAGACCCCATCCTCGATCAGGATGATCGCGCCTTCCCCGGTTTGCAGTGCCGAGTCGAGCGAGGGGCGGTCGTAGGGGGATTTGTTGATGATATGGAGCATGTCTCTATCCTCAGAACGACAGCAGAACGTCCTGCTCTTCCATCAGCTTGCCGATCTCGGCACGGGAGAGCACTTCAACGGGCACGGCGAGATCGTCGGCGTTCAAGCCGCGCTCCGCCAGCGACTCGGCAGCCACATACAGCTTGGTGACGTCGTAATCCTCCAGGGCACCCCAGGTCTTCTCGAACGCCTTGACCTCGATGCCCTTGGTCTGATGGCCCTTCTTGAGCTGGAAAACGCCATCGTCGAGAAAGGCCAGCGAGACATCCTGCTCGAAGGCGGCCGCGATCAGGACGACCTCCAGGGCTTCCCACGCGTAGATTGTGCCGTACGGTGCCTTGCGGTTGACGAACATGAATTTTTTCGTACTCATCGCGTCGTCCCCCTCAATCGCCGAACACGACCAGGCGGTCGGCCTGGATGCCGGCCTCGATCAACTGACCGAGACCGGAAATGCGAAAGCCGGGCGCCAGATTGGTGGCGTCCTTGCCGTTGCGCTTCATCTCGCCTTCGTCGACGATGCCGCGGCGCTGGGCGGCGGCCACGCAGACGACCATGTCGAGCTTGTGCTCCTCGGCCAGCTTCGACCAGCGGCTGATGATGTTGCGGTCATCCTGCGGCGGCGTGGTGAGGCGCGTGGCGTTGTTGACGCCGTCGTGATAGAAGAACACGCGGAAGATTTCGTGGCCTTTGCCCAGCACCGCCTTGGCAAAATGGTAGGCGGTGTCGGAGGCCTGGTGCGTGTAAGGGCCTTCGTTAACCTGAATCGCAAACTTCATGTCGTTTTTTCCTCAGAAACGTACATGCGCCGAAGCGTTCAGGTTGTAGCGACTGCCGCGCCAATCGTCGATCATGTACTTGGTGAAGGGCAGGCCGGTTTTCTCGAAGAAGCGCGGCCAGCCGATCCGCTCGATCCAGTCGGCCATGCGTTCCCAGGGCCGGGCATCCGCCTTGTAGGTCATGAGGATGTTCTTGACGATTTCATTGACCTCTGGCCAGCGCGGTGCGTTGTTGGGCAGGCCGGCGGCCACCAGTTTGTGGAAGGTCGGCTTGCTGCGTGCGTTGGAGTTCTTGCCGCCGACCCAGATGGCCAGCTTGGAATGTTCGGGATCGTTGATCTGCATCGGGGGGCAGGGGGGATAGCAAGCGCCGCAGCAGATGCACTTCTTCTCGTCGATTTCGAGCGTGGGCTTGCCGTTGACCAGCGCGGGGCGAATCGCCGCGACCGGACAGCGCGCGACGACGGCCGGACGCTCGCAGACGTTGGCGACGAGGTCGTGGTTGATCTTCGGCGGCTTAGTGTGCTGGATGATGACGGCGATGTCGGCCTGGCCACCGCAGTTGATCTCGCAACAGGAGGTCGACAGGCGCACGCGGTTCGGCATGTCCTCGTTCTTGAATTCGTCGTAGAGCGCATCCATCATCGACTTGACCACGCCGGAGGCGTCGGTGCCGGGGATGTCGCAGTGCAGCCAGCCCTGGGTGTGGGC
>CAZGOH010000103.1:0-6408 GCA_964527195.1 uncultured Methyloversatilis sp.
CGGTGCAGCGGCCTTCTTCGCGGCCGGTTTTGCAGCAGCGGCTTTTTTCGGTGCAGCGGCCTTCTTCGCGGCCGGTTTTGCGGCAGCGGCTTTCTTCGGTGTAGCAGCCTTCTTGGTTGCCGGTTTGGCAGCAGTTGCTTTCTTTGCCGCCGCCGGCTTCTTGGCTTTCTTCTCTTCAGCCATGGTGAACCTCCATTGCATGTTTGTGGATAGAGAAACAAACAACCCGCCTACTACGAAACGGATTATTCAACAATGCCGGCGGACCGGAATCGAAGAATTCGAGCGCTTTCAATGCCCATCCCTTGATTTGAAGGGGGGCGGGAAGAGCGAAGTTGGGAATGAAAAGAGGAGAAGGAAACACCTCGACGGGTTTCCCGGTACGCGCGGCGGAGTCAATCTCGCCTGTCTTCATGCCCTCTCCTCTTGGCTGGCTGTTTTGCGCAAACCTACTATATGTAGTAGGTGAAGGACCGAACGACACTAATGCTAGTGGTTCGGTTTTTTCAATGCAAGACAAATTATCGGGGTGTGCGTGCCGCCCTTCATGACGTTGCGGTGACACCACGCAGCCGGTGCCAGTCGAAGCGGGGCCCCGGGTCGGTCTTGCGGCCGGGGGCGATGTCGGCATGGGCGACCACGGCGCTGATGGAGTAGTGTGTGCCGAGGAGAGACAGCAGGCGATCCGTGGCATCGTATTGTGCGGTCGTGAAGTCCTGCATGTCGTCGCCCTCGATTTCGATGCCGATGGAGAAGTCGTTGCAGCGCTGGCGTCCGCGCCAGCAGGAAACGCCGGCATGCCAGGCGCGCCGCAGGCAGGAGACGAACTGCGTGACGGCGCCGTCGCGGCGGACGAAAAAGTGGGCAGAGACGCGTCGCCCGGCGAGCAAGGCGAAATAGGGATGGGCGGCGGGATCGAGCCGGTTCGCGAAAAAGTTGCTCACCGCGTCGCCGCCAAACATTCCCGGCGGCAGGCTGATGGCGTGAAGCACGACGAGATCGATCCGTGTATCCGGAGGACGTGCGTCGTGGTTGGGCGATTCGCCACGCGGTATTCCCTCGACCCAGCCATCGGCATCGATCCTCCAGAAGGTGTCAGCGGGCGGGCAGATCATTCAGTGCGAGACGCTCGATGCGATAGCGCAGGGAACGGAAGCTGATGCCGAGCCGTCGCGCAGCCGCGGTGCGGTTGTAGCCGCATTCGGCGAGGACGGTGCGGATGGCGGCGCGCTCCTGGTCGTCGAGATATTCCTGCAGCGGGCGCTCGCCCCGCTCCGCCGTGGCGCCGGGGCCGACTTTGCGTTGCGCCGACAGCCGCAGGTCGAAGACATCGATGCCGTCTTCGCCGTGCAGCGCCAGCGCGCGCTCGAGAATATTTTCCAGTTCGCGGACGTTGCCCGGGAAGCCGTAATCCTGCAAGGCGGAAAGGGCTGCCGGGGAGATCGCCGGCACCGGGCGGTTGGATGCCTTCGCGAGGCGCGCCAGAATGTGCTCGACCAGATCGGGAATGTCGGCGCGGCAGTCGCGCAGGGGCGGCATCGGAATCTCGATGACGTTGATGCGGAACAACAGATCCTGGCGGAAACGACCCTCCGCAACCAGACGATGCAGATCCTGATGGGTGGCGCAGATGATGCGGGCATCGACCGGCTCTTCGGTAGTCGCCCCGACGCGGCGTACATGTTTTTCCTGAATGGCGCGCAGCAGCTTGACCTGCATGCCGAGCGGCAGGTCGGCCACCTCGTCGAGGAACAGGGTTCCACCGGCGGCAGCCTGGAAAAAGCCTTCGCGTTCGGATTCGGCGCCGGTGAACGCGCCCTTGCGGTAGCCGAAGAATTCGCTCTCCATCAGGTTTTCGGGGATGGCCCCGCAATTCACCGCGACGAAGGGACCGTTACTACGCGCGCTTTCGCGGTGAACGAGGCGTGCGGCGAGTTCCTTGCCACTGCCGGATTCTCCGGAAAGGTAAATCGGCGCCTCGCTGCGCCCGACTTTCGCGATGATCGCGCGCACCCTGCGCATTGGCTCGGAAGCGCCCAGCAGTTGCGGGACTCTCGGCGCTTCCGCCGCCGTGTCGCCCGGCAGGGCGAGCGCCGATTTCACCAGGTTGCGCAACTGGACGAGGGAGACCGGTTTCGAAAGATAGTCGAACGCACCGGCCTTCAGCGCCGCGACGGCATTGTCGGTGCTGCCGTGCGCGGTGATCACGGCCACCGGCAGGGCGGGGTGGCGTGCCTCGATGTGGCGCACCAGTTCGAGACCGTCGGCATCCGGCATGCGCATGTCGGTCAGGCAAAGCCGGTAATGGCCGTCGCGTAGAAGCGCCTTGGCCTCAGCGACGCTGGCTGCGCAGTCGCAGGCGAGCCCCATGCGCGCGAGCGTCATGTCGAGCAGTTCGCGAATGTCGCGTTCGTCATCGACGACCAGCACGCGCAGGCCGCCGCTCACGCCGCGCTCGGTTCTGGGTTCGGGTCTGGACATGATGTCGCGCATGATAGGCAGAATTGCGCGCCCGGTGCGTTTTCGTGCAGCGTCAGCCGGGCGTCGTTGGCCTCGCACAGCTCGCGGGCGATGTAGAGACCGAGACCCGTGCCGGCGGGACGGGTGGTAAAGAACGGTTCGAACATCTGCGCGCGCACCGCACCGTCGATGCCCGGTCCGTCGTCGACGAAACGCACGTCGACCCGGCGCCCGTTCTCGTCGGTTCGCGCCGCGACGCGCACGGCACCATTCCCGCTCCCGGCGTGACGCAAACCATTGTCGAGCAGATTGAACAGCACACGGTGCAAGTGGGTGCGGTCGAAGCAAATGCGCGTTCCCTCGGGAATGTCGAGCACGATGCGCCGGGAACTGTCCGCATCCCGCAGGGCAAGCTCCTCGATGAGCCGGCGTACCGCCTCGGCCAGATCGAGGCTTTCGCGTTGCGCCCGGTCGCGCCGCCCGAGTTCGAGCACCTCGGCGACCAGACGATCAAGCCGCCGCGAGTTGTCGCCGATGATGCGGGTCAGACGCACCGTGGCCGGGTCGGACGCTTCCTCGGCAAGCAGTTCGGCGGCATGGCTGATCGCGGCGAGCGGATTGCGTATTTCGTGCGCCATGTTCGCGGTCAGACGCCCCAGGGCGGCAAGCTTCATCTGTTGCGCCGCCTGTTGCATGCGGCCGACGTCTTCGAGAAAGACCAGGCTGTTGCCGCCCTCGCCGCGCGGCAGGATACGGGCCCGTACCGCCCGTCCGGTCGCGCCGATGTCGAGTGTCACAGTGGTTTCGCGCCCGCGCGCGTCGCTTTCGTGCCGTGCGTTCGCCAATGCCGGCGAAACCGCGCCAAGCGGAAGCGGCAGGGCGGGGGGAGGCAGTAATCCGAGCAGATTGGCCGCCTGGGGATTGGCCTGGCGCAGTTCGCCGTCCGCACCGATCACCAAAACGCCATCCTGCATGTCGCGGATCACGCGTTCGTTGATTCTGATCTGGTCGGCGAGTTCAAGCCCCCGGCGTCGCGCGAGGTTTTCCTGCAAGATGACGCGGTGCGCCAGCAGTCGGGCAGCGATGGCCGAGCCGAAAAAGCCGGCGCAGGTGAGGCCGGCGCGGAAAAAGTCGCTGGCTTCGCCATGGTGCGCGAGGACTCGGTAGCCCTGCTCCAGGAGCAGGGAGACGGTCGCCAGCGCGGCATAAAAGAGCACCATGCGTCCCTGTCCGATCAGGCCGGCCCAGGCCAGCACGATCAGCAGCAGCATACCCAGACCGCTTTCACCGCCACCGCCGGCATACAGCAGCAGGGCGAGGAACAGAATGTCGGTGACGACCTGAAGCGTCAGCTGGGCATGGAAATGGCGTCGCCAGCGTTCCAGCAGCGCCAGCAGTGCAATGCCCGCGACGAAATAGCTACCGCATATCCAGAGGAACAGGTGTGGATCCTGGGCACCAAGCGCCGGCTTGCCCTCGGGAAAGGCGGCGATGGCAAGCAGAACGCCGGCGACGACGAGCCGATAAAGGGAAAAGAATCGCAGGGTGCGCCACGGCGAGCGATCCGGCTCGATGCCGGCGAGTTCAGCGATTGTCGCGCTGGCGATGTTCATCGCAACAGTAATACCGCCCCGCAACCTCGCTGGCTTCGCCGCGCGGCACGTGCAGCCCGCACAGGGCGCATACCACCATGGTTTCCGCATTCGAAGCCGGCGTGTCCTGTTGCGGCGGAGCGGCCTTGCGACGCCCCCAAAAGAACCAATAGACGGCCAGCAGGGCCAGCAACAACAGGATGATCTTCAACGCCGCGACCCGATCGAAATTTTCACGCGCATCCGTCTCGAACAAGGGTTGAGCACAACCAAGGGGCTGGGCCGCGGCAGTCCCTGGACACGAAGAAGCGCGGCATCTGGCGGAGAGGGTGGGATTCGAACCCACGGTACCTTTCGGTACGCCTGATTTCGAGTCAGGTACATTAGACCACTCTGCCACCTCTCCGAAGGCGTGGATTATAACCGTCGGCGCTGCCGCATGGCACAATGTGCCTACTTCAAGGCAGGGATCGCGATGTTGAAATCGGTTCGAACGCCCCTTGTTGCACTGTTCCTCCTCGTGCTGATGTCGGGGTGCGCGCGTCTCGATCCGCCCGGACCGGATCAGGCGCTCATCGTCGGATTGCCCGCAACGCCGCTGTTTCAGCAGCAGGCCGCCTACCCGACCGAGGGCATGGAGGGCTTCAGCCGTGATCTGACGGCGCTTTTTGCCGAGCACTTGAGCGCGGATGTGCGCTATGTGGTGGCGCCGAACTATCAGGTGCTTGCCGAACTCGTGTCCTCCGGCAAGGTGCACTTTGCCGCCTCCATTCCGATTCAGGCGGGTGGTGAAAAGTTGCACCATACCCCGCCGTTGCGCACGACCCGGCAGGTGATCGTGCAGCATGCCGGTGCCCTTCCGGTGGCCGGCCCGGAGCAACTCGCGGGCAGGGAAGTCGGCGTCCTGCCCGGCGCGCCGCAGATCGCGGCGATCAGGGCGCTGGCGGTCGAGCCCCCGCCGGTTCTCGTCGAGCGCGAGCATATCGACGAACTCGAATTGCTCGAGCGCGTCGCCAGGCGCCAGGAACTCGCTGCCACCGACGATCTGCACTACATGGTGGCCGCGAACTTTCATCCCGATCTGGCCATCGCGTTCGAACTGCCGGAAACGCTCGATTACGCCTGGGCCTTTGCCCGTGCCGACGATCCGCTGTATGTCCAGGCGAGCGAATTCATCACGGCCTTGCGCGCCGACGGCACGCTGCGCCGCCTCGACGACCGTTACTTCGGTCACATTCGCCGTCTCGACAGCCGCGACATCGCAACCTTCCTCGGCCTGATGCGCACCCGCTTGCCGCAATACCGCCACCTGTTCCACGAAGCCCAGGAAATGACCGGCATCGATTGGCGACTGATCGCCGCGCTGGCCTACCAGGAGTCGAAATGGGATCCGCTGGCGACTTCGTTCACCGGCGTACGCGGCATGATGATGCTGACCGGAGATACCGCCGACCGCCTCGGAATCGCCAACCGGCTCGACCCGCGCGAGAGCGTTCGGGGCGGCGCACGCTACCTTGCCATGCTGATGGACGATTTGCCGGGTGAGATCGGTCATCCCGACCGCTTGTGGTTCGCTCTGGCGGCCTACAACCTCGGCATGGGGCACCTGCGGGGAGCGCGCACGTTCGCGCCCGGGCTCAACCGCGATCCGAATTCCTGGGTCGACATGAAGCAGGTGCTGCCACTGATGTCCCGGCCGGAATACTACGAGCGACTCAAAAGCGGCCGCGCCCGCGGCGGGGAGGCCGTCATCCTCGTCGAAAACATCCGCAACTACTACGACGTGCTTTCCCGCTTCGAAGCCATCTACACGCCACCGAGCCTAGGCGAACGTTCGAACATCAAGCGGATGCAGCGCAAGCCGCAGGCCTCAGGCGAGCGGCGTTAGCGCTTCCAGCCCGCCCATGTAAGGACGCAACGCATCGGGTACGGCCACTGTGCCGTCGGCGCGCTGGCGGTTCTCGAGAACGGCGACGAGGGTGCGGCCGACGGCGAGCCCCGAACCGTTGAGGGTATGCAGCGGACGCGGCTTGCCGCCCTTTTCCCGGCAGCGCGCCTGCATGCGCCGCGCCTGAAACGCTTCGAAATTCGAGCAGGAAGAAATTTCGCGGTAGGCGTTCTGTCCCGGCAGCCAGACTTCCAGGTCGTAGGTCTTGGCGGCGGAGAAGCCCATGTCGCCGGCGCACAGAGCCATCTTGCGATAAGGCAGTTCCAGCCTTTGCAACACGGCTTCCGCATGGCCGGTGAGTTGTTCAAGCGCTTCCCATGAGGTCTCGGGCGCGACGATTTGCACCAGTTCCACCTTGTCGAACTGGTGCTGGCGGATCATGCCGCGCGTGTCCTTGCCGTAGCTGCC
>CAZGOH010000104.1:0-6099 GCA_964527195.1 uncultured Methyloversatilis sp.
TTTTTTGCCTACATGAGAGATTTTATTGCCGGTGACAGCGAGCGCTTCGACATACTCGGGTGATTCGCCACGCATGGTGAGGATATCGCCACCCCAATAAATCTGATCAACGGCAAAAACCGAAAAAGACAGTGATGAAACAGCGATAGCTAGGATAGTTTTTTTCATGAGGCATCCTTGAATTATTTTCAAAGATTCTAACAATCCAGTCTGTCATGAGGCTATTTTTTGACCGAAGAGCTAGATGCCTATTTCTGTGCTCGCAGATGCCAAAAACTGACAAAATTAAAAAATAAAGCCCCTGACTATGCAGAGGCTCTATTCATCAATTTGGCTCCTCGACCTGGGCTCGAACCAGGGACCTACGGATTAACAGTCCGGCGCTCTACCGACTGAGCTATCGAGGAATCGAGGCGCGGATGATAGGGGTTTCCGCCTGGAGCGTCAATACGTCTGATGGTGGATAATCGGCCCTCTTTTCTGGCAGGTGTTTCGTGCATGTTTCGGCAAACGGTAGTGAGGATGCGGCGGGCGGTATGGGTCGTTGTGGCGGTCGGGCTGTGGGCTTGCGGTTCCGAGCCGGCATTCCGGTCGTCCTGGTGGCGACGTCGGCTTGCTGGCGCGGCCGTGAAGAGTCAGCCGGCCCGCTGCGCTTTTTCGTAGGCGGCCAGCAAGCTTTGATGTGCCCCGCAGCCCTGTAGCGACAGGCCCGGCGCGGCGACGCCGAAGAAGCGTTGCTCGCCCTTGATGAGTGCTTCGGCCTGGGAGACGGTATCGGCGCCGTGCAGCAGTTCCAGCGCTTCGCGGCAGGCATCGACCCGTTCGAGTTCGTCAAGCCGCAGCAATGCGTCGATGCAGCGATAGATGCGGCCGCGTTGCGGATCGATCTGCGCGAAATGCGCGATCCAGTCGAGCCCTTCGGCAGTCGCGTCGGGGTCGCCGCAGGCGAGCGCCAGCAGGGCCTTCAGTTCGCCGACACGCAGGTCCTCCCAGAGCGTGCCCGGATCGGCCACGAGACCGATCAGTGCGCGCACCAGCTTCTGGTCGTCGATACTGCTGTCGTCGAGCGCGTCGAGAAGGGAGGCGCAGGCGTCGTCGTCCAGTTCCGGCAGGGAGAGGATCGGTTCGCGCAGCGCGTTGCCGACGCTGTTGTTTTCCCAGGCGAGATCCTCGAGAGGATAGATCTCCGACATGCCCGGCACGAGGATGCGGCAGGCATAGACGCCGAAGCGGTCGTAGTCCGCGATATAAACATCGTGGCCGAGCGCGTGGATGCGCTCGACGAGCCAGGCGCAGTCGTGCGCGGTGGCGGTGTCCGGCGTGCTGAAGTCCCAGTCGTGGAAGGGAAAGTCCGGCGTGTCGGTGAGGAAGTTCCAGTGCAGGATGCCGCTCGAATCGACGAAATGGATTTCGAGATTGGGCGCGCTCGCCACCTCGTCGAGGTCGAAGCCTGGCGGCGGAAAGCCGTCGAGCGCGTCGAGGGCGCGGCCCTGCAAGAGCTCCGTGAGCGCCCGTTCCAGCGCGATGGCAAAGCGCGGATGCGCGCCGAAGCTCGCGTAGCAGCCCTGATCGCGCGGGTTGAGCAAAGTGACGTTGATGACCGGATATTCGCCGCCGAGCGATGCGTCGCGCACGAAAATGCCGAAGCCTGCCGCCCGGAGTCCGGCGATGCCGGCGGCGACGTGCGGATGGCGCGCGATCACGTCCTCGGGCACCTCGGGCAGGCAGAGGCCTTCGGCGATGACGCGGAACTTGACGTGGCGCTCGAAGATTTCCGACAGCGCCTGCGTGCGCGCCTCGGCCGGTGTGTTGCCGGCCGACATGCCGTTGCTCACATACAGGTTGCCGATGACGTTCACCGGGAACCAGACCGTCGCGCCGTCGCGCTGGCGCGTATAGGGCAGGGCGCAGATGCCGCGCGCGGCATTGCCGGTGTTGAAGTCGACGAGCGCTGTCGCGGCGACCTCGCCGCTCGGGTTGTAAAAGACTTGCAGCTCGGGCGTCAGCAGGCCGTTCGGCCAGCAGCCATCTGCGGGGACGGCGAACCACTGTTCGCGCGGATCGTGGGCGAAGGGCGCGGCGGCGGTCTGCGCGCCAAGGTAAACGTGGTTCCAGAAGTAGCGCGTGGACAGCCGCTCGAAGAATTCGCCGAACGCGCTGGCGAGGCAGGCGAGTCGTGACGCGCCCTTACCGTTGGTGAACATCTGCGGGCAGTCCCTGTCGCGGATATGCACCGACCAGACGCCTTCCACCGGGTTGAGCCAGGAACGTTCCTCGATGAGGAACGTTCCTCGATGTGGAAGCCGAGCTGCGCCAGCCTGTGCCGCATGGTGGCGATGGAGGTTTCGAGCGCGGCATCCTTGCCGGCGATGAAGGTTTCGGTGTGCATGGCGTGAAAGTCGGTGCTGGCGGGACGGCGGTGCGGATGGCTGTGCTTGAATCTAGCACAGGCCGCACCCATCTGGCCCGAACGACAACCACGCGGGGAACGCCATGCAGGACCAGACCATCGAAACGCGCAATCCACTCGAGCGCAAGCTGCGCGCCGCCATGAACGGCGAACTATCCCCTGCGGATTTCATGCGCGAACTGCTCGTCGAGCAGGTCTTCATCCCGATCAGGGACGACAAGGATCACGGCATCGCCGGCTTCCAGAGCACGACGAAGGCAACGCCGCTGGTGGTGCAGGACGAAGATGGCCAGAACATCCTCGTCCTGTTCACCAGCCCGGAGCGTTCGCAGGCTTTCCTCGCCGCGATTCCCGGTTACAGCGGCGGCTTGCTGGCGGAATTCGAGTGGGTGGTGGAACGCATGGCGCCGGGTTTTGCCATCGTCGTCAATCCCGGCGACGAGTTCGGCATGGACATCGCGCCGGAAAACGTCACCGAGATGCTGGCGATGCTGGCCGCGCGCTCGGCGAAGAACTGAGCGAAGAATCGAGCAGCGTGCTGCCGGCGCCGACTTTCGCCGGATCGACGGCCAGCGTGTCGGCGAGCCAGGGCAGGGCGCTTGCGAGTTCGCCCGCCAGCGTCCAGGGCGGGTTGACGATGAACACGCCGCTGCCGTGCATGCCCGTGCCCTCCCTGGCGGGCAGACGCACCGTCAGCGTCGCGTCGAGCCAGTCCGGCGCGAGCTTTTTCAGCCTGTCGGGTAGCTGGATGCTTTCGTTTTTCTGCAGCAGCGGATACCAGAGCATGAAGGTGCCGGTGGGAAAACGCTGCAAGCCTTCCTTCAGCGCCGTGACGACCGCTGCGTAATCGCGCTTGTCTTCGTAGGCGGGGTCGATCAGCACCAGGCCGCGACGCGGCGGCGGCGGCAGTAGCGCCTTCATGCCGGCGAAGCCGTCTTCCTGACGGATGGCGACGCGTTTTTGCGCATCCGGCGCGGCGCCGGCGATGTTCTGGGCGAGCAGCTTGACGTCGGCCGGATGCAGTTCAAAGAGCCGCAGCCGGTCGGTCGGGCGCATCGCACGCCAGGCCAACAACGGCGAGCCGGGATAGCGGCGCAGTTGTCCGTCCGGATTGTCGGCGCGCACCGCCGCCACGTAGCTGGCGAGCAGCGGCGGCAGATCGTTGCGCGCCCAGAGGCGGCCGATGCCCTCCGGATGCTCGGCGTGCGTCCGCGCGCGTCCGACGTCGAGGCGGTAGCCGCCGGCGCCCGCGTGGGTGTCGATCACCCAATAGGGCTTGTCCTTGCGGTTCATGTGGGCGAGCACCGCGAGCAGCACGGTGTGCTTGAGAACGTCGGCGTGGTTGCCGGCGTGAAAAACATGTCGGTAGGAAAGCATGGGGAGCCTGTCGAGGCCTTTACAATCGGGCCATGCATGATACGCAAGGCGAGAGAGTCTCGAAGCTGATGGCGGCGCGCGGCCTGTGTTCGCGGCGCGAGGCCGACGCTTACATCGAACGCGGACTCGTCAAGGTGAATGGCGTGCCGGCGACGCTGGGCATGCGCTCTGCACCCGATGCGAAGATCGAACTTGAAACCGCGGCGCGCCGGCAGCAGGAGTCTCTTGCGACGATCCTGCTGCACAAGCCGGTCGGCTACGTTTCCGGGCAGGCCGAGGATGGTTACCAGCCCGCCGTTGTGCTGGTGAAGCCCGAGAACCAGATGGAAAACGACCAGCCGCGCTTTCGTCCGGGCATCCTCAAGGGACTCGCTCCGGCTGGCCGGCTCGACATCGACTCCACCGGCCTCCTGGTGCTCACGCAGGACGGCCGCGTGGCGCGGCAGATCATCGGTGAGCACAGCGACATCGAGAAGGAGTATCTCGTGCGCGTCGAGGGAAAACTCGACGATGCGGGCCTCAAGCGTCTCAACCACGGTTTGTCGCTCGATGGAAAACCTTTGAAGCGCGCCAGGGTGAGCTGGCAGAACGAAGATCAGTTGCGCTTCATCCTCAGGGAAGGCAAGAAGCGGCAGATTCGTCGCATGTGCGAGCTCGTCGGCCTGCGCGTCACGGGCCTCAAGCGCGTGCGCATCGGCCGCGTGATGCTCGGCGACCTGCCCCCGGGCCAGTGGCGTTTGCTGCGGGCAGACGAAGGTTTCTGAAAGTCGGTGCTGGCGGGACGGCGAGCGGCGTATTATTACGCCTGTAATAACGCTTATTGGAGAGCGCCATGCATTTCACCCTGAAACTCACCCAAATCGGCAATTCGGTTGGCGTCGTGCTGCCCAAGGAGGCGCTGGCGGCGCTGAAGCTTGAAAAAGGCGACGCCGTGCATCTTTCCGAGACGCCGGAAGGCTTTCAACTCACGCCATACGATCCGGCACTGAACGAACAGTTGGCGCTCGGGCGCGAGTTCATGCACGAGTTTCGCGACACCTTTCATGCCTTGGCGAAATGAGCGGCGTCGCACGCTGGATCGACAAACGCGTTTTGTTGCTGCTTCACGGGGAAAGTCTCGCGGAACATGGCGGTTTGCCGGGCTTGCGTGACGAGGGTCTGCTCGATTCCGCCTTGGCGCGACCGCTGAATCTGGCCGCCTATGGACAGCCGGATCTGTGCGATCTTGCAGCGGCTTACGGTTGCGGCTTGGCGCAGAATCACCCTTTCGCCGATGGTAACAAGCGGGCCGCATTTCTGGCGGTCGGTTTGTTTCTCGGGCTCAACAGTTATCGTCTGCAAGCGACGCAGATCGAGGCAACACAGGTCATGCTTGCCGTCGCGGCCGGCGAGATCGAGGAGGGCGCTTTCGCGGCCTGGCTGCGGGTGCATGTCGTGCCGCGAGCCGGTGCGTGAAAGTCGGCGCTGGCAAGACGGCGGCAGTTTGAAGCGATTGACATATACTCGAAGTCACACCACCAAGGAGCACGCCATGCAATTCACCGCAGTTTTCGAGCAAGTTCCCGAAGGCTATATCGCGTTTGTCGAAGAAATCCCCGGCGCCAATACGCAAGGCGAAACGTTGGACGAGGCGCGCCGCAATCTGGCCGAGGCGGTGCAACTGGTGCTCGAAGCCAATCGCACGCTGGCGGAAGAATCCTTGCTCGGCAAACGCATCATTCGCGAACCGCTTAATCTCGTTGCTGCATGAAGCGGCTCGACCTGATCCGTTACCTGGAACGGTTTGGTTGCCAATTGTTGCGCGAGGGCGGTAGCCATTCGGTCTATGTGAATCGCGCGACCGGCAAGGCGACGACCGTGCCGCGCCATCGCGAGATCAACGACTTTCTCGCCCGCAAGATTTGCAAGGATCTGGAAATTCCTGCGCCATGACCAAGAAATCCGCCGCCCCCGTGGCCGACATCCTCAGCTACCGCCATCCCGACCGGCGCAAGAACAATCCCGAGGTCGGCATGGTCACGCCGGCCACCGATCCGGACGAGGGCAAGACGCGCTGGCAGCACGACCCGCATCTCGACCCGACGTTAAGCTGGACCGGCAAGGCCGAGCGCACCAGCTTCGCCGTCGACACCGTCACCCTGCATGTGCATGAGCGCATCGACCCGGCGAGCATTCTGTCGGCGGCGCGAAAAGTCGGCGCTGGCAGGACGGCGAAGACAGCTAAAGCGGCGCAGCAGAAGGCCATCCAGCCCGGCCTGTTCGATGCGCCCTTCGAAAGCCTGCCGCTGCGCGACGCCATCGACTTCTACAAG